>NZ_JBSNCC010000005.1:0-390029 GCF_053764715.1 Methylobacterium sp. Gmos1 | reverse complement strand
GCCGGCTGGTCAAGGATTACGAGCGCTACGCCAGCACATTGGCGGGCCTCCACATGGTTGCCTTCGTCTGCGATATGCTCAGCAAAATCGAACGTACAATAATCAGTTCATAACACGCTCTAGGCCGGAGCATCGTCGCGCTCAAGAGCGGGTGAGGACATAGATCTGGAGCGCGACCTCGACGACGAGCAGGAAAGCGATGACGGCGAGGATCAGGGCCAGCACGGCCTGTCCGCGCGTGTCGAACAAGGCCAGGATCTGCGTGAGGACCACCCGCATCGACCGGGCGGTCGTCGGCCCCGGCGGAACGGAGCCCGGGCCGGGGAGCCTCCCCACCGGCCGGCCCCCCCCTTCGGGCTCGCGCGCGACAGGTTCGAACTCCGCGGGCCGGACGTCCTTCTGCGTGAAATCCTGGAGTTCGAAGCTCGGCCGGTAGGCGCCAACCGGCACCTGGATCCGCACCGGCCAGTACCGGCCCTCGTCGGCATAGACCTCGTCGAGGACGCGGCGCAGGCGGCCGGCCTCGACCCGCACGCTCGGATCGTTGCTCGGATCGAAGCTGTCGGCCCGGCCGAGGGCCTGGGTGGCGATGGTGTAGGCCTTGATCGCCTCGCCGCGCCCCGACAGCTCCTCCTCGACGATGTAGCTCAGGAAGGCGGCCAGCTTCTGCGACCGCCGGAATGCGGGGGCGCGCAGGCAGCCGTCGAGGCTGCGGCGCACGGCTTCGGCAGGGGCAGGTTCCGGGCCGGTCTCTTCGTTCATCACAGCTCGGTCCGGCCCGTCCATCGGTACGGAATGACCACTACAATCATTTGCATGAACGTTCGCTCCATACGTTCTGCGGATCATCGCCGGACGTCCGACCCCGCCGTACTGAGGTGTGACGCCGTAACGGAGCGTCGCCGCCGTCCCCATCGCTGCGATGTGCTGATCGTCGCGACGTCTCGCCGCGCCCGACGGCCGTGAAGGACCAGCGGCATTCGGCACTTTCCGCTTCGGCAATGCACCGGGCGAGTATTCGCTGGGGGCTTAACCGATCGCTAACCATGTTCGTCGGAAGCTCGGACGAAGCTGACCGCACCGAGGTGATCCATGCCGCAAGCTCAGACCCGCCCGCTGCCCACGGCGTTCGCGCGCTATCCGATCCCGCTCGAGCTGCTGGCCGTCCTGCATCGCGCCAGCGAGGACGACGTGGACGCCCTGGTCGCGCGCATGCCGGAGACCGGACGGGCGCGGCTGGCGGCCTACTGCACCGACAAGGACCACCTGCACCGGCTCGGCCTGCGCATCGCCGGCACCTGCGACGAGGCCGCCCTGGTGCGGGTCGTCGGGGCGGATGCGGGGGCGAGCCTCTACGCCCAGTCGCGGCCGGCCGGGATGCTGCCGAGCTGAGGCGCCCGCCGACCCGCATCACGACACCTCACCGTCGAGGGGCTGCACCGCGCGGCCCCTTTTCGCGTTGGCGAACACGCCTCGGCCGCGTCGCCCGACTCGCACCGGCCATCGGCTCCCGATCCAGGCACCAAGAAAAAAGGCCGCTCTTGCGAGCGGCCCGAAGTCTAGGGAGGAAACGCCCAAGAAGGGCAGCAAGGCCGCGACGCCATCGCGACCGTGCAATGCACAATCTAGCGTGCGACGCACAAAACGCAAGCGGTTTTTTCGGTTTCGCGCGCAACCGAAATGGATCGCGCCGCGGTACCCCGCTCAGGGTTTCGAAATCCGGTTTCGGATCGGCGCGTTCGCGGGTGCGCGCCCTGCGCGCCGCAGCCCAATGGGGAAGGCGCCGGAGCAGGAACCGCGCCCGCATGGGGACGGTTCTAGCCGGCACAACAACCCTCGGAGGAAACGCGATGACCCGTTTTACCGCGCTCGGTGCCGGACTGATCCTGCTCGCCGGGACGCTCGGGGCGGCCGCCGGTCCCTGCGCGCCCGGGCAGGCCGCGCGGACGATGGACAGGAGCTCGAACGTCGATCCGCCCGCCACCGCCTCGGTCACGCCCGGCGCGAAGGCCGAGTCGCCCGGCACGGTCGGGGCGATGCAGAATGTCGGCTCGCAGAACGCGACCTCGCCGGCCGATGTCAGCCGACAGTCGAAGGGCGAGAAGACCGCCGCGCAGCAGGCCAACGACTGCTGACGCCGGCCCTGCGATCCGATCCCGACGACGGCGCAGGCTCTCCTCGCGGGGGCCTGCGCCGCGCGTCCGAATCGTCGCAGCCGGGCTCGCGGCGGCATCCCGGCAGCGCCGGCCGCGTTGCTCCGGCAGCCGCCGGCTGCGCTGCGCCGTCCGGCATCGGAAGAGAACCAGAGACGACAGGAGAGGAGGATCGACATGGCCGACCGCACGCCCGAGATGGCCAGGGCCCAGATCGCCTACGCGCTTCAGGCCAAGCGCGAATCTCTTGCGGCAGCGAGCGACGCCCTCCGGGCGTCCCCCGAGGATGGCGAGGCGCGCCGCACCGTCGAGCGGCTGACCGAGGATGTCGGCCGCCTGGAGATCCAGCTGCGCGGCGCCGCCTGACCGAAGGCCGGACCGCGAAGGTTCAGGCGGGGGGCGAGCCCTTCAGGTAGCCCTTCGCCCGCAGGTATTCCCGCAGGACAAGACAGATCGCCTCGCCGCGGGATACCTGCTCCACGGCGGCGAACTCGGTCAGCGCCCGTGCGAGGTCGTCGGGGATGTGGAACGCCTCCTCGTCCCGGGCGGGCCCGGAGTCGCTGGGCGTCTCGGCTGGGTCGGTCATCGGGCGCCTCCGGCTCGGCTCCCGGGTATCGCGCCGCAGGAGCGATCGTTCCGCCCTACCGCCATCGGCCGACGCCGATTGGGCGGGGCTTTCGCCGGATGGTGCGCTTGCCCGGCCGACCCAGCCGGTGGACGATCGGCACGGCCCCGAGCGGGCGCGAGGAGACGCGGCATGGGGCTGGGCGCGATGGGGCTGGGCGCGATGGGGCAGGGCACGACGGGACCGGGCGCGCCGGACTTGTGGCGGCGCTCCGCCGGGCTGGCGGGGCTCGCCTGCCTGCCGGTGCTGGTCTGGCTGTCCTGGATCCCGAAGGACTGGGAGCTGCGCACCGGCGCCGCCGGCCAGCTGGAGCACCTCGCCGCCTATGCGGGCACGGCCGGCCTCCTCGGCCTCGGATTCCCCCGCGCGCCGGCCCGGCGGCTCGCCCTCGGCCTCGGCCTGCTCGCGGGCCTCCTCGAGATCGGGCAGATCTGGGTGCCGGGCCGTACCGCGCAGTTCGTCGACTTCGCGGCGAGTGCCGGCGGCGCCCTGCTCGGGCTCGCCGCCGCGGGTCTCCTGAACCGCCGGCTCGCGGCGGGGCAGGGGACCGTCAGGCCGCCCGCGCCATCCGCGGCCGGGCCGTCCGCGCGGGCAGCCGCACCGGCTCCTCCTCCGCCCCGCGCACGGTGAGGGCGAGGCTCACCGTCATGACGGCCTCGCCCGCCCGGTCGCGCACCCGCACCTTCAGGTCGGAGAGGTCGGCGCCGGGCAAGCCGGCACCGGCGAACGCGATCGCCGTCCGGGTCGCCTCGCCGCGGATCTCGTCCTGGCTGCACAGGATCAGCCCGATATCGTCCCGGCACTGCCAGGCACCGGCGCTCAGATCGAAGAAGTAGCGCTGCACACCGTCCTCCCCTCGTTCCGGGAAGAGATGTGCACGGACAGAGCCGTCTATGCTTTAACAAATTTGAAAGGATTGGTCCGGGTCGCTCGGCCTATCTGTGGTGCGTTGCACCCGGGCCTCGATCCCGTCGGTGTCGTGGTACCGCCACCCCGGCTCGAACGGGGGACCTCTAGATCCACAATCTAGCGCTCTAACCAACTGAGCTATGGCGGCTCGCGACGGGGGGCTGTGTAGTCCGGCCGGAGCGTCGTGGCAAGCGCCGATCGGCGGCTTTCGCACCGGAAGGCGGGAAACTGCGCCGGCTACCGCCGGAATCCCGATCGACCGGCCGGCTTCCACGCCCTAAACCGCTGCCGGCGCCCGCCCTTCCCCTCGAGAGCCCGCCCCGACGCGATGACGCCGAAATCCGAGACGGTCCGCCGCTCCCTCACGGAGAGCGCCCTCGTGCTGGCGCCCGGCGGCTTGCGCGCCTGGGTGCGCGGCGGCGAGATCGGCCTGATCCTGCTCGCGGCCCTCGTCGGCTGCGTGTCGGGGGGGCTCGTCAGCGCCATGGGCTGGGCGGCGCAAGCCGCCCACGAATGGCTGTTCGGTCTCGACCTCGACGAGCGCCTGAGCGCGACGGCCCGCGTGCCGCCGCTCGTGGCCATCGGCGTGCCGGCGCTCGGCGGCGCGCTGCTGGGCCTGGTGATCTGGCTCGGGAGCCGGATCCGGCGGGTGCCCGGCAGCCCGGTGATCGACCCGATCGAGGCCAACGCGCTCCATGGCGGCCGCCTCTCGCTGCGGGATTCGGTGCTGGTCGCGGTGCAGAACCTGATCTCGAACGGCTGCGGCGCCTCGGTCGGGCTGGAGGCCGGCTACACCCAGATCTCCGGCGGCGTCGCCTCGCGGCTGGGCCTGAGCTTCGAGCTGCGCCGCAACGACATGCGGGTGCTGGTCGGCTGCGCGGCCGCCGCCGCCATCGCGGCGGCGTTCGGGGCGCCGCTGACCGGCGCCTTCTACGCCTTCGAGCTCATCATCGGCACCTACGCCATCGGGTCGCTGACCCCGGTCGTCACCGCGGCGCTTGCCGGCGCCTTCGTGTCGCGCGCGCTCCTCGGGCACCAGACGGTCATCACCCTCGGGGCGACCCCGGCGGTCGGCCCGACCGACTACCTGCCGACGCTCGGCCTCGGGCTGATCTGCGCCGGGCTCGGCATCCTCATCATGCAGGGCGTGACGCTGGTGGAGGAGGGGGTGCGCCGCACGAGGCTGCCCCCGCTCGCCCGCCCGGTGCTGGGCGGCCTCGCGGTCGGGGCGCTGGCGCTCGTCGCGACGCCGCAGGTGCTCTCGGCCGGGCACGGCGCGCTTCACCTCAACCTGTCGGAGGACGGCGCGGCGGTGGGCGCGGCGGGGCTGATCCTGGTCTTCCTCGCCAAGGCGCTCGCCTCGGCGATCTCGATCGGCACGGGCTTCCGCGGCGGGCTCTTTTTCGCCTCGCTGTTCCTCGGCGCGCTCGCCGGCAAGATCTTCGTGATGCTCGCCCCGCCGCTCGTCGCCATGGTGCTGCCGCCGGTGACCTACGCGGTGGTGGGGATGAGCGCGCTCGCCGTCGCGGTGATCGGCGGGCCGATGACGATGACCTTCCTGGCGCTGGAGGTGACGGGCGACTTCCCCATCGCCAGCCTAGTGCTGGTCGCGGTGATCGCCTCCTCGCTCACCGTGCGCAAGACCTTCGGCTACTCCTTCGCGACCTGGCGCTTCCACTTGCGCGGCGAATCGATCCGCAGCGCCCACGACGTCGGCTGGATCCGCACCCTGACGGTGGGCCAGCTGATGCGGCGCGAGGTGCGCACGGTGCGCAGCGACACCACGCTCGCGGCGTTCCGGCGCGCCTTCCCGCTCGGCTCCGGCACCCAGGTCGTCGCCGTCGACGAGGCCGGGCTCTATGCCGGCATCGTGCTCGTCGCCGAGGCCCACGCCGCGCCGATCGACGACAAGGCCGCCGAGACCCGGGTCGCGGATCTCCTGCGCTACCGCGACCAGGTGCTGGTGCCGCAGATGAACGCCAAGGAGGCGGTCGCCCTGTTCGACAAGGCCGAGAGCGAGGCGCTGGCGGTGGTCGAGAGCCGCGAGGCCGCCCGGGTGATCGGCATCCTGAGCGAGAAGCACACCCTCAAGCGCTACAGCGACGAGCTCGACCGCCAGCGCCGGGCGAGCGTGGGGGAGGTGGCATGAGCCAGGGGTATTGCCGCTCCCATTGACCCCGAATGCCGGATGCGCGAGGCGGGGAGCACCATAAACAGGAGGAGACACCCATGCCGTCAGCCCAGCGCACCTACCGCATCGCCGTGATCCCCGGGGACGGCATCGGCAAGGAGACGGTGCCGGAGGGGGTGCGCGTGCTGGAGCAGGCGGCCAAGCGCCACGGCTTCACGCTGCAGCAGGACTGGTTCGACTTCTCGTCCTACGACTACTACGCCAAGCACGGCCGCATGATGCCGGAGGACTGGAAGGCGCAGATCGGCGGGCACGACGCGATCTTCTTCGGCGCCGTCGGCTGGCCGGAGAAGATCCCCGACCACGTCTCGCTGTGGAATTCCCTGATCCTGTTCCGGCGCGAGTTCGACCAGTACATCAACCTGCGCCCGGTCCGCCTGATGCCCGGCGTGCCGAGCCCGCTCGCCGGCCGCAAGCCCGGCGACATCGACTTCTGGGTCGTGCGCGAGAACACCGAGGGCGAGTATTCCTCGGTCGGCGGCCGCATGTTCCAGGGCACCGACCGCGAATTCGCCGTGCAGGAATCGATCTTCACCCGCCGCGGCACCGACCGGGTGCTGAAATTCGCCTTCGAGCTGGCGAGCAGCCGGCCGAAGAAGCACCTGACCTCGGCCACCAAGTCGAACGGCATCTCGATCACCATGCCGTACTGGGACGAGCGGGTGCAGGAGATGGCGCGCCACTATCCCGACGTCGCCTGGGACAAGTACCACATCGACATCCTGACCGCGCACTTCGTGCTGCATCCGGACTGGTTCGACGTGGTGGTGGCCTCCAACCTCTTCGGCGACATCCTGTCGGACCTCGGCCCGGCCTGCACCGGCACGATCGGCATCGCGCCGTCGGGCAACATCAACCCGGACCGGGACTTCCCGTCGCTGTTCGAGCCCGTCCACGGCTCGGCCCCCGACATCGCCGGCCAGGGGATCGCCAACCCGATCGGCCAGATCTGGTCCGGCGCGATGATGCTGGAGCATCTCGGGGAGAAGGAGGCCGCGGCCGAGATCGTCGCCGGCATCGAGCGCGTGCTCGCCGAGCGGACGCTCCGCACCCGCGACCTCGGCGGCAACGCCGACACGGCGGCCTGCGGGCTGGCGGTGGCCGAAGCCATCGGCTGAGTCTCGCGGGCGCCCGGCCGCACCGGGCGCCCGCAGGCCCCCGGGCGGTCCTACAACCGCGCCCGCGCGCTGCGCGGCGTCGACAACAGCAGGTGCGTCTCCGAGGTGGTCACGCCCGGCACCAGGCGCACCCGGCGCAGCATCTCGTCGAGTTCCGGCAGGCTGCCGGCGGCGACCTCCACGACGATGTCCCAGGTGCCGACCGTCGTGTGGACCGCGGTGATCTCGGCAAATCCCTTGAGCGCGTCGATCACGTCGCCGGCCTTGCGCCCCTCGACCGCGATGAGCGTGATCGCCCGCACCGCCGCCGGCATCGCGTCGGCGCGCAGGACCACCGTGTAGCCGACGATCTCGCCGTCGCGCTCGAGCCGGTCGAGCCGCGCCCGCACGGTGGCGCGCGACACCTTCAGGAGCAGCGCCAGTTCCGAGACCGGGCGCCGGCAATCGTGCCGCAGGAGGGTGATGAGACTCTGGTCGAGGGTATCCATTCCGGCACTCTGCGCAGTGTGGCTTGCCAGAATGCGCGATACCCTTGAAAAATTGACCAGCTCCCCGTGTTCAGAGTGACGCGGACGCTTGCTACCGTCGAGCCTGGTCGAGCGGGAGCGGGCGAGTGGCAGGCAGACACCCGGAGAGATGCGTCCTGGTCGGGGCGCCGGTGCAGTCGGGTACCGACCGGCTCGGCTGCGACATGGGGCCGAGCGCCTACCGCGCGGCGGGCCTGCCCGAGGCGATCTGCGACCTCGGCCTGCCCGTCGAGGATGCGGGCACGGTCGCGCCCGTGCCCTTCGCCGTGCCGGCGCATCCGAACCGCGCCATCCACCACCTCGCCGAGACGGCGGGCTGGACGCTGGCGCTGACCGAGGCCGCCTTCCGGCACAGCGCCGAGGCGCGGCCGATCTTCCTCGGCGGCGACCACAGCCTCTCGGCCGGCACCGTGGCGGGCATGGCGCGGCGGGCGGAGGACGAGGGGCGGCCGCTGTTCCTGCTCTGGCTCGACGCGCATGCCGACCTCCACACCCTCGACACGACGACGAGCGGCAACCTGCACGGCGTGCCGCTGGCCTACCTCACTGGGCGTCCGGGCTTCTCCAGCTACTTCCCGCCCCTGCGCGCCGCGCTCGATCCGGCCCGGATCTGCATGTTCGGCCTGCGCAGCGTCGATCCGGCGGAGCGCGGGGCACTGACGGAGAGTGGCGCCCGGGTGCACGACATGCGCGACATCGACGAGACCGGCATCGTTGCGCCCTTGCGCGACTTCCTGCGCGAGGTCGCGTCCGCGGACGGCCTGCTCCATGTCAGCCTCGACGTCGACTTCCTCGATCCCGGCATCGCGCCCGGCGTCGGCACCACGGTGCCGGGCGGGGCCACCTTCCGGGAGGCCCACCTGATCATGGAGCTGCTGCACGATTCCGGCCTGGTGCGCAGCCTCGACCTCGTCGAGCTCAACCCCTTCCTCGACGAGCGCGGCCGCACCGCCCTCCTGATGACGGATCTTGCCGCCAGCCTCTTCGGCCGCCGCATCCTCGACCGACCGACACGGAGCTTCTAGATGCCGGCCCTCAACGTCGTCCCCTTCGTCAGCGTCGACAACATGATGCGCCTCGTCCACGCCGTCGGCATCGAGGCGCTGCTCACCCGCCTCGCCTCGGCCATCGCGGAGGATTTTTCGCGATGGGACGCCTTCCACAAGACGCCCCGGATCGCCGCCCACAGCACGGACGGCGTCATCGAGCTGATGCCGACGAGCGACGGCCACACCTACGGCTTCAAGTACGTCAACGGCCACCCGAAGAACGCCGCCGGCGGGCGCCAGACCGTCACCGCCTTCGGGGTGCTGGCCGATGTCGGCAACGGCTACCCGGTGCTGATCACCGAGATGACCCTGCTCACGGCGTTGCGCACCGCCGCCACCTCGGCGCTGGCGGCGCGGGCCCTCGCGCGGCCGGGCTCGCGCACCATGGCCCTGATCGGCAACGGGGCGCAGGCCGAGTTCCAGGCCCTGGCCTTCCGGGCGCTCCTCGGGGTCGATACGTTGCGCCTCCACGACATCGACCCGGCGGCGACCGCCAAGTGCCGGCGCAACCTCGCGCGCTTCGGCTTCGACCTGACCACCTGCGCCAGCACCGCCGAGGCCGTGCACGGCGCCGACATCGTCACCACGGTGACGGCGGACAAGCGCAACGCCGTGATCCTCGGCGACAACCTGGTCGGGGAGGGGATGCACATCAACGCCGTCGGCGGCGACTGCCCGGGCAAGACCGAGCTGGCGCCGGAGATCCTGCGCCGCGCCGCCCTGTTCGTCGAGTACGAGCCGCAGACCCGCATCGAGGGCGAGATCCAGCAGCTGGCGCCGGACCATCCGGTGACCGAGCTGTGGCGGGTCCTCGCCGGCGAGGCGCCCGGGCGGGCGGATGCGCGCCAGGTCACGGTGTTCGACTCCGTCGGCTTCGCGATCGAGGATTTTTCCGCGCTGCGCACGGTGCGCGACCTCCTCGCCGAGCATCCCTACTACGAGGACCTCGACCTGCTGGCCGATCCGGACGATCCGCGCGACCTCTTCGGCATGCTGCTGCGGGCCGAGCCACCGCGCCTCGTCGCCTGACGCGCCCGGATCCGGCATATCCGCATTGCGAAATGAAACTTCCGAAGGTCTTCCGCGCCGCTTCCCTGAACTTGCTTCGTCTGTCTCCCATGACGAGCCGGATGGTTGTCTCCGCAGGCCTTCACCCGTTCCGGCGTCACCTTTCAGACGACGTCGGTTACCATCGGGAGATGAACGGACGCGTGCAGGAGGGGCAGGATTATGCCTGAACGCCGCTCTTCTTGATCGAGACGTTCTCCGGAAGCATCGGTCCGCAGTCGCATCGTCCTGCCGCAACGGATCGCGGGCCTTTGCAGCCCGTCATGCACAGGCCTTCCCCAGCGAAATTACCTACGCAGTTTCCGCAGTCGCTGCGTAAGGCTTTGTCAATCATCCGCTTTCCGGAAGCGCTTTGGTTAATGACCCGTCAAGTGTTCGAGCACGCGTCTCGACACGTTTTGAAACATCTGGCATCTCAAGACTGCGAACGGGACGCGAGGCCGGTCCCGGACTTGAGGAAGACCAGATGAAGACTCTCGACCTGAAGACCCTCGGTACTGTCGCTGGCGGCACGATCTGCGCCCCCGTCTGCCCGCCGCCCGCTCCGGTCTGCCCGCCGCCGGCCCCTTCCTGCGGCAGCTCCAAGTCTAAGAAGTGCTGATCGCCTCCGCGACAGCCTGATCTTGCGCAATCCGAGACGTACAGGAGAGATCATCATGAAGAAGCTCGACCTCGCCACCCTCGGCACCGTCGCCGGCGGCACGATCTGCGCCCCCTGCTGCCCCCCGCCGGCTCCGGTCTGCCCGCCGCCGGCCCCGTCCTGCGGCAGCTCCAAGTCGAAGAAGTGCTGATCGCCTCGGCGGCAGCCTGACCTCACGAACCCAACAACGGACAGGAGAGACCATCATGAAGAAGCTCGACCTCAAGACCCTCGGCACCGTCGCCGGCGGCACCCTCTGCGGCGTGTCCGTCTCGGTCGCGGTCTGCGCCCCGGCCCCGACCTGCGGCAGCTCCAAGTCGAAGAAGTGCTGATCGCCTCCGCGGCAGCCTGACCTCACGCAACACACCGTACAGGAGAGACCATCTTGAAGAAGCTCGACCTCGCCACCCTCGGCACCGTCGCCGGCGGCACGATCTGCGCCCCCTGCTGCCCCCCGCCGGCCCCGGTCTGCCCGCCGCCGGCCCCCTCCTGCGGCAGCGCCAAGTCGAAGAAGTGCTGATCGGCTGACGCCGGACCCGTGCGGGGCTTATGCTTGAGAAGGACGAGAGCCTGATGAGTACGGCCCCGCACATCCCCTGGACTTACGCGCAACTGGCGAGCCTGCCGCTCGTCTGGCGCCGGCGGGCCCTGCGCGCCCTCGTCGCGGGACGCCGCGTCCTCTCCGGCGACAAGGGCGACGGCTTTTCGGCGACCTTCGAGAGCGTCCTACGCCTGCCGCGCCGCGAGGCCCTGCGCCGCTCGCGCCAGGCCGCCCACCACGACATCGCCTCCGAGATCGAGTGGTGCGCCCTGCACAGGCGCCCGATCGCGGCGATCCGGCGCGACATCGAGCGGGTGCGGGTCGCCGACCCGGAGGTGATGGAGCGCGTCGCCGCCACCGGGCGGCCGGTGATCCTCGCCCCCCTCCACATGGGCGCCTACGTGCTCGGCCTCGCCGCCCTGATGCTGCGCCACTTCCCCGGCCGGCCGATGCTGGTCCTGCGTCAGCGCGACGACATGGCGATGGAGACCGAGGTGATCGAGCGCCTGCGCGAGACCGGCGCCGACATGCGCTTCCTGACCGTCGGCAACCGGGCCGACTTCCTGTCCGCGGTGCGCTACGCCCAGAAGGGGGCGGTGATCGTGACGTTCTGCGACCTCGACGCGTCCTACGGCGCGCCGGCCGAGATGCCGATGTTCGGGCTGCCCTTCCGCTTCGCCTTCGGCACCGACACCCTCGCGCGCCTCACCGGCGCCACCGTGGTGCCGCTCGCCACCACCATGGACGACCACGGCGACACGATCACCCTCGGCCGGCCCTTCGAGGTGCGCGGGACCGCGTCCGAGGAGCGGGCGCACGTCGCCGGCATCATGCGCCGGCACATCCAGGCCGCCATCGCCGCCCGGCCGGAGCAGTGGCATCTCTGGCCGATGCTCGCCGATTATTTACCCTCCTCTGTCACGGTGTCCGACAACTCTCCGGCAGGCGGGGAGGCGCCGCACGCCCTCGCGGCGTGACGTCTCGCGAGCGGATGGTCGATGAGCGAACCCGCGGCGCCTCCCCCCGCGGAGGCCAGTTTCCAGCGCCGGCGGCTCACCGGCAGCGTCCACCTCCAGCACGACCGCGGCAGCGTGTGGATGGCGTGGTTCTTCGGCGCCATCATCGTCGTCATCGTGGGCAGCTTGTTCCTCGGCCGCCTCGCCCGCTCCGAATCGGTGCGCGGCTACGTCTCGGCCGCCTCGGGCCTCACCCGCCTCGACGCCCAGGCCGCCGGCATCGTCCGGGAGATCGCCGTCCGCCAGGGCGACACCGTCACCCGCGGCCAGCGCCTGATGCAGGTGCAGCTGCGCGAGCAGACGACGGGCGGCGTCTCGACCGTCGGGGCGACCTTGCGCAGCCTCCAGGAGCGGCGCACCAGCCTGTCGGCCGAGCAGGCGCGCCTCTCGGCCTACCTCGATTCGACCCGCGGCGACCGCACCGACACCGAGCGCAACGTCACGGCGGTCCTGCGCGCCCTCGACGAGCAGGAGCGCACCCTCAAGGAGGGCTTGGCCCAGCAGGAGGAGATGGTCGCCCGCGTCGAGGCCTATCTCAAGCAGGGCTACGCCACCCGCGAGACCCTCAACGGCCAGCGCCGCGCCGCCCTCGACTACGCCCGCCAGATCGCCGAATTGCGCGCCCGCCGGGCCGAATTGCGCCAGAGCACCTCCGAGCGCCTGCGGGCGCAACGCACCGGCGACACCGAGAAGGCGGCCCAGCTAGCCAGCACCCGCAACGAGTTGAGCGCCATCGAGGCCCAGATCACCGCGCTCGGCGCCCAGTCGCGCATTGACGTGGTGGCGCCGACCGACGGCGAGGTCGCCGGTCTCTACGTCCAGCCCGGCGATTCGGTGACCGCCGACCAGGTGGTGGCGATCCTCGGCGACACGAAGGCCGATCCGCTGGTCGTGCTCGAGGTGCCGGCCCGCGCCATCGGGCTTGCCAAGGTCGGCCAGGAGGTGGTGCTCAAGTACGACGCCTTCCCGTTCAAGACCTTCGGCATCGCCAAGGGGACGATCACGGTGATTTCCGGCACGCCCTTGCGCAACCCGATGGTCGCCTCCGCCGACGACGGCACGGGCGAGGCTGCCGGCGCCGCGGCGGCGGCGCGCCAATCCGTCTACCGGGTCGAGGTGCGGCCCGAGTCGCGCACCATGCGCGCCTACGGCACCGACGAGCCGATCCGCATCGGCTCGACCCTCTCGGCCGACATCGTGGTCGAGCGGCGCCGGCTGATCGACTGGATGCTCGACCCGATCCGGGCGATGCGCGGGCGAGGATGATCCGATGACCGACTGGCTCAAGCGCGCGCTCACGCGCAAGCGGCGGGTGCGCTCGATCCTCCAGAACGAGGCCAACGAGTGCGGGCTCGCGGCGCTCGCGATGGTGGCGAACTACCATCGCCACGATATCGACCTCGCCTACCTGCGCGCGCTGTTCCCGCTCTCGCGCAACGGCATGACGCTCGCGAGCATCGTGCAGCTCGCCGACAGCCTCGACCTGGACGCCAGCGGCTACGCCCTCGACGGGGTGACCGAGCTGGCGCAGGTGGCGCTGCCGGCGATCCTGCACTGGCGCGGCAACCACTTCGTGGTGCTGGAGAAGATCTCCGGCGGAAAGTACCACATCCAGGACCCCGAATTCGGCCTGCGGATCTACGAGCGCGCCGACATGGAGCGCCTGTTCGGCGGCGTCGTGCTCGAATTCGCGCCGCGGATGGACTTCCGGGCGATCAAGGTCGGCGACCGGCTCAAGCTGTTCGACATCCTGCGCAGCGCCCGGGGCCTCGGCGGCACGGTGTGGCAGATCACGCTGGTCTCGGTGGCGATCTCGCTGCTCGGCCTCACCACCCCGGTGCTGCTCCAGATCGCGCTCGACGTGGTGATCCCGCAGGTCGACCTCGACCTGATGCAGATGCTGGCCGCCGGCCTCGTGCTGATGATGCTGTTCGAGGCGTTCGGGCAGTGGCTGCGCGGCTACATCGCCTTGCGCGCCTCGACCTTGCTCCAGCTCCAGTTCACCCGCAACGTCGTCGGCCACGCGCTGCGCCTGCCCTTGAGCTACTTCGAGCTGCGCCATCCGGGCGACTTCGTCACCCGGATCCAGTCGATCGACACGATCCGCACCTTCATGGTCGGCGGCCTCGTGACGTCGTTTGCCGATATCGGAACGTCGTTCCTGCTCGTCGGGCTGATGTACTACTACTCGCCCGCCATGGCGTCGATCACGCTCGCGACCCTCGCCGCCGTCCTGGCGATGCGCTTCGTCACCTTCCCGACCCTCGACCGCGCCACCGCCGGCTCGCTCGAGGCGCGCTCGCAGGAGCAGGCGAGCCTGATCGACGGGTTGCAGCGCATCGGCAGCCTGAAGGCGCATAACAGCACCGAATTGTTCGCCATGAACTGGTTCGAGAGCTTCGCGCGCTTCGCCAATCTCGACTTCCGGGCGAAGAAGGCCGGGCTCGACGCCGAGTTCCTGATGCACGTCGTCATCGCGATCAGCACCGTGGCGACGCTCTATCTCGGCATCACCGGCGTCATCAAGAACACGCTGACGATCGGCACGCTCTACGCCTTCATCGCGCTGCGCACCGATTTCTTCGACCGCGTCAACCACCTGACGTCGAGCCTGCTCCAGCTCGCCGCCCTCAAGGTCCACGTCGCCCGCCTCGACGACGTGATCGGCCAGGCGCCGGAGGAGGGCCTGCACGAGGCGACCTTCCACCGGGCGATCCGCAAGGAAGTGAAGGTCGAGAACGTCACGATCCAGTTCGGCCGCGGCGACCAGCCGATCCTGACGGGGGCTTCCCTCACCATCGACGTCGGCGGCTGCGAGACGATCGCGATCGTCGGCACCTCGGGCTCGGGCAAGTCGTCGCTGATGCGGATCCTCGCGAGCCTCACCGAGCCCGCCGCCGGCTCGGTCACGGTCGACGGCGCGCCGCTGAGCCAGTTCGGCAAGCGCGAGTACCGGGCCAATCTCGGCGTCGTCTTCGCCGATGACGGCCTGTTCGCCGGCACGGTGGCCGACAACCTGTCGCTGTTCGACCCCGCCGTGTCCCACGCCGAGATGGAGGCGGCCCTGGTCCGGGTGTCCTTACGCGAGGAGATCGAGCGGCTGCCGCAGGGCTACGCCACCCACGTCTCGGAGGAGGGCAGCGTGCTCTCCACCGGCCAGCGCCGCCGCCTGCTGCTCGCCCGCGCGATCTGCCGCCGGCCGCGGCTGATGCTCCTCGACGAGGTGACGGCGAACCTCGACCCGGCGACGGAGTTGGCCCTCGTCGAGAGCCTGAAGGGCGTGCGTGCCGCCAAGATCTTCATCACCCATTCCGAGCGCCTGCTCGATCAGGTCGACCGGGTCTTTCGGATCGAGAACGGCCGGCTGACGGAGGATCCGCGCCCGCCGGAGAAGCCCGGGGTGCCGGAGGCGGCGTGAGGGGTGCGCCGCTCCCCGAGAAGGTGAGCGGCGAATCGGGAAGAGTGGTTTCCCCATCGGCACCGACAGCGCACAAGGTTGGAGCTTGCAAGTGGACGCTTGTCGTGAGGCGCCCCTTTCCCGGACGACTGAAGCGTCAGCGGAAGGAGATCCGGGATCCAGCATAGGAAGCGCCGCGAAGCGGCTCTATCTTTGAAACGTTGCAGAATAAAGCCGCTTCGCGACTTCTTGCGCTGGATCCCGGATCTCCTTCCACTTCGTTTCAGTCGTCCGGGAAAGGGCGCGGGGTAGAAGTTAGACTGCGCTTCAGTCGACACGATCAGCCGCCTCTGCCGTACAGCGTGCGGCTGGAGGTGATCCGTCGGTGCAACCAGGGCTCCCGCGCCGAGACACTCTACCGAGCATCTTCCTCCGCCCGCGAGACCCGCAGCACCGGTGCGGGCAGCGGCCGCGCTACGGCCGCCGAACTCCCGCGCAAGGCGGGCGCCGCCTCGGCGGGTCCGCCCGCCAGCGAACGGCGCAGGGCCGGCGGCGGGGGCGGGGCGACCGAGTCGAACCGCCGCGCCGGCGGACCGCCGGGCGCGGCGTCGAGGAGTGCGGCAGCCGCCGCGAGCTGGAGCGACTGCCCGTCGCGCTCGTTCAGCACGACCTCCGCCGCCACCTCGGCACTGGCGAGCTCGCCGCGGATGTTCAGCTCGTCGAGGACGGTGCGAAAGCCCGCCGCCCGCTCGATGCCGAAACCCCGCATCGTCTCGCGCAACTCGCGGATCCGCGCCGTCAGCTGGGTGTACTGCTCGGCGGTGGCCTGGCGGCGCGCGAAGGCGATGCGGGCGGCCGTGAGAGTCGCGAGTTCCTTGTCCTGCGCCTCGTAGCCGCGCTGGCGCGCCAGCGCCGAGGCCTCGCCGATCCGCGGCAGGCTGCCGGGCTCGTAGATCGGCACGGTCGCGACCACCCGGGTCGTGGTGTCGGTGATCCGGTCGAGGACCGGGCTGTAGCCGAGCTGCGCGATCTTCGAGAATTGCAGGTTGACCTTGGGCAACAGGTCCGCGACCGCCGCCTTGGCCTGGTAGCCCGCGGCCTCCGCCTCGAGCTGGACCGCCGCGATGTCCGGATTGGCCTTGCGCACCAGCTCGGCATAGGCGTCGGCGCTGCGCGGCAGCCCGTCGGGCAGGCGCGGCGGCAGCATCCGCTCCGGCGCCATCCGGGTGAGCCGGGTGAAGTCGAGCCGGGACGCCGTGAGGTCGGCCTGGGCCCGCACGCGCAGGGCCTCGGCCTCCTGCACCCGCGAGCGGGCGAGCGCCACGTCGGTGCGGGTGGCGTCGTTGAGCTCGAACTGCTTGGTCGTGAAGGCCGCGATGCGCTGGATCGCGACGAGCTGCGCGTCGCGCGCCGCCAGGATCCGGGTGTCGCGCAGGACCGCGATATAGGCGATGGCGGTGTCGAGCAGCACCTGCTGGCGCCGGCCGATCAGCAGCAGCCGGCCCGATTCGGCCAGCGTCTTCGCCGTCTGGTAGCCGTTCCAGCGCTGGAATCCGTCGAAGAGCGGCAGGCTCGCCGACAGCCCGACCACCGTCGGCGCCCGCCGCGGCGTCGCGTCGAGCCCGACCACCGGGGGCGCGGCATCTGGCGAATAGGTGATGGCGCTCTTGATCGGCCGGTCGGCCGTGAAGGCGACCTTGGGCATGAAGGCGTCGATGGCACCGCGCAGGCGCTCCTCGGCGCCGTCCTGGCGCGCCCGCTCGGCCCGCAGCACGAAGCTCGATTCGAGCGCCGCGGCGGAGGCCTCCTCGAGGCTCTGCGCCCGCACCGCGCCCGCGGAGCCCGCCAGGATCGCCAGGACGCAGCCCAGCCTCTCCATCCTCGCGCGCCGCACCGACATCTGAGCTCCGCAAGACGGGGATCGCCGCCCGCCGCCCCAGGGTTCGGCCCGACGAGGACGCCGCGGACGGCCGCTCTCTTCTTCGCGCAACAGGGTGAACGAAGCCTTACCTACGGGCGTATACCGGTGCAGGCACCGGTTGCGCGGCGAAGGAACGCCGGATCCACAGATGCGACGGGCTCGTACTATTGGTAGGACAGCACCTGAATTGCGACTCGGAATGTAGATCTGCCGGTCGCGAACGAAAAAATCTGATAAATTGTTTGATTGGGATCTGTCGATTGCTCACATCCTCGGCGTCATTCCGGGCTCCGCTGACGCGGCCGCGGAACGACGCGGAGGGCGGCAAGGCTGTGGGGCACGTCGAAGGGTGCTGAGACCAGGACCGCCCAAGACTGATCCCGCCGAATACGCTGCGCGGCAGCACGCCCCGCACCGTGGTGCGGCCGACCTCCAGCCGCGCGGACAGGGCGGCCTCCGAGGCGAACCAGGGCCCGAGCGGCCGCTTGACCGCCGAAGCGTCGCGGTCCTTCATGCACGGCAATCGATAAGCTCGACCCGGTGAGGATACGCCCTTGGCCCCGATCGGCAGCATTGCCCCTTGCGCGGCGCGCAATCCATGAGCGCGGCGCCCCGGACCCGGCGGGTCGTCCAGTTCGGCACCAGCCGCTTCCTGCAAGCGCATGCCGACCTCTTCATCCACGAGGCGCGCGAGGCCGGCCAGGCGGCCGGACCGGTCGCGGTGGTGCAGACCTCGGGGAGTGCCGCCCGCGCCGGGCGCGTCGCCGCCTTCGGGGCGCCGCAGGGCTATCCGGTCGTCATCCGCGGCATCGTGGACGGCGCCCCGGTCGAGCGGCAGGTCTCCGTCACCAGCATCGACCGCGGCCTCTCGGCCACCGCCGACTGGGACGCCGTGACGGCCCTGTTCGTCGACGAGGCCGAGATCGTCCTGTCGAATACCGGCGATACCGGCTACGCGATTCCCGCGTCGGACCGCGGCGCGGGGTGGGTCGAGGCGCATCCCCCGGCCTCGTTTCCGGGCAAGCTCGCCCAGCTCCTCTACCGCCGCTGGCAGGCGGGCGGGCGGCCGCTCACGGTGCTGCCCTGCGAGCTCGTCAACCGCAACGGCCGGGTGCTCCAGGGCCTCGTCCTCGACCTCGCTGGCGAAGCCGGGCTGCCGGAAGGATTCCGCCGCTGGCTGCGCGAGGGCGCGACCTTCACCGACACCCTGGTCGACCGCATCGTCTCCGAGCCGATCGAGCCGGTCGGCGCCGTGGCCGAGCCCTACGCCCTGTGGGCGATCGAGCGCCGGCCCGGCCTCGTGCTCCCCTGCGAGCATCCCTGCATCGTGATCGCCGACGATCTCGAACCCTACGAGCGGCTGAAGCTCCACATCCTCAATCTCGGCCACACGGTGCTCGCCGAGATCTGGCAGCGCGAGGGCCGGCCCGAGCGAGAGACCGTGCGCGAGATCCTGGCTGATCCGGCGATCCGGGCGCGGCTCGACGCGCTCTACCGCGACGAGGTGGTGCCGGGCTTCGCCGCCCGCGGGATGGAGGCGCAAGCCGAGGCTTACGTCGCCGCCACCCTGGACCGCTTCCTCAACCCGTACCTGAACCACCGCCTCGCCGACATCGCCCAGAACCACGTCCAGAAGGTCGAGCGCCGCATCCCCGCCTTCCTGGCCTGGGTCGAGGAGGCGGGCGCCCGCCTGCCCGCGCCGGTGCTGCGGGCGCTCGCCGCGGCCTACCCGGCCTCGGGCGTGGGCTGACGGGCCGGAGCGAGCCGCCTTCCCGCTTCAAGACCGCGACGCCACAACCACGAAAGACCCATTCCGATGAAGGTGCTCCTCTGCGACGAGCCGAGCCGCCTGCGCGTGACCGAGCGGCCGGAGCCGGTCCCGGCCGAGGGCGAGGCGCTGGTGCGCATCCGCCGGGTCGGCATCTGCGGCACGGATTTCCACATTTACCAGGGCAAGCACCCGTTCCTGGAATACCCGCGGGTGATGGGCCACGAGCTCTCCGGCACGATCGAGCGGGCGCCCGCCGGCAGCGGGCTCGAGGCGGGCCAGACCTGCTACGTCGTGCCCTACCTGTCCTGCGGACGCTGCGTCGCCTGCCGCAAGGGCGTGACCAATGCCTGCCAGGCCATCAGCGTGCTCGGCGTCCACTGCGACGGCGGGATGGCCGAGTTGGTGAGCGTCCCGGCGCGGAACGTCGTGCCGGTGGGCGACACACCGCTCGACGACGCCGCGATGATCGAGTTCCTGGCGATCGGCGCCCACGGGGTGAAGCGCGGCGGCATCACGCGGGACGATCGCGTGCTGGTGGTCGGCTCGGGGCCGATCGGCATGTCGGCGGTGATCTTCGCCAAGGCGCGGGGCGCCCACGTCACCGTGATGGACCTGCGCGAGGACCGGCTCGCCTTCACGCGAGAGTCGCTCGGCGCCGACGCGCTGCTCCTCGCCGACGGCGAGGCCGAGGCGAAGGCCGGGGCGGCGACATCCGGCGAGTTCTACGATTGCGTGATCGACTGCACCGGCAACCGCGCGGCGATGCAGCGCGGCTTCGGCTTCGTCGGCCATGGCGGGGGCTACGTGCTGGTGAGCGTGGTGCGCGACGACATCGTGTTCTCGGACCCCGAGTTCCACAAGCGCGAGACCACCCTGTTCGCCAGCCGCAACGCCCAGCCCGACGACTTCGCCGAGGTGGTGCGCCAGATGCAGGCCGGCCGCGTGCCGACGCAGGCGCTGCGCACCCATCGCGGCGCGCTGGCGGACGGGCCGGAGCTGTTCCGCGACTGGCTGCGGCCCGAGGCGGGGGTGATCAAGGCGATCCTGGAACTCTGACCGAACCGCCCCGCAGGGTCCCTTTCCGTCCCACCCGCGACCTCGGGACGAGGTCGCGGGTGGGACGGAGGATGTCGATTGGTCAGACCAGCTCCCAACCCAGGTGAAGGCACCGGCCCGCGTCTTCGGGCATGCCGGCGGCATGGACCGACGCCATCTCACCACCGGAGACGGCCGCCTCTCCCCCGCCGACCCGCGCCTCTGGATCGTCCTCGCCATGGCGCTGGTCTTCGGGGCGCTGGGGGGCCTGTTCCTGGCGGCGCCCGCGCTGGGCGCGCTGATCTACGGCGTGCCGGCGCCCGAAGGCATCGGCCGCATCTACCTGCGGGCGATCGGGGCGCGGGACGCGGCCCTTGCCCTCTACCTCGCCGGCCTCGCCCTGCTCTCGACCCGGCGCGCCGTGGCGACCGTGCTCGCCGCGAGCCTCGTCATCCCGGCCTGCGACCTGGTGCTGGTCCTGTCCGCCGGCACCGCGGCGTGGTGGCAGGTGGCGTTGCACGCGGTGAGCGCCGGCGTGCTGGCGCTCGTCGCCCTGTGGCTCGCCGCTCCCCGTGTTCACTCGGCGTAATCCGGCTCCTCCCGGTCGAGCCGCCGGCGCACCGCCGCGAGGTGCAGCCGCGCCGATTCCGGATCGCCCTCGCGCATCTGGCGGTAGGCGGCCTCGGCGATGGCGGGGTCGACCGGCAGGACCGCGCGGCCGGTCGAGAGGGCGAGCACCTGCACCTCGGCCGCGCGCTCCAGGTAGTAGAGGTCGTCCCAGGCCTCCGCGATGGTGGGCCCGAGCACCATCACGCCGTGGTTCTTCATGAACACGATGTCGGCCTCGCCGACGCTGTCGGCGATGCGGTCGCCCTCCCGCTCGTCGAGGGCGAGCCCATTGTAGTTCCGGTCGAAGGCGGTGCGGCCGTAGAACTTGAGCGACGTCTGTCCGGCGAAGATCAGGGGATCGCCCTCGGTCATCGAGAGGGCGGTGGCGTAGGGCATGTGGGTGTGGAACGCCACGCGGGCGCGCGGGATGCGCTTGTGCAGGCGGGCATGGATGTAGAACGCGGTCGCCTCCGGCTGGCCTTCGCCCGAGACGACGTTGCCGTGGAAGTCGCAGACCAGGAGTTTCGAGGCCGTGAGTTCCGCGAAGGCGTAGCCGTAGGGGTTGACGAGGAAGAGGTCGTCGTAGCCCGGCACCATCGCCGAGAAGTGGTTGCAGATGCCCTCCTCGAGGCCGAGGCGCGCCGCCATGCGGAAGCAGGCCGCCAAGTCCTCTTTGGCGCGACGTACCTCGGGTCCGGCGAGGTCGGGCTGGTTGAGGCCGTCGGGAATCCGCTCGCCGGCCGGCGCGCCGAGTGCGTGAGCCATGATGCCACTTCCTCCAACAATCCGGCGGATCCTGGCGGAAGCCGGCCCCGCTTGTCCACGCTTGCCGGGACAGTCGAGATCAGCGCGCGGCGCGCAGATGCTCCAGGAGGGCGGGGGTGGCGTAGCCGTCCGCCGGCAGCCCGGCGGCGATCTGGTAGCGCCGCACCGCCTCGCGCAATTTCGGGCCCGCCCGGCCGTCGAACGGGCCGTCGTAGAACGCGCGTCCCGAGAGCCCGCGCTGGAGCGCGGCGAGCCCGGCCTGGTCGAGGCGCGGGCCGGTCGGCCAGGGGGCGGCGAGGGGAGGGCCCCCGGCGATCCGGTCGGAGAAGTGGCCGACGGCGAGCGCGTAGGAATCCGAGGTGTTGTAGGCGCGGATCGCCTCGAAATTGGCGGTGACGAGGAAGGCCGGCCCGCCGGCGCCGCCGGGCAGGAACAGGCTCGCCTCGCCCGCCTCCGGCAGGGCCGTGCCGTCGAGGGCCCGCACCCCGCGGCGGGCGAAATCGGCGAACGGGCCGCGGTAGCGCGCGAGGTCGAAGTCCGGCGGCAGGGTCACGGCGACGCCCCAGGGCAGGTCGCGGCGCCAGCCGGCCTGGCTGAGGAAGCGCGCGATCGACGCGAGCGCGTCGGGCGCCGAGTCCCAGATGTCGCGCCGGCCGTCGCCGTCGAAGTCGACGGCGCTGCGCAGGTAGGCCGAGGGCAGGAACTGCGTCTGCCCCATGGCGCCGGCCCAGGAGCCGCACATCCGCTCCGGTCTCACGTCGTGGTGCTCGAGGATCTCGAGCGCGGCGAGCAATTCGTCGCGAAACAGCTCGCCGCGGTGGCGCGCCTCGGCGAGGGTGGCGAGCGCGCGGATCACCGGCACCGTGCCGGCGCTGGCGCCGAAATCCGATTCGATGCCCCAGAAGGCCAGCACCACCGGACCGGGCACGCCGTAGGCCGCCTCGATCGCCTGAAGCGTCTCGGCCCGGCGCGCGGCTTCCGCGCGGCCACGGGCGATGCGGCCGGCGGAGACCGCGCCGGTCAGGTACTCCCAGACCGGGCGGCCGAACTCGCCCTGGCGGCGCAGGCGCGCCAGCACCGCCGGATCCGGGGTCACGCCCCGGAACGCGGCGTCGAAGGTCGCACGCGAGATTTTTCGCGATTGGGCCGCCGGCCACAGCTCCTCGACGAAGGTCCGGAAATCACCCGCGCCGACGGGGGCGGCAAGGACCAGGACGGCGCAGGACGCGAGAGCCGCGCGAAGAGCGAACCGGAGCATCGGTCAGACCCGGTTGCGCCGGCCCAGCGCCTCCTCCCAGGCGAGCGCCTGGGTCACGATCCCGCGCAGGTCGTCGTGCCGGGGCACCCAGCCGAGCTCGGCCCGGATGCGGTCGGCCCCGGCGACGATCCGCGACGGGTCGCCGGCCCGCCGCGGCGAGAGCTTGACCGGGAAGTCGACGCCGGAGACCGACTTCACCACGTCGATCACCTCCAGCACCGAGTAGCCGCGGCCGTAGCCGCAATTGAGCGTCAGGCTTGCTCCCCCCCCGCGCAGGTGGTTGAGCGCCGCGAGGTGGGCCGCCGCCAGGTCGGAGACCTGGATGTAGTCGCGCAGGCACGACCCGTCCGGCGTCGGGTAGTCGGTGCCGAACACCTCGAGTTGGCCGCGCCTGCCCAAAGCCGCCTGCGTGGCGACCTTGATGAGGTGGGTGGCGTTGGGGGTCGACTGGCCCGAGCGCCCGCGCGGATCGGCGCCCGCGACGTTGAAGTAGCGCAAGACCACGTAGCTGATGCCGTGGGCGCGGGCGGCGTCCTCCAGCATCCACTCGGTCATCAGCTTGGAGCGGCCGTAGGGGTTGATCGGGTTCGGGGTCAGGTCCTCGGGCACCGGCACGACCGCCGGCTCGCCGTAGACGGCCGCCGTCGAGGAGAAGATCACGTGGCGCACGCCTGCCCCGATCGCCGCCTCGAGGAGGGCCCGCGACTTCACCGTGTTGGCGAGGTAGTAGCCCAGCGGATCGGACACCGAATCCGGCACCACGATCTTGGCGGCGAAATGCGCCAGCGCGTCGATCTTGTGCCGGCGGATGGTCTCGGCGACGAGAGCCTGGTCGGCGACGTCGCCGCGCACCAGCGTGACTTCCGGCGGCAGCGCCCAGTCGAAGCCGGTCGAGAGATCGTCGAGGACCACCACGTCGTCGTGGCCGGCGTCGATCAGGGCGAGCACCATGTGGCTGCCGATGTAGCCCGCGCCGCCCGTGACAAGTACCGCCATTTCGCTCGCTCCCCGGCGTGAGACGGGTTGATCCATACCCCGCAATGCTTCAGCGTCAATTAAGCTGTCGGGTGGCAAGGCTGCTCGGAGGGAGGGTGTCCGCCGGGCGTGAGAGGCCCGGACATGCCCGCTTCCGCCGGGCGGTCCGGCAGCTCCTTGTTCACTGGATCACGCACGATGAAACGCATTCGCAAAGCCGTCCTCCCGGTCGCGGGCCTCGGCACCCGTTTCCTGCCGGCGACCAAGGCGGTGCCCAAGGAGATGCTGACGGTCGTCGACCGTCCGGTGGTCCAGCACGTGGTCGACGAGGCCCGGGAAGCCGGGATCGAGCACTTCATCTTCGTCACCGGCCGCGGCAAGGCGGTGATCGAGGATCATTTCGACATCTCCTACGAGCTCGACCGCACCCTGCAGGAGCGCGGCAAGACCGAGGCCTACGAGGCCCTGAAGAAGGACCTGCCGGCCGCCGGCCAGACCAGCTTCACCCGCCAGCAGGAGCCGCTGGGCCTCGGCCACGCGGTCTGGTGCGCCCGCGAGATCGTCGGCGACGAGCCCTTCGCGGTGATCCTGCCGGACATGCTCAGCCGCGGCAGCATGGTGCAGATGCTCAAGGCCTACGAGCAGCACGGCGGCAACATCATCGCCGTCGAGGAGGTCGCCCCCGACCAGACCCACCAGTACGGCATCGTCAGCGTCGGCGAGCAGTACGGCGACACCTTCGAGATCACCGGCATGGTGGAGAAGCCGCCGAAGGGCACCGCGCCGTCGAACTACATCATCTCGGGCCGCTACATCCTCCAGCCGGAGATTTTCTCCATCCTCGAGCGCGGCGAGCGCGGGGCGGGCGGCGAGATCCAGCTCACCGACGGGATGAAGCGCCTGTCGGAGACGCAGAAGTTCTACGGCATGCACTATCGCGGCAAGACCTACGATACCGGCTCGAAGCTCGGCTTCCTGGTCGCGAACCTCGCCTACGGCCTGGAGCGGCCGGAGCTGCGCGACGCGCTCAAGCAGGAGATCGAGGAGCTTCTGAAGAAGGGCTGAGGGCTGCAAAGTATTTTCCGACGAAGTGGAGGCCGGTTCGTCGAAGAAAATGCGGCATGATCAAAGACCCGAAGCGTCGCCAGGTCGCAAAGCGACCGGGCGACGCTTCTGGCCCCGCGCCCGGGCGCGGGGCCGCCTACTCGTCGTCGAACCAGTTGCGGCCGGGCTCGATGCAGCGGTAGCCGACGAGGCATTCCGGCGTGTCGCGGGTCGGCACGAAGGCGTTCTTGGTGATCTGCGTCGGCTCGCAGAAGCTGCGGTCGCGCACGAAGCGGTCGTAGGTGTAGCCGCCGGTGCCGAGCACCGCGGCGCCCCGGGCCGCGAGGAAGCTCCGCGCCTGGCCGCAGGTCATGGCAAGGGTCGAGGGGCGCCCCTGCTGCGCGAGCGCCAGAGTCGGAACCGTCGCGAGGGCAAGAGCAGCGCAGAGGATCAACGATCCGAGCTTTGTGCGATGGGCGAACACCAGGACGCTTCCACGTTGAGCAGATCTGTCTGGCGGCACCCCATTGTGCAAGACAAGACCCAGGATCCCCTCTCCAGGCGATGCCGGGCTTGCCCGGTATCGCTGCAAGATGTGGGAGAGGGGTAGGGGTGAGGATGACACGGTTCTGAGTCGAACTCAGACTGTTCCGCTGCCAGCACCACGCTCAGCGCTTTACACTGAAGCGTGACACCCTCACCCCCGGCCCCTCTCCCACACGGGAGAGGGGGGATCCTGCGCCTCTTATTTCCGCGACAGTTCTACGGTTTCGAGCGCGGCCAACGCGCGGGCGTTCGGCCCGGATCCCTCGGCCTACTGCGTCAATTGTCCCACGCTCAGGATCGCTCCCATCACCGAGATGATGAGCCCGCCGATCAGCCCGCCGATCGCCACGGTGACCAGCGGGGTGAGCAGCGCGAGCAGGCGGTCGATGCGCTGGCGGGTCTCGGTCTCGTGCATCTCGGCGGCGTGGATGAGGACGCTGCCGAGGCGGTTCACCTGCTCGCCGCTGGCGATCAGGTTCAGGGTCGAGGCGGCGTAGGGCTTGAGCGAGGACAGCCCCGAGGCGAGGCTGCCGCCCTCGCTGAGCCGCCGCCCGGCCTCGTCGAGGGCGCGGCGAAACACCCGGTTGCCGGCGAGCGGCCGGGTCGCCGCCACCGCGTCGGGGATCGGTACCTCGGCGGTTAGCAAGGTCCCGAGCACCCGGCAGAACCGGCCGCACTCGATGCCGACCACGATCTCGCGCACCAGCGGCATGCGGAGCGCGGCCTGCGCCCGCGCCGCCGCGAAGGCGGGCATCCGCCACGCCCGGGCGAGCCCGAGGACGACGAGCGCGAGCCCGCCGAGGAGGAACGGCCAGGTCGCCGAGAGGGTGTCGCCGAGCCAGCCGGCGGCGCGGATCGCGAAGGGCGGCGCCTGGCCGCTACCCTCGAAGAGGGGAGCCAGCGCCGGCACCAGCACGCCGACGATCATCGCCACGGTGCCGACCGCCATCGCGATCAGCAGCGCCGGATAGATCATCGCCGAGGTCAGGTGGCGCCGGACCGCGTCGCGGCGCTCGATCGAGGCGGTGAGCGAGCCGACCACGTCGACGAGGGTACCGGTGGCCTCGCCGGCGCGCACGATGTCGACCATGTCGCGGGGAAAGGCCTGGGGATGGGCCGCCATCGCCCGCGACAGCGAGGCGCCGGCCACCACCCGCTCCAAAAGGTCGGCGAGCACCGGCTTCAAGGCCGGGCCGGCCTGGCGCTCGACGAGGCGCAGGGCGCGGTCGACGGTGAGGCCTGCGCCGACGAGCGTG
The DNA here is from genome assembly GCF_053764715.1 of Methylobacterium sp. Gmos1. Classification (NCBI taxonomy): domain Bacteria; kingdom Pseudomonadati; phylum Pseudomonadota; class Alphaproteobacteria; order Hyphomicrobiales; family Methylobacteriaceae; genus Methylobacterium; species Methylobacterium sp. Gmos1. The sequence continues at coordinate 363,615 of NZ_JBSNCC010000005.1, read as the reverse complement.
CCGAACTCGCGCAGGAAGGCGATGCGGGCGGCGTCGTTGACCCGGTCGCGCCCGAAGAGGTCGCGGCGCCAGAACGGCGCCGGCCCGGCCGCCGCCTGCTCGATCTCGTAGACCTGGAGCCCGTCGGCGCGAAGCTGCGCCACCGCGCGCGGGCGGGTCTCGGCCTCGATCGTGCCGGCGCGGGAGCGCCCGTCGGCCGCGTAGGCCTTGTAGGCGAAGCGCGGCATTTACACGATTCCTTCCAGCACCCGCCCGACCTCGTCGAGGGTCGTCTCGCCGTCGAGCACCCGCGCCCGGGCGCAATCGGCGAGCCCTGTCATCCCGGCGGCGCGCGCCCGGGCGGTAAGCGTCTGCTCGTCGGCGCGCTGGGCGATCAGCCCGCGCAACTCGCCGTCGAGGGGCATGATCTCCGAGGCGACCATGCGGCCGCGGTACCCCGTGCCGTTGCAGGCCGGGCAGCCGCGGGCGCGCTTGAGGCTCACAGGAACGTCCGGCGGGATGCCGAGGCGTAGGCGCTCCTGGGGCGTCGCCGGGGTCGGCTCGGCGCAGGATGCGCATAGCCGGCGTACCAGGCGCTGGGCGACGACGCCGTTGAGGACCGCGGCGATGAGGTAGGGCTCGACGCCCATGTCCATCAGGCGCGTCACGGTGGCGGGGGCGGAGTTGGTGTGCAGCGTCGAGATCACGAGGTGGCCGGTCAGCGCCGCCTGCACGGCGATGCGGGCGGTCTCGCCGTCGCGGATCTCGCCGACCATCACCACGTCCGGGTCCTGGCGCAGGATCGAGCGGAGGGCGGCGGCGAAGTCGAGGCCGATGCCGGGATGGGCCTGGACCTGGTTGACGCCGGCCATCCGGTACTCGACCGGATCCTCGACGGTGACGACCTTGAGGTGGGGGCCGTTGATCCGGCGCAAAGCCGCGTAGAGCGTCGTGGTTTTGCCTGAGCCGGTCGGGCCGGTGACGAGGACGAGGCCGTTCGGCCGGCTCGTCATCGCGGCGATCTCGTCGATCGCCGCCGCGTCGAAGCCGAGAGCGGAAAAGTCCTCGACCCGACGCGACCCGTCGAGGACGCGCAGCACCACGCTCTCGCCATGCGCCGTCGGCAGGGTCGAGACGCGGATGTCGACGTCCTGGCCGCGGTCGGGGGCCTGCATGCGCCCGTCCTGGGGCAGGCGCCGCTCGGCGATGTTGAGCCCGGCCTGGATCTTGATGCGGGTGGTGAGCGCGAGCTGCACCGACTTCGCCAGCCGCTCGGCTTCGACCAGCACGCCGTCGACGCGGTAGCGCACCCGCATGTCGCCTTCTTCCGCCTCCAGGTGGATGTCCGAGGCCGAGAGCTCGAAGGCCTTGCGCACCAGGCGCGCGGAGAGCCGCACGATCGGCGCCTGGCTCGCCACGTCGGCGAGGCGCGCGAGATCGTCGCCGTCGCTCGCCTCGTCGTCCTCGGCGACGTCGCCGTAGACGGCGCGATGCGCCCGCTCGAAGCTGCCGGGCCCGAGCAGGCAGGGCGAAACCGCGCGGTCGAGCAGGTGCTCCAGCGCCCGGACCGTCTCGCCGTCGAAGGGGTCGACGAGCGCCACGACGAGGCGGTCGGGCTCGGCGGAGAGCGGCAGCACCCGGGCGCGGGCGCAGTAATCGGAGGAGAGGAGGTCCGGCAGCACCGGCTCGCCCGGCAGGTCCTCCTGGCGCAGGATCGGCAGGCCGGTCGCCTCCGACAGGGCGGTGACGAGCGTCGTCTCGTGGACGAGGCCGAGTTCGGTCAGCAGCAGGGGCAGGGGGCGACGGCTTTGGCCCTCGAGGGCAGCGAGCGCCCGCTCGTGGCCGGCGGCGTCGAGCACGTCGCTCTCGGCGAGCCGGTCGACGAAGGCGCGCAGGTCGTCGGTGCGGCTGCGGGCGGCGTCGCGCCGGTCGATCCGCGCCCGCCGCGGCCGGGTCTTGCCCGCCCAGATGCTCAGCATCGTCCTGACCCAGAGACAGCTAAAGTTGAAGCCCGGAGAAACCGGTCGGCGCGGGGCCGCACCCGTGCATTCTCGCGCGGCGTCCTTAAGCGGACGGAAACGTCGCCGCGTTAGAGGTCTCGACCACGCCCGCCGCATCCTGGCGGGCGCCGGAGCCGACCGGTCTTGCGCGCGCCATCCCTCCCGTCCCCGGCCCAGGGCCTGCTGTCGTCGGCCGAGGCCGCTTTGCGCTCCGGCCTCGACGCGGCCTCGCACGGGCTCGGCCTCACCGAGGCCCGCGCCGACCGCGAGCCGGCGCTCCTGACCCTGCGGCTCGGGGCCCCGGGCGAGTCCGGCCTCTCGGTGATCGACCGGCGCGACGGGCAGGACCGGACCTATCGCCTCGACCTCCAGGCGGACGACCTCGCCGAGCGGATCGCGGCGATCCGGGGCGGCCGGCCGGGGGCCAGCGCGAAGATCGTGGTCGATCCCGCCGCCTGCTTCGTGCGCACCCTCGACCTGCCGGGCGCCGCCCTGCCGCGGATGCGCGCGGTGCTGGCGCAGGAGCTCGAAGCCGCGACCCCGTTCCGTGCCGACCAGGTCTTCTCCGACTGGTACGTCGAGGGCGAGGACCCTGAGACCCGCACCCTGCGGGTGCGCCACGTCGTGCTCAAGCGCGCCCGCCTCGCACCCCTGCTGGCGGCGCTGGCGGAAGCGGGGATGCGGGCGAGCGTCGTCGCGGTCGGGCCGGCGGAGGACCGGACGATGCCGGTCGACCTCCTGTCGAGCGGGCACCACGCCCTGCCGTCGCTGCTGCGCAGGACCGGCGACCTCGTGCTGGTCGTATCGACCGGCCTGTTCCTTCTCGGCGCCTTCCTCGGCCTGCGCCAGCACCAGGCGGCGACGCTCACCGCCCTCGACGACGCCTTCGCCACCGCCCGCCGGACCGCGGCCTCGGGGCTGCCGCCGGCGGTCCAGGCGGGGGCCGCCGCGATCCTGGCCGGGCGCGGCCTGCCCGTGGCGCGGGTCTGGGATTCGGTCGCGGCGGCGCTGCCGGGCACGGCCTCGGTGCAGTCGCTTCGCCTCGCGCCGGCGGGGCTCGAACTGACGCTTCTCGCCCAAGAGACCCCGGCCTCTCCCGCGCCGGCAATCCTCGCGGCCCTGGCGCGGCTGCCGGGCTTCGGCGCGCCCGAGCTGCGCCAGGACGCGCCGGCGGAGGGCGGCCGGCGCCTCGTCGTCGCGCTGCCGCGCCGCACCGGGGCCCGGCCGTGAGGCCGGCCCTCGCCGGACGGCCGCTCGTCGCCGGCCTCGCCGGACTGGTCCTCGTCGCCGCCTTCGGGCTCGGGCCAACGCTCGACGCGCTCGGCGCCCAGGACGACATCGCGTTCGCCCGCGAGCGCCTGGCCCGGGCGCAGGCCGCCTCCGCCGGTCCGCCGCCGGTGCCGCCCCTGTCGGCGGCGGACGAGGCCGGCCTCGTCCTCGCCTTCCGGGCCCGCCTCGACGCCCTGGCGGCCGAGCGCGTCGCGGTAGTCGACGGGGCCGGGCTCCAGCCCGATCCCGCGCGCCCGACCCTGCCGCGCCTCACGGCCTCGCTGCGGGGCTCCGCCGAGGGCCTGCACGGGCTGCTCCAGGCGCTCGAGACGGGCGCGCCCCTGATCGTGCCGGAGGAGACCGAGCTCGGCATCGAGCGCCCGGCCGATCCGGAGACCGGGCGCGCCACCGTGATGCGGCTCACCCTCACGGTGCGCGGCGTCCTGCTGCCCGCCCCGGCCGCCAAAAGCACGCCGTAAGGAGCGACCTTCCGTGGGACGGACCGGACCTCACCTGCGCGCGACCCTGGCGGCGACCGGGCGCGGCCCCCGCATCGCGTGCGGCTTGGCGGCCTGCACGATGCTCGCCGCCTTCGCCTGGCCGGTCGACGGGGGACCGGCGCCCCTGCCGCCCCGCGTCGCCGCCGCGATGCCGCCGGCGGACGAGACCGCCTTGCAGCGCCCCCTCTTCGATCCCGGCCGGCGTCCCTGGACCGCCCGGGGCGGGCGCGACATCCTGGACGGCGACCCGCCGCGGCCGGTCCTGACCGTGCGCGGCATCCTGCTCGACGGCGCCGCCGCCCGGGCGCTGATCGACGACGGCAGCGGCACCCAGGCCTGGCTCGCCCGCGGCGAGGGCCGGGGCGACTGGCGGATCACTGCGATCGGGCGCGACCAGGTCACCCTGGCCCAGGGCGAGCGCCGCTACGTCGCGACCTTCCTCGGTGCGCCCGCGACCCTGCGGCCGGTGGGGGCGAAGCCGGTGGCGGAGGCGGGGCAGTCCGCGCGGCCGTGAGGCAGGGCCGGGCGAGGCAGGTCGTGACGCCCGCCCGGACCCCGCGTACCGCCGGCATCGACGGCGGCGGCGAAGGTGATCGAGCCGTTCGGGAGGTTCGCCGGGCCTCTGCCGGGATGGGTCGCGGTGGTGAGCAGCACGTCGCGCGCCTGCTGGTTGGTCACCTCCCGACGGGAAGCGGGCCGGCGCGCGGGAACTCATACTCCTTGGGAGCATTGAGCCGGGCATTCCCGTCGCGAGGTGCCGGCATGACCCAGCAGATCCCGATCGGCCCCGATTCGGTCTCCGACGAGCCCGCCGGCCCGGACGGCACCCACGCCCTGCGGCCGGACCTCGCCTACCAGCGCCACGCCATCGTCAACGTCGCGTATCTCGGCGCGCCCGGGGCGGGCGACCGCGGCTGGGTACTGGTCGATGCCGGGATCATGGGCTCGCGCGGGTCGATCGAATCGGCCGCCGCGGCCCGCTTCGGCGCCGGTGCCCGGCCCTCGGCGATCGTGCTTACCCATGGCCATTTCGACCATGTCGGGGTGCTGGAGGACCTCGCCGAGGCCTGGGACGTCCCGGTCTGGGCGCACCCCCTGGAACGGCCCTATCTCGACGGCAGCGCTGCCTATCCGCCGCCGGACCCGAGCGTCGGCGGCGGACTCGTCGCCCGGCTCTCGCCGCTGTTTCCGACGAAGCCCGTCGATGTCGGCGCCCGCCTGCGCCTGCTGCCGGTGGACGGCAGCGTGCCGCCGTTGCCGGGCTGGCGCTGGCTCCACACCCCGGGCCACTCCCCCGGTCACGTCTCGCTCTGGCGTGCCGCCGACCGGACGCTGATCGCCGGCGACGCCTTCGTCGCCACGGCGCAGGAATCGGTCTACGCCGTCGCGACCCAGGCGCCCGAGATGCACGGCCCGCCGCGCTATCTCACCACCGACTGGGACGCCGCCGGGCGCTCGGTCGAGGCCCTGGCGCAGCTCGAGCCCGAGCTGGCGCTCACCGGCCACGGCCGGCCCCTGCACGGCCCCGGCCTGCGCCAGGCCCTGCACGACCTCGCCCGCGACTTTTCCGTGGTGGCGGTGCCGGAGACGGGGCGCTACGTCGAGGCGCCGGTGCGTGCCGGCGATCCGGCGGCGACGCGGGCGCCCTGAGCGGCGCTCTCCCCATTATTCACATCGCCCGCCACATCGGCGGGTCCGGGCGCGAACGCAGCTTGACCGGGACGGCCTCGCCGTGGCTTGTTCACGTTATGTTCTAACGTGAGTCGGCGGCAGCCGGCCTCGTGCAGCGGCGAGACGAAATCCATGAGCCACGAGCCGGCGGAACGACGGGACGGGCGGGCGCCCGGCGTCGAGACGATCGCCGTCGCCTACCTCACCGCCGCCGGGGGCGATGCGGGCCTGGCGCTGCGCCGGGCGATCGCCGACGCGCTCGCCGATCTCGGCGAGGCCGAGCGGCGCACGCGCCAGCGCGACCGGCTGATCTCGCGCGGCTACGTGCGGGCGGGGCCGGTCGCAGAGGTGAGGCGGCCCTGACGGGGCGCGGGTGTTCAGCCCTCCCCCGCAGAGGGGGGAGGGGTCGGGCGGCGCGCCTCACCTGCACATCGTCCGCCCGCCCGTCGCGCCGCGTGCGCGCCGGCACATCGGGCGCGCCCTCATCGACCGTAAAACTTCATCACAACCGGGACGTCCACCATGTCGATCCAAGTCATGCACCACGACGTCGTCCGCTACGACATCCGCCGCGACCGCGCCGGCTGGACGGTCTACGACGTGCGCTCCGGCGCCATCGCGGTGATCGACGAGGTGCTGCAGGTCGGCCTCGAGATGGACGAGGCCGACGCCGTGGCGGACGCGCTGAGCACCGAGACCCCGGCCGCCCCGTTCGCCGGGATCGCGCCGCGCTTCGCCTGGTTCCAGAACCCGGCGCGCCCCTGAGCCGTCAGGCCTGGAAGCTATTGAGCCGTCAGGCTGGAAAGCCTTCGGGCCATCAGGCCCGGAAGCCCTCGAACACCATCTGGTCGGCATGCGCCCGGGCGAGCCGCACCTGCGCCTCGCTGCGCACGGTCCAGGTCATCACCGGCATGCGACCGAGCAGGCGGCAGAGATGGGTCGCGGCGTTCGGCAGGTCGTCGACGCGCCAGGACAGGAAATCCGGCCGGCTCTCGGAGGCATGCAGCAGGTGCGCGAGCCCGTGCCGCTGCGCCTCGGTCAGCGCGGCGTAGGCCGGGTCGTCGTGGTGGCTCTCGGCCACGATGCCGCGCGGGATGCCGGGCGCGAGATCGGCGAGCGCCCCGACGATGGCGGGATCGAACGACTTGAGCGCCACCGGGCCGCCCTGGGCCGCGACGACCTCGGCGGTGCGGCGGGCGAGCGCGAGATCGCCGTCGAACCGGGTCTTCACCTCGACGACGAGCGGCGTGCGCCCGGCGATCGTCCGCAGAAACTCCGCCAGGGTGGGCACGCGCTCGGCGCTGCCGAGCACCGTCAGCTGCCTGAGATCGGCGGCGTCGCGCTCGCGCACCAGGCCGTCGGCCCCGGTGAGCCGGCCGAGGCCGGCATCGTGGAACACCATCGCCTCGCCGTCCCGGCTGAGCTGGACGTCGCACTCGATCGCGTAGCCGCCCGCGATCGCGGCCTCGGCGGCGGCGATCGTGTTCTCGGGGATGCCGGCGTTGCGGTCGTGCAGGCCGCGATGGGCGATCGGACGGGCGGTCAGCCAGTCGGGGGCGAGGCGGTCGTTCATCGAAGCATTTTCCCGACGAAGTGGGCACCGGTTCGTCGCAGAAAATGCGACAAGCCAAAGATCGAGAACAGCGCCCGGTCGCGGCGCGATCGGGCGCTGTTCTCGTCAGCGGACCTCGAACATGCCTTCGACCTCGACCACGGCGTCGAGGGGCAGCTCGGCGACGCCGATCGTCGAGCGGGCGTGGCGACCACGCTCGCCCAGCACCTGCACCATCAGGTCGGAGGCGCCGTTCATCACGCCCGCCACCGCCGAGAAGCCCGGCGCCGCGTTGATGAAGCCGCCGAGCCGCACGCAGGCCACCACCGCCTCGTCGAGGTTGCCGGCCGCCGCGCGCAGCTGCGCCAGCACGTTGAGGGCGCAGTGGCGCGCGGCCTCGGTGGCGGCCTCCGGCGAGACCTGGGCCCCGACCTTGCCCTTGTGGGCCGGATCGATCTGGCCTTGCGCGTTGAAGGGCAGCTGGCCCGAGATCACCACCAGGTTGCCGCTGCGCTGGAAGCCGACGTAGTTCGCCACGGGTGCCGCGGCCGGCGGCAGGGTGAGGCCGAGCTCCTTCAGGCGGTCGAGAATCGCGCTCATCTGTCTGGTCTCCCACCAGGCCCGCCCGGAGGTCCAAGGACCCGCGGGACGCGAAGGCCGGTCCGTCGTCCCGCGGCGCCCCCGCCGCGGCGCGGCCGGGACCGGCCGCCCGAGGGTCTGTGCCCGGAAGGAAGTCCGGCCGCAACCCCGGGCGAGAGCAGGCCGGGCCAGCGGACCGGCGTCATCTCGGCGTCATCTTCACGGGGCGGCGTTGACACAGCGCGCTCGTTCCATAGTATCCGCGCGCGCCGCCCTTCGAGGCGGCGCTTTGCTTTTTCGGTCGACCGACCCACTCGACCGCGACGGAGACGAGATCGTGACCTCCTCGCTGCTGCCGACCTACGCCCGGGCCAAGGTGTCCTTCGAGCGCGGTGAGGGCGCCTGGCTCATCGCGCGAGACGGCTCGCGATACCTCGATTTCGGCGCCGGCATCGCGGTCAACTCGGTCGGCCACGGCCACCCGCACCTCGTCGCGGCGCTGACCGAGCAGGCCCAGAAGGTCTGGCACGTCTCGAACCTGTTCGAGGTGCCGGAGGCCGAGCGGCTGGCCCGGCGGCTGACCGAGGCGAGCTTCGCCGACGTGGTGTTCTTCGCCAATTCCGGTGCCGAGGCCAACGAGGCCTGCATCAAGATGGCGCGCAAGTACCACGCCGCCGGCGGCCACCCGGAGCGCTACCGGATCATCACCTTCGAGGGCGCCTTCCACGGCCGCACGCTCGCCACCATCGCGGCCGGCGGCCAGCAGAAGTACATCGACGGCTTCGGCCCGAAGGTCGACGGGTTCGACCAGGTGCCGTTCGGCGACCTCGAGGCCCTCAAGGCCGCGATCACGCCCGAGACCGCCGCCCTGATGATCGAGCCGATCCAGGGCGAGGGCGGCCTGCGCGTCGTCTCGCACGAGTGGCTGCGCACCCTGCGCTCGCTCTGCGACGAGCACGGCCTGATGCTGATCATGGACGAGGTCCAGACCGGCATCGGCCGCACCGGCAAGCTGTTCGCCCACGAGTGGTCGGGCGTGACGCCGGACATCCTGTCCTCGGCCAAGGGCCTCGGCGGCGGCTTCCCCGTGGGCGCGTGCCTCGCCACCAGCGAGGCGGCCCGCGGCATGACGGTGGGCACCCACGGCACCACCTTCGGCGGCAACCCGCTCGCCATGGCGGTGGGCAATGCGGTGCTCGACGTCATCCTCGCGCCCGGCTTCCTGGAGCACGTGCGCCAGACCGGCCTGCTCCTGAAGCAGCGCCTCGCCTCCCTCAAGGACCGCCACCCCGACATCATCGACGAGATCCGCGGCGAGGGCCTGATGACGGGCCTGCGCCTCGTCGTGACGAACACCGAGTTCGCCGCCGCCGCCCGGGACGAGCACCTGCTGGTGATCCCTGCCGGCGACAACGTCGTGCGCCTCCTGCCGCCGCTGATCATCGGCGAGGCCGAGGTCGGGGCGGCACTGGACAAGCTGGAGGCGGCCTGCGCCGCCATGGAGACGAGGGGCCGGAGGGCCGCAGAGTGATGAACGCGCCCGTGAAGATCGCGCCGGCCCCCCGGCATTTCCTCGACCTGACCGATTTCTCCGGCACCGAGCTGCGCACCGTGCTCGGCGCCTGCGCCGACCTGAAGCGGCGCCGCCGCAAGGGCGAACCGCCGGCCGAGCGGCCGCTCGCCGGCAAGTTCCTCGGCATGGTGTTCGACAAGCCCTCGACCCGCACCCGCGTCTCGTTCGACGTGGCGATGCGGGAGCTGGGCGGCGAGACGCTGATGCTCACCGGCCGGGAAATGCAGCTCGGCCGCGGCGAGACCGTCGCCGACACCGCCCGGGTCCTGTCGCGCTACATCGACGCGATCATGATCCGCATCCTCGACCACGGCATGATGCTGGAACTGGCCGAGCACGCCACCATTCCGGTCATCAACGGCCTGACGAAGGACTCGCACCCGTGCCAGATCATGGCCGACGTGCTGACCTTCGAGGAGCATCGCGGGCCGATCAAGGGCCGCACCGTCGCCTGGTCGGGTGACTCCAACAACGTGCTGGCCTCCTGGGCCCACGCCGCGGCCCGGTTCGACTTCAAGCTCAACGTCGCCTGCCCGCCCGAGCTGCCGGTGCCGGAGAGCCTGATCGCCCGCGCCAAGGCCGAGGGTGCGGAACTTAACCTCACCCCCGACCCGTTCGAGGCGGTGGCGGGGGCCGACGCGGTCGTGACCGACTGCTGGGTCTCGATGGGCGACGAGGACGAGGCGCACCGCCACAACCTGCTGATGCCCTACCAGGTCAACGGTCGGCTGATGGCGGCGGCGGCCAAGGACGCGGTGTTCATGCACTGCCTGCCGGCGCATCGCGGCGAGGAGGTCACCGCCGAGGTGATCGACGGGCCGCAATCGGTGGTGTTCGACGAGGCCGAGAACCGGCTCCACGCCCAGAAGGGCATCCTGGCCTGGTGCCTCGGCGCGGTCGCCTGACGATCCGCATGGACGAAAGCCGGCACCCGCCGTCGTCGCCCGGGCTCCGCTGCGCGGCCCCGGGGTGAGGCGATGGGGGTGTTTTGCGGGTTCGTCGGGAGATCGACCGCCGTCTACGGCAGCGCTGCCCGCGGTCCCGTCCCCGTCGGCAGCGCCGCCAGCGCGTCGCGCACCGTCGCCTCGGTGAGGATCTGCGGCAGCACCGCGACGCCGCCGCGGCCGTCGTAGAGCAGGTAGAGCGGCACGCCCGAGCGGCCGTTGGCTTCCAGCACCCGGGTGATCTCCGGGTTCTGGTTGGTCCAGTCGCCCTTGAGCTGCGCCACGTCGTGCGCCTTGAACGCCTCGCGCACGGAGGCCGCCCGCAGGGTCGCGCGGTCGTTGACCTGGCAGGTGATGCACCACGCCGCCGTCATGTTGACGAAGACCGGGCGGCGCTCGGTGAGGAGCGCGTCGAGCCGGGCCTGGGTGAACGGCTCGATTCCGTCGGCGCTCGCGACCGCCACCGGGCCGGCGCGGTCCCGGTCGAGCGCCGCCATCAGCCCGGCGAGGCCGAGGAGGCCGAGGACCAGCGCCGCCAATCCCACCCGCCGGGCGACGCCGTCCGCCGTCGCGGTGCGGGCGGCAAGCCAGGCGCAGAACGCCACCAGCACCAGGCCGGTGAGCCCGGCCATCAGCCCCGCCGGCCCGACCTGCTGGCTCAGCACCCAGGTGAGCCACGCCACCGTGAGGTAGAGCGGGAAGGCGAGGAGCCCCTTCAGGGTCTCCATCCAGGCGCCGGGCCGCGGCAGGCGGCGCAAGAGCGCCGGCCAGGCCGCCAGCAGGGCGAAGGGGAGCGCGAGGCCGAACCCGAGCGCCGCGAAGACCGAAAGCGCCACCAAAGCCCCCTGCGTCAGCCCGTAGCCGACTGCCGCGCCCATGAACGGCGCGGTGCAGGGCGTGGCGACCACCGTCGCCAGCACGCCGGTGAAGAACGAGCCCTCGAGACCGGCGCGCCGGGTGAGCCCGTCGCCCAGCGCCACCGCCCGGCCGCCGAGATGCCAGACCCCCGACAGGCTCAGGCCCATGGCGAACAGCCCGTAGGCGAGGCCGGCCACCACCAGGGGCGATTGCAGCTGGAAGCCCCAGCCGATCTGCGCGCCGCCGGCCCTGAGCGCGATCAGCAGGCCGGCGAGCCCGAGGAAGCTCGCCAGCACGCCCACCGCGTAGGCGAGGCCGTGCAGCCGCACCCGGCCGTGGCTCTCGCCCGAATGGCGCACCAGGCTTAGGACCTTGATCGACAGGACCGGGAAGACGCAGGGCATCAGGTTGAGGAGGAGCCCGCCGAGGAAGGCGAGGAGCGCTGCCTGCCACAAGCCCTCGGCCTCGACCGGTGCGGCCGCGGCGACCGGCGTCGTCGCGGTGGAGGCGGCGCTCGCCGGTGCAGGGCCCGCCTCGCCGAGCGCGTAGGCGCGGCGGACCGGGCCGGATCCGGTGTCTTCCGTGAAGGTCAGGACCCCGTCCGCCCGGGGTGCCGGGGCGTCGGGCGCGGCCTGGCTGCTGCGCTGGAGACGGACGCGCAGGCCGGCGGCGTCGCTCGTCGCGACCTGCTCGGCGGCGTGCTCCAGGGCGGTCTCGGAATAGGGGAAGAACGCGACGTCGCGGGCCTTGAGGCCGGGCGCGTCGATCGTGAGCACCGGCGTCGCGCCGTCCTGGACCATCCGCACCGGCCAGGGTGCCGGCACCGGCAGTCGCTCGCGCCCCTGCGCGAACAGGCCGGCATGGCGGGGATCGGGCCGCGGGCTGGTGCCGGCGGGCGCCACCGGCAGGCTCGTCGACAGGGTGGCCTCGCCCGGCACGCATTCGCGCTCGCAGACGAGGTAGGAGACCTTGGCCTTCAGCGGGACCGGCCCGGCGCCGAGGCTGTCCGGTGCGGTCACCGGCACCGTCAGCAGCACCTCGCCCTCGTAGCCGAAATTCATCAAGTCGCCGACCGGGATCCGCTCCGGCGCCGGCCACGCCACGCTGCCTGCCGAGAATCCCGCCGGCAGCGTCCAGGCGATCTCCGGCGGCAGGCCGGAATCGCCCGGATTGCGCCAGTAGACGTGCCAGCCCGGCTTCATCGTCAGCCGCACGCCGGCGGTGAGCGTGGCGCCAGGGCCGACCGCGCCCTCCTGCGTCACCAGCTCGGCCCGGACGAGGTCGGCGTATTTCGAGGGACGCTGGCCCTGCGCCCCGGCGGCGCCGAGGGTGAGGCAGCACAGGAGAACGGCGAGGAGGGGCGCGAGGCGGGGCATGGCTCCCGGGTTACCCGGACTCTGGGGCGCTGGCGAGGCCGGCCGGATCGCGTTCGCGTGAGTGTCTCTCACAAAAAACTCCCGGTCACCGGCGTCGCTCGATGTGGCAGCGCCAGCGCAGCGGGAGTTTTGTGAGGTGCACTGAGGCGGCGCTCAAGGCCGCCAGGGCGGGGGATCGAGGGCGGCGGCGAGCGCGTCGAGGAAGCGCCGGGTGCGGGCGGCGCGGGCGCGGCGGGGCGCGCCGAGGAGCGCCGTCACCGGCGCGTCGGGCAGGGCGTGACCCGGCAGCAGGCGGACGAGGCGCCCGGCCCGCAGGTCGTTGGCGACGTCCCATTCCGAGCGCAGGATGATCCCCCGCCCGGCGAGCGCCCAGCCGCGCACCACCTCGCCGTCGTTGCTGGCAAGCCGCGGCTCGATGCGCACCCGCGCCTCCTCGCCATCGCGCCGGAAGCGCCACAGGGTCACGTCCTCGTCGTTCTCGCGCAGCGCGATGCAGGCATGGGCGCGCAGGTCGGCCGGGGCCGCGGGGGTGCCGTGGGCGGCGAGATAGGCCGGCGCGGCGCAGGCGATGCGGTCGTTCGGCGCCAGGCGCCGGGCGATCAGGCCGGGGGCGGCTTGCGCGATCTCGCCAACATGGACCGCGAGGTCGAAGGTGCCGGCCGGTACGCCGCCGAGACGGTCGGAGAGGGTCAGGTCGATCGCGACCTGCGGGTGCGCCGCCTGGAATGCCGCGACCACCGGGGCGACGTGGCGGCGGCCGAAGCCGAGCGGCGCCACGATCCGCAGGTGGCCGACCACCTGCCCGCGCCGGGCGGCCAGGGCCTCGTCGAGCTCGGCCAGCGAATCGAGGACCTGCCGGCCGCGCTCGGCGAGCAGCTCGCCTTCGTCGGTCAGGGCGAGGTGGCGCCCGGACCGGTCGACGAGGTGCACGCCGAGCCGCTCCTCCAGGGCGCGCAGGCGCTGCGTGACCGCCGGCGGCGACACGTCGAGGGCGCGTGCCGCGGCGGCAAGGGAGGGCGCCTCGGCCACGGCGAGGAAGAAGCGGACGTCGTCGGTCGCGAGCATTAAGCACAACCTTAATGCAGAAGGCAGGCTGCGTTAATGGCGCTCCCGGTCCAGCCATGGTTTGTCGGGGGAAACGACGCGACCCCGACGAGCGCCACTGCCATGCCCGCGACGAACCCGACCCCGCTGGACCACCTGGAGACCCCCTGCCTCCTCCTCGACGAGGCGCGCCTGCGCGCCAACGTCGCGCGGATGCGCGCGCATCTCGATCGTCTCGGCGTCGCGCTCCGGCCGCACCTGAAGACCGCCAAGTCCCTCGACGTCGCCCGCATCGCGATGGCCTCGCCCGAGGGCCCGGCGACGGTCTCGACCCTGCGCGAGGCGGAGTACTTCGCCGCCGGCGGCGTGCGCGACATGATCTACGCCGTCGGCATCACCCCGGCGAAGCTGCCCCGGATTGCGAGGATCCGGGCCGGCGGCGCCGACCTCGCGGTCATCCTCGACAGCGTCGAACAGGCGCAGGCCGTGGCCGAGCACGCCCGCGTCAGCGGCGACGCTCTGCCGGTGCTGATCGAGGTCGATGCCGACGGACACCGCTCCGGCGTCGCGCCGGGCGACTGCGACACCCTGGCGGCGATCGGCCGCTGCCTCACCGCCGGCGGCGCGGCCCTGCGCGGCGTCCTGCTGCATGCCGGCGACAGCTACGCCCTGAGCGATCCCGACGCGCTCGCGGCGGCGGCGGAGGCCGAGCGGGTCGCGGCGGTGACGGCCGCGGAGGCCTTGCGGGCGGCGGGCCTGCCCTGCCCGGTGGTCAGCGTCGGCTCGACCCCGACGGCCCGCTTCGCCCGCGACCTCACCGGGATCACCGAGGTCCGTGCCGGCGTGTTCATGCTCGGCGACCTTTTTCAGGCCGGCGTCGGCTCGGTCGCGGTCGAGGACATCGCGCTGTCGGTGCTCGCCACGGTGATCGGCCACCAGCGGGCGAAGGGCTGGATCGTCGTCGATGCCGGCTGGATGGCCCTCTCGCGCGACCGTGGCACGGCGCGCCAGGCGATCGACCAGGGCTACGGCGTGGTCTGCGACGCGGCCGGGCGGCCCTATCCCGACCTGATCGTGCGCGACGCCAACCAGGAGCACGGCATCCTGGCGGTGCGGCCGGGCTCGGGTGCGTCGCTGCCGGATCTCCCGATCGGCGCGCAGGTCCGCATCCTGCCCAACCACGCCTGCGCGACGGGCGCGCAGCACGACCGCTATCACGTCCTCGACGGGGAGGGCCGCGTCGCGGCCGTCTGGCCCCGCATCAACGGCTGGTAGGAGGCACCCCATGACCGAATCGATCACCCGCATCGCCACCGCCGCCGCGCCGAAGCCGGCCGGGCATTACGCGCAAGGCACCGCCTGGCGCGACCTCGTCTTCGTCTCAGGGCAACTCGCCGCCCGCCCCGACGGCAGCCACACCGCCGACCAGCCCTTCGACGTGCAGGTGCACCAGGCGATGGCGAGCCTGCTCGCCATCCTGGCGGAGGCGGGCAGCGGGCCGGAGCACATCCTGCGGGTGACCGCCTACATCGTCGGCGTCGAGAACTGGCCGGAATTCAACCGGATCTACGCCGAGATGCTGGGCGAGGCGAGGCCGGCGCGTACGGTCGTGCCGGTGCCGGAACTGCACCACGGCTACCTGGTGGAGGTCGAGGCGATCGCGGTGCGGGGCAGGTAAACGGCCGGCATTCCGGCCCGGTGCAAGCGGAAGTTCCGAGCAGATTCTGACAGGAGAGACCATGACGACCCACCGCTACGATGCCGTCCTGTTCGACCTGCTGACCGCGCTCCTCGACAGCTGGAGCCTGTGGAATTCGGTGGCCGGCGACGCCGATCTCGGCCGGCGCTGGCGGGCTGAGTACCTGCGGATCACCTACCGCACCGGCGGCTACGAGCCCTACGAAGCCCTCGTCGCGCGGGCCGCCGAGGCGGTCGGGATGCCGCCGGGCGCGGCCGATGAGTTGGCCGAGCGCTACGGCGGGCTGAAGCCCTGGCCCGGCGTGCCGGAGGCGTTGCGGGCGCTGAGTGCCGCCTCCGTGCCGCTCGGCATCGTGACGAACTGCTCGGAGGCGCTCGGCCGCGTCGCGGCGGCGTGCGTCGGGGTCGAATTCCCGGTGCTCGTCACGGCCGAGCGGGCCGGATTCTACAAGCCCGATCCGCGGACCTACCAGCTCGGGCTGCGGGAGATCGGTGCCGACGCGCCGCGCTGCCTGTTCGTCGCCGGCTCGCCCTACGACCTGTTCGGCACGGCGCGCGTCGGGCTGCCGACCTACTGGCACGACCGCTCCGGGATGGCCGCGCCGCCAGAGGCACCCGCGCCGCTCGCCCGGGCGACGACGCTGGACGGGCTGCCGGCCTTCGTTCTCGGTTAGCCCGCGTCCTCCGGCTCCGGGCCGCGGGTCACGTCGAGGGCCTTGCCGGCCTGATCCTTGGCCTGATCCTTGGCCTGCCCCTCGCCCTTGCCCACAATCCGCTCCGGCCCCTTCAGGGTCACGGTGGTGCCGGTGCGGGCGGCCTCGTAGATCGCCTCCATCAGGATCTGGTCCTGCAAGCCCTCCTCGCCGGGCGTGCGCGGGGTGCGGTTCTCCAGGAGGCAGGTCGCGAAATGGTCGATCTCGAGGGCGAACTGGTTCTTGGCGCCCAGCACCCGCTCCTCCTTCGCCTCGGCCTTGCCCTCGCGGTGGCTCAGGAACAGGCGCTGGCCCTCGTACGCGAAGGCGTTCTGGAGCTGGATCGCCCCGCCCTCGGCCTGGACGGTCAGCGAGCGGGTCTCGTGCGCGCCGTAGCTGGTGGAGCACAAAGCCAGGGCGCCGGAGGGGAAGCGCAGGGTGAAGGCCACCGTCTCCTCGACCTCGCGGTAGAGCGGGTCGTCCGGCGAGTGGATCTGCGCCTGGACCGAGACCGGCTCCTCGCCCATCAGCGCCCGCACGCCGTTAAGGCAGTAGAGCCCGATATCCGGCAGCGCGCCGCCGCCGGCGAGCGCCTTCTTCATCCGCCACTGCTCGGGCAGGCTCATGGTCTGGGTGTTGGTCGCCTCGATCAGCTTGACCTTGCCGTACTTGGCGCCGCGCACCAGCCGCACGACCTCGCGGTTGTAGGGCTCGTACTGGCAGCGATAGGCGATCATCAGCTTCACGTTGGCCTTGGCGCAGGCGTCGATCATCGCCCGCGCCTCCGCCGCCGAGGCCGCCATCGGCTTCTCGCACAGCACGTGCTTGCCGGCGCCGGCGGCGGCGATCACCTGGTCGCGGTGCACGGCGTTCGGGGTGACGATGTAGACCGCCTTCACCTCCGGGTTGCGGGCGAGCGCGTCCCAGCCGTCGTAGCCGTAGACCGCCTCGGGCTTGATGCCGTGTTGCGCCGCGACCGCCTTGGCCTTCTCGGGCGAGCCCGACATCAGGGCGACGGGCCTCGCCTTCCGGCATTCACCGAAGGCGGGCAGGATCTCTTCCAGCGACAGCCGGCCGAGACCGACGATCGCGAAGCCGACCCGCTCGCCCGGCGGCAGCGGCGCCGGCGGCGGCGCGGAGGGCCGGTCGGAGGGGCCGCGCCAGTTCGGGAAGGTCACCTTGCCGTTCTCGACCTTGCCGGTATCGACCGGCCGCTCGGGTCCGGGCACGCCCGACCCTTGCGCCGCCGCGCCCCCGATCCCGACCAGGGTGGCGCCGCCGGCCATCATCAGGCTGCGGCGCGAGAGGGCGGTGACATCGTCCGGCATCGGGCAACCATCCGTCGAGGGCCGAGAACGTTGACGGCCAAGAGCCTGCGCAACGTGTCGGGGGTGGGGGGGTTCCGTCGGAGACAGGCGGCGACCGAGACGAAGCCGTGATCGTCACGGAGCGCCGTCGACGAGCCTGCTGCCGGCCCGGTCACCGCGAGCAACCCGCGCTCAGACGGCGCAGCTGCGGATTATGTCAACTGGCGGTTGACAGTCGCGGGCCGCCGCTCCACGTTCGAGGAGGGCCGTGAACCGTCCGCGAACCCTGTGGCGCCGAGGCGGTTGCGTCGCGCAGAGGCGCGAGCGCCCGGCTCATCGTCGCTGCTCCTCGGGGAGATCGGCGCGGAAGGACTCGATGTTCTTGAGGAGCGATCCGCGGCGATGCTCGTCCACATCAAGAACAAGGCCCTCAGCGACTTCTGGCATCACGGCGATGCCTCCGGCATCAGGCCCGACTGGATCGGCCGCGTGCGCCTGATCCTCAACGCCCTGCACGCGGCACGCGCCCCGGGCGACCTGAAGCTTCCCGGTCTCGGCCTGCACGCGCTCAAGGGCGATCGGGCCGGCAGGTACGCCGTGACGGTATCCCGCAACTGGCGCATCACCTTCCGAATCCGGGAGGGCGATGCCGTCGAGGTCGATTTGGAAGACTATCATGGCTGACCGACACACCGACTGGAAGCCGAGCCACCCGGGCGAACTGCTGCGAGAGATCGTCCTCCCCGGGGTCGAGCAGTCCAAGACGGAGATCGCGCGCCTGCTCGGCGTCTCGCGCGAAACGCTCTACCGGATCCTCGACGAGGAACAGCCGGTCACGCCGACGATGGCGGCCCGCCTCGGCAAGCTGTTCGGTAACGGGCCTGGCCTGTGGCTGCGGATGCAGGCCGATTACGACACGTGGTGCGCCGAGCGGGAGGTCGACGTCTCCGGCATCCCGACTCTCGCCACGGGCGAGGCGGCGTAGTCGCTGGACTATGACCGCGACGCGAAAAAGGCCGGCCCTCCCGAGCCGGCCTTCCGAAAAGCTCAGATGCGAGGCGCGCTCACTCGCCCGCCATCATCTCCGGCGAGAAATGCCCGCACCAATCCTGGGCCGAGACCACCGGCCAGAGGCCGTGGCCCTGCGGCTCCGGCTGGCTCACCGGCGGGTTGAAGCGGCACAGGCCCTCCTCGCCGCCCTGGGCGGCGGCGCCGTTCAGCTTGTGGTCGTCGAAGTAGCGGCAGCTGCGGCAGTTCGCGGACGGGTTCGTCGCCATGCGGCATCTCCTTGCGATTTAGAAAACTTCCAATCGGGCAGTCAACGAGGTGGCCGGCGGCGGGTTCCCGCAGGGTCCGATGCGGCTTTCGACCACGGGGCATCCGCCGCTTCCGCCTTGAACAAATCAGGAACGAGGGCCAGGTTGCGGGGATGGACGACGCCCTGAAGAAGAAGCTCACGGTTCTCGCCGACGCGGCGAAGTACGATGCCTCCTGCGCCTCGTCCGGGGCGCCGAAGCGCAAGGCGGAGGCCGGCGGCCTCGGCTCCACCACCGGGGCAGGGATCTGCCACGCCTACACGCCCGACGGGCGCTGCGTCTCGCTGCTGAAGATCCTGCTCACCAATTACTGTCTGTTCGACTGCGCCTATTGCGTCAATCGCCGCTCATCGAACGTGCGGCGGGCGAAGTTCTCGGTCGACGAGGTGGTGACACTGACGGTCGAGTTCTACAAGCGCAACTACATCGAGGGGCTGTTCCTCTCCTCCGGGATCATCCGCTCGCCCGACCACACGATGGAGCAGCTGATCCGGGTCGCGAAGACCCTGCGGCAGCGCCACGGATTTCGCGGCTACATCCACCTGAAGACCATCCCCGAGGCGAGCCCGTGGCTGATCGAGCAGGCCGGGCTCTTCGCCGACCGGCTCTCGATCAACCTCGAACTGCCGACCGAGGCGAGCCTGGAGCGGCTGGCGCCGGAGAAGGACGGTGCCGCGATCCAGACCGCGATGGGACAGATGGGCGAGCGCATCCTTCAGGCCAAGGAGGAGCGCCGCCGCTTCGCCCCCGCCGGCCAGTCGACCCAGGTGATCGTCGGGGCCGATGCCAGCACGGACGAATCGCTGATCCGCACCAGCGCGCGGCTCTACGATCATTACGGCTTGAAGCGGATCTACTACTCGGCCTTCAGCCCGATTCCCGACGCCGCCTCGATCCTGCCGAGCAAGTCCCCGCCGCTGCAACGCGAGCACCGGCTCTACCAGGCCGACTGGCTGATGCGGTACTACGCGTTCTCGCCCGAGGACGTGGCGGGGGCGACCGAATCCGGCATGCTCGCCCTCGACGTCGATCCCAAGCTCGCCTGGGCCCTCAAGAACCGCGACCGCTTCCCCGTCGACGTCAACCGGGCCGACCGGGAAATGCTCCTGCGGGTGCCGGGCCTCGGCGTGCGGGCGGTGGACAAGATCGTGGCGGCGCGCCGCCACGCGACGTTGCGCCTCGACGACGTCGCCCGCCTGACCTCGGGCCTGAAGCGCGCCCGGCCGTTCCTGATCGCGGCCGACTACGCGCCGACGCGCCTCACCGACCGGCTCGACCTGCGCGCGCGGCTGGCCGAGCCGCCGCGCCAGCTGAGCCTGTTCTAGATGGGCCCGCGCACGATCCGCTTGGCGCCAGGGCCCGACCTCGACGGGTTTCGCGCCGCGGTCCGGCACCTCGTGCCGGCGGGGGTGGCGCCGGAGACGGTGGCCTGGATCGAGGGAGACGCGGGCTCGCTGTTTCCCGAGGATGCGCCGGGGGAGGCGGGTCCCGCGCTCGCCCTGCCGCGGGCGGTGGCAGCCCTCGTGGCGTCGGTCGTCATGCACCGCGATCCCGAGCGCTACGGCCTGCTGCATCGCCTGATCTGGCGGGTGGCGGAAGGAGAACGGCACCTCGCCGAGGTGGCGAGCGACCCGCTGGTCCATCGCCTGAACCTGATGCGCAAGGCGGTGGCGCGCGACCTGCACAAGATGCACGCCTTCCTGCGCTTCCGCCGCGCCGGTATGGCGACGGGCGGGCGCGAGCGTTTCGCCGCTTGGTTCGAGCCCGACCACCACATCCTGGCCGAGGCCGCGCCCTTCTTCTCGGCACGTTTCCCGTCCTTCGACTGGTCGATCCTCACCCCCGACGGCTCGGCCCACTGGGACGGGACTGCCTTGCGCTTCGGGCCGCCCGGGCGGCGCGAGGACGTGCCGGAGGAGGACGCGTTCGAGGCCGGCTGGACCGACTACTATTCCAGCACCTTCAACCCCGCCCGCACCAACCTCGCGGCGATGCGGGCCGAGATGCCGAAGAAGTACTGGCACAACATGCCCGAGACGGCGGCGATTTCCGGCCTGGTGCGGGAGGCCGGCCGCCGGGTCGGTGAGATGATCGCCCGCGCCCCCGAGGCGCCGGTCAAGCGCGTGCCCGCCCGGGCGCTCGCCGCGATGGCGGCGCAGGAGCCTGCCGACCTCGCCGCGCTGAACGCGGTGATCCGCGCCTCCGAGCCCCTGGTGCCGGGCGCGACGCAGGCGGTGCTCGGCGAGGGCCCTCTCGGCGCCGCGATCGCCTTCGTGGGCGAGCAGCCGGGCGACCAGGAGGATCTCCAGGGCCGGCCCTTCGTCGGCCCGGCGGGCCAGCTTCTGGCGCGGGCCTTGGCCGAGGCGGGGATCGACCGCGACCGGGCCTACCTCACCAATGCGGTCAAGCACTTCAAGTTCGAGCAGCGGGGCAAGCGGCGCATCCACCGGACGCCGAGCGCCGGCGAGGTGGCGCATTACCGCTGGTGGCTCGAGCGCGAGCTCGCCTTCGTGGCACCGCGGCTGGTGGTGGCGCTCGGCGCCACAGCCGTGCTGGCGCTCACCGGCCGGCCGGTTCCGGTCACCCGCGCCCGCGGACCCGCGACGTTCGGGGAAAAGCCCTATGCGGGCTTCGTCACCGTCCATCCCTCCTACCTGCTGCGCCTGCCGGACGCCTCGCGGGGCGAGGCCTACGCGGACTTCATCGCCGACCTGCGGCGGGCCTCCGCCCTCTCGGCCGCCCCGGTGCCCCGCCCCGGCCTCCTCGTCTGATACGAGATCCGGAAGATTGCTTCCGGATCTCGTATCACGAGCCGGCGCGGCGCCTGAGCGAAGCCGACTTCCGCATCGCGACGCGATCCCGCAGGGATCGCCTGAAGCGATCGATCGGAAGTCGTCCGACGCCTCGGGAAGCGCCGCCAGGAAACGTTGCATTGCGGCAACCAACCGCGTGCTGCCGAGTTTGTCGCCAGACCGAATCGGGAAACGAGGACCATGAGGCTGATCGTGTCCGCCCTCGCGGCGGGAGCTTGTCTGACGGGCGCCGTGGCGCCGGCCGTCGCCCGGACCAGCGCCAAGGCGCCGAACCGCTTCGACGGCACCTGGAGCGTCGAGGTTATCACCGAGAGCGGATCCTGCGACCGGGCCTACCGCTACGGCGTCATCATCCAGAACGGCCAAGCCCGCTACGCCGGCGGCGGCGACTTCACCGTCTCGGGCCGCGTGCAGCCGAGCGGCGCCGTGCGGGCGACGATCAGCCGGGGCGACGCCGCCGCCCAGGTGGTCGGCCGCCTCGGCAGCGAGGGCAACGGCAACGGCACCTGGAGCACCTCCGGCTCCACCACCTGCAAGGGCCGCTGGAACGCCGAGCGCCGCGGCTGACGGAACGGACGCCGCGGCGGACGAGCGCGCGCCGCGGCCGACCCGAAACGCCAGACCTGAACGGGAAAAGCTGCCGCTAAGCTTGGCGGCAGCGCTTCGGCTCGTCCGACAACCTGCATTTTCTCCGGGTTCCGCCCAAGATCCGCCCATGATCGGCACGAGGCTTGCCCGGTGAATGGCGGTTGATTCGGCCGAGGCCCGGATATGAGAGTTTTGCTGTACGGCGCGATCTGCACCCTGGCGGCGATGGAGATGGTCGCTGCGGCCCTGCCGGCCGTGGCCGCCCCGAACCCCCGCGCCGAGCATCGGCGCGCGGTGCTCACGCCCCTGGAACAGGCCGCGACGGAGTGCTTCGCCGAGACGATCGGCAACAACCCGGCAGCGCTCGCCCATGCCCGGGCCGGGCGCTGGTACGAGGCGGCCGGCGTGATCGGCTTCCTGTGCCGGCCCGAGGTCGACGCGATGACGAAGGCCCGCGACCACCTCGAGGGCCGCGGCGCCGGCGGCCGCTACTTCACCGGGCCGTATACCCGCCATCTCGGCCAGGAACTGGCCCGGCGGCTCGAGCCGTTGCTCACCACCAAGGCCGTCGCCACCGCCGAGCCGAGGGCGGACAGCGAGGCGCCGGCGGCGCCGGCCGAGGAGCCGTGACGGCGGCCGCCGCTCGATCGTCTCGGGATCCTGCATCGCGAAGCCGTCTTCGGTGCCCCGCTGCCGAAGTCCGCGGCCGGGCATCCGGCCTCGCTTGAGCGCGAGGCGCTGGTCAGGGATGCGTCTTCCTCGACACTACGCGATCTTGTTCGGCTGTCTCCACAGTATCGGCGTTATCCGGGTCATTCCGGGACCGCGCAGCGGAGCCCGGAATCCAGGCGCGCCGGTGTTTTCGAAGACGGTGGAACCCTCTCCGCTTGATCTGGAGCCATCCACGGTTCTGGATTTCGGTCTCCACTGCGCGGTCCCGGAATGACCGGGAGGGTCACAATTCTGTAAGAGCTAATCAAGCAGGCTCTCTCATGGACTTCGAGCCTCGGCGCCGTTGCGGCGAGTGCCGCTCAAAACTCGATACAATTGTCGCGAACGCCGAAACCACCCCTTAAGACAAGATTGACGGGACGGGTCGGCGTTAACATCGAGGTAGGGCCGATCACGGTTAGCTTGTCGGGAACGGATCGCCCGAAAGGATTTCGCCGTGATCGAGACCAGCACTATCGCCGCGGCGCTTCCGCCGGCCGCGATCGAACCCGTCCTCCGCACGACTCCCCCGCGCACGCCCCAGGCCGGCATCGACCCGCCCCTCGACCCGGCGGTGACCCTCGACCTGAGCCCGGATGCCCGGCGGGCGGTCGCGAACGACGCGGCACCGGCCGAGACGCCCGAGACCAAAGCCGATCGGGCCCATTACCGGCGCGACCCGGACAGCAAGCAGATCGTGTTCCAGGTCGTCGGTTCGGACGGGTCGGTCGTCGAGCAGCTGCCGTCGGAGGCCATCCTGCGGGCGCGGACCTACGCCCGCGAGGCCGAGGCCGCCCGCTCGACGGAGATCGGGACATCGGTGGCGCGGTCGGCCTGAGTCCCGCGATGGCGGAGCCGATCCCTCCCGGACCGGCCCCGATCCGGGAGGGATCGGCCTGGTGGCCGAGCATCGCGGCCGCCCCATATCCTGTAGGATCGCGGCCCGAGCGCCGACGGGCACGGACGACGAGGCGCATTTGGAGCCGGACGCCATGGCGACGACGCCCCCCTCCCTCGACGCCGCGACCTATGCCGACCTGCGCCAGGCGGTCGGCGACCAGGCGATGCCGGTGCTGCTCGGGCGCTTCCAGGCCCAGTTGCGGGACTGGTCGGTGCGGGGCGAGCCGGCGGCGCTCGGCGCCGCGGCGCACGGGGTGATCGCCTCCTCGGGGCTGATCGGCTTCACCCGGCTGTCGCGGCTCTGCGCCGCGCTCGAGATCGCCTGCCAGGACGGTGACCTCGAGGCGATCCGGACCTTGTCCGCCGACGTCGCCGCCGAGAAGACCTTCGCCGAGGCCGAGGTCGCGCGCCTGATCGCGGCGGGCTGACGGGTCACGCGACCCGCCGCGTGTCGGTCCAGGTCGCCCCGCCGGCGAGGCGGTAATCGACACTCTCCGAGAGCCGGCCGGTCGGCACCACCCGGACCGCCTCCGGCCGGGACAGCTCGTCGCAGCGCGCCAGCGCCTCGTCGATGTCGAGGGGAGGGGGCATCTCGCCGCCGAGGCGGCGCCACCACTGCACCGCCTTCTCGCGGGCGAAGCCCGAGGCTTCGAGGTCGAGGCGCACGGTCGTCTCGTCCTCGTCGCCGTCGAGCGCCACCGCCAGCACGTCGGAGCCTCGTCCCCGCGCCTCGCGCCGGAAGCGCCAGCCCGCCACCGGCCACCAGCGCGCATGGGCCTCGCGCACGACCGCGACGGTGGCGGCCGAGAGGATCGCGGTCTCGTCGTCCGCCACCGCCTCGTGCGGCATCTCGGCTTCGTCCTCCTCCTCTGGCTCGACCCAGCAGGCCTCGCAGGTGCTGGCATTGAGCGCGATCAGCGCGCCGCAGCCCGGGCACGGCTTGGCCTTCGGGCCGCTGGTCTCCCCCAGGAGCCGCGCCCGGGCTACGGCGTTCGCCGAGAGCACGTCGATCGGCCCGTGGCGGCGCACCAGGCCGGCATAGTCGAGGACCAGGGCGTCGGTCTTGCCGGGCGCACGGCGCAGGCCCCGGCCGACCTGCTGCACGTAGAGGCCGGTGCTCTGGGTCGGGCGGAGCAGCGCGATCAGGTCGACCTCCGGCACGTTGAAGCCGGTCGCCAGCACGCCGACCGAGGTGAGGCAGCGCAGGCGCCCGGCCCGGAAGTCGCGCACGATGCGGTCGCGCTCGCGCTTGCCCGTCTCGCCCGAGATCGACTCGCAGGAGAAACCCTCCGCCCGGATCGCGTCGCGCACCGCGTCGGCGTGCTTCACCCCGGCGCAGAAGGCGAGCCAGGCCCGGCGCTCGGCGCCGTAAGCCGCCATCTCGGCGACCGCCGCCTTCGTGATGACGTCGCGGTTCACCGCCGCTTCGAGCGCGCCGGGCACGTAGTCGCCGGCGCGCAGCGGCACGCCGCTGACGTCGAGAAGCGTGGCGGTCGCCTTCGAGACGAGCAGAGCGAGGTAGCCCTCGCGGATCAGGTCGCCGACCTGCGCCTCGTACACAATGGCATCGAAGACCCGGCCCTGGCCCTCGTCGAGCCGGCCGCTGTCGAGGCGGTAGGGCGTGGCGGTCAGCCCGACGAGGCGCATGGCGGGCGAGCGCGCCCGCACCGCGTCGAGGAAGCGGCCGTAGCGGGTCTCGGCGTCGCGGGGGATCAGGTGGGCCTCGTCGACGATCACCAGGTCGAAGCCGCCGATCGCCTCGACCCGGTTCCACACCGACTGGATGCCGCAGAACAGGATGGCCTTCGTCTCCTCGCGCCGGCCGAGCCCGGCCGAGACGATGCCGGCCGGCGCCTCCGGCCAGAGGGCCAGGAGCTCGGCATGATTCTGGGCGATCAGCTCGCGGGTATGGGTGACGACCGCGATCCGGGAGCCCGGGTCCCGCGCCATCGTCTCCCGCACCAGGGTGGCGATGACGAGGCTCTTGCCGGCCCCGGTCGGCAGCACGATCAGGCCGTTGCGGCCCCCGCGCGCCCAATCGGCCTGGAGCGCGTCGAGGCTCGCGCGCTGGTAGGGACGAAGCAGCATCGCGCCGCCATAGCCGGAGAACCGGCGCGCTTCCAGGCTTGACAGCGCGGGAGCGGGCGGGCCGGATCTTCGCCTCGCCGACGAATCGGCAGGCCGGACGGCGCCCGCGACCCGGCACCTCGACGCCGTTCGAGGCGGTGCAGCGCTATGCCGACCGCCCGCCCATTGCGACGTGCTGGTGGTCGGCGCCGGCCCGGCCGGCCTCGTCGCGGCGGCGCTCGCCGCCGCCCGCACCGGCAAGCGCGTGATCCTCGCCGACGAGGGGCCGGAGCCCGGCGGCGCGCTCCTGCACGACGCCGAGGCCGGCGCGCCAACGGTCGAGCGCCGCGCCTGCGCGAGCCTCCCCGCGGAAAGAGCGGATAATCTCGTCCGGTCGCGTGCACCCGGCATTAAGCCTCGTGATGGAATGTGAAGCGCGAGCGGGGGGCAGCCTTGCGGCGGCCCGGGCCGCGCACGATGCTACCCTGGCGCGTTCATAAACTCTTGGCGGGTCCCTTGAAGTTGCATCTCCAGCCCGAGCCCGAACCAGGTCCTCGGTCGATCCAGATCCGGGTCGGCGGCCGTTACCTGCTGCCGGGCGGGGTGGAGCATGTCTGCGAGACCCGCAACCTCTCCCTCTCGACGATCGAGGTGCTGGCGCCCGAGAGCGGCCTGCGCGGCGATCCGGTCACGCTCTACCTCGACGATGTCGGCCCGGTGACGGGGGTGATCCAGTCGGTCGCACCGGACGGCTTCACCCTGGCGGTGGAGGTGGGCCCCGAGCGCCGCGCCCGCTTCGCCGCCCGCCTCGACTGGCTCGCCGGCCAGGCCAGCGGCAAGGCCGACCAGCGCAGCGACCCGCGCATCGTGCCGAACACCCGCTCCGTCGAGGTGCGCCGCGCCGACGGCCGGGTCGTGCCGGGGACGATCATCGATCTGTCGATGAGCGGCGTCGCCGTCGCGGTGACCGACGTGCCGCCGGTGGGCGAGGCCGTGACCGTCGGCAAGCGCCGCGCCACGGTGGTGCGCCACCTCGAGAACGGTTTCGCCGTCACCTTCCGGCTTCCGTTCCGGCCCGAGACCTTCGGCCGGCACGTCGTGCTCTGAGCGCGAGGGCTGCGCAGGGCTCCGGCCATAAAGAAAGCCGCCCTCGCGGGCGGCCCGAAGTCTTGGAGGAACGCCCGTCAGGGCCTCTCATCTGTGGCACCGGTGCAGGGCGGGCGACGTGCGCGTGCGCACATGATCGCAGAGGTCGCCCCTGAGCGATCCGCGGGACGGCGCCTGCCGCGGCGCACGGAAATTTAATCCCGCTGCGTCACGGTCATCGCCGCGCGGCGCATGGATGTGGCGCGGGTGGCGTGGGGAGCAGGATGCGCGGCAATCACCGGAGCAGCGGGATCGAACGCCTCGACGGCGATCACGACCACATCCGGATCGTCGTGTCGGCCCCGCCGGCCAGGCGGCAGAAGGAGCGCGCCTTCTCCTACCTGCCCTGGCCGGTCCGGCTGCTCGTGAAGCTCGGGCTGCCGGTGCTGGTGCTGCTCGCCGTCGTAGTGCTGCCGAACTATCTCGATTGCCGCGGCCGGTTCGGAGCCGGCCAGTTCTTCCACGGCATGACGGTCTCGGCCTGCACGCGCCAGACCGTCTACGGCCAGATCGACGCCACGCGAGAGCGGTTCGAGGCCATCGCCCGCGCGG
The DNA here is from genome assembly GCF_053764715.1 of Methylobacterium sp. Gmos1. NCBI lineage: Bacteria > Pseudomonadati > Pseudomonadota > Alphaproteobacteria > Hyphomicrobiales > Methylobacteriaceae > Methylobacterium > Methylobacterium sp. Gmos1. The sequence continues at coordinate 336,480 of NZ_JBSNCC010000005.1, read as the reverse complement.
TCGCGGGTCGTTGAGGCGCACGCCTCGTCGCCGGCCGGGAACGTGAACTCTGTCAGGTCATGGTCTGACAAACAAGGCGCGCCGGGCACGGGCCGGCTTGCGCGGCGGCGCCTGTCCCGCCGGTGGGGACTGCCTTAGTTAAGGCTCGTCCCCTCCGGAACGAGGCTAAGCCCCGATGTTTCCTGACGTTAAGCTCCACATCGCCGGCGAATGGCGCGCGGGCAGCGCCGGCCAGACGATGCCGATCCTCAACCCGGCCACCGGCGAGACCCTGAGCCAGCTCGCCGTCGCGACCCGCCAGGACCTCGACGAGGCCCTGGAGGCGGCCGACCGCGGCTTCAAGGCCTGGCGCAAGGTCTCGGCCTTCGAACGCAGCAAGGTGCTGCGCAAGGCCGCCAACCTGATGCGCGAGCGCGCCGACGAGATCGCCCGGATCATGACCCTGGAGCAGGGCAAGCCGGTGGCCGAGGCCAAGATGGAGGTGCTCGGCGCCGCCGACACCATGGATTGGTTCGCCGAGGAAGGCCGGCGCGCCTATGGCCGGGTGATCCCGCCCCGCGCCGAGGGCGTGATGCAGCTCGTGATCCGCGAGCCAGTCGGTCCCGTGGCGGCGTTCACGCCGTGGAACTTCCCGATCAACCAGGCGGTGCGCAAGGTCTCGGCGGCGCTCTGCACCGGCTGCTCGGTGATCCTGAAGGGGCCCGAGGACACGCCGGCGAGCTGCACCGCCCTGATCCAGGCCCTGCTCGACGCCGGCGTGCCGGGCGACGTGCTCGGGCTCGTCTACGGCGATCCCGCCGAGATCTCGTCGTACCTCATCCCCCATCCGGTGATCCGCAAGATCACCTTCACGGGCTCGACCGCGATCGGCAAGGAGCTCGCCGCGCTGGCCGGCAAGCACATGAAGCGCGCCACGATGGAGCTCGGCGGCCACGCCCCGGCGATCGTGTTTCGCGATGCCGACGTGACCAAGGCCGTGCAGGTGCTCGGCGCCAACAAGTTCCGCAATGCCGGCCAGGTCTGCGTCGCCCCGACCCGCTTCCTCGTCCACGATTCGGTGTTCGACGCCTTCGTCGACGGGTTCGTCGGCTTCTCCCGCGACCTCAAGGTCGGCAACGGCCTGGAGGACGGCGTGAAGATGGGCCCGCTCGCCCATGGCCGCCGCATCGAGGCGATGGAGGGCTTCGTCGCCGACGCCGAGCAGAAGGGCGCGCAGCTGCGCACCGGCGGCAAGCGCATCGGCAACCAGGGCAACTTCTTCGAGCCGACGGTCTTCACCGACGTGCCGCTCGACGCCCGGATCATGAACGAGGAGCCGTTCGGGCCGATCGCGGCGATCCAGCGCTTCTCGGACGACGAGGAGGCTTTCACGGAGGCCAACCGCCTGCCCTACGGCCTGGCGGCCTACGCCTATACCCGCTCGGCCGAGACCGCCACCAAGCTCGCCACGCGGGTCGAGAGCGGCATGATGTCGATCAACCACCACGGCATCGCCTTGCCGGAGACGCCCTTCGGCGGCGTGAAGGATTCGGGCTACGGCAGCGAGGGCGGCTCGGAGGCGATCGAGGCCTACCTCAACACCAAGTTCGTGACCCAGGCCGGCTTCTGAGCGGGCAAGCTGGCTTCCGAGCGGGGAGGGGGCCGCGCCACGCGGCCCCCTTCTCCGACGGCGAAATAGGGGTTGCCAAGCCGGGGCGAACCCCTTAGATCCCACCTCCACCGGCGGGGCGCACCGCTCCCCCCGGTCAGGCGCCCGTAGCTCAGCTGGATAGAGCACCAGACTACGAATCTGGGGGTCAGAGGTTCGAATCCTTTCGGGCGCGCCATTTCACACTTGAGACGTCACGGCGTGGTCGGGTTCTCACCCGGATCCGCCGCATCATCATCGAAGGTCTACCCTTCGATCGGGCGCCCGTAGCTCAGCTGGATAGAGCACCAGACTACGAATCTGGGGGTCAGAGGTTCGAATCCTTTCGGGCGCGCCACTCTTCTTCTCATCTTGAAATTCGAGAGCCTGGTCGTCTCGACCTGCGGGCTCCTCCCGCGCTCGCGGCCGATCGGCATGGGCGGATGGACGCCATCCGTCCGCGTCGTGACGTTCGTAGGTCTTCAAGGCCCCCCCTCCCGGACGACTTGAGCGCCAGCGGCAGGAGATCCGGGATTCAGCAGGAAAAGTGCCGCGAAGCGGCTCACTCTGCTGCGCCGCCGCGGACATAGAGACGCTTTGCGACGTTTCGTGCTGGGTCCTGGATCGTTTTCGACTTCGGTTCGGTCGTCCGGGAAGGGGTGGCGAGGCAGAACGGGGTCGCTTGCCCGCCCCCACGCGATGTCCCATCCCCTGCCACGCCTCAGAGCGGCTTGCGCGCCACGCTGAGCAGGTTGCCGACATTCAGCCCGACGCTGCGCTGGCCCAGGCCCAGGGCCTCGAGAGCCGCGAGGCCGGCCGGCTTGAGCGGTCCCGGCAGGGGCAGCAGGCGCAGCCAGTAGCGCAGGGGATAGCGGTTGCGGATCGCCCCGATCCCGATCTCCCCGAACCCCGCCTCGCCGAGCAGGCGGCGCAGGCTCGCCGGGCAGAACAGCTGCATGTGCTCGATGTCGATGATCGGCGAGCGGCGGCCGAGGAGCCGGTTGATCGGCGCCCGGTAATCGTGCGTCACGAAGGCGATCAGCCCGCCGGGCTCGAGCAGGTCGTAGGCGGCCTGGGTCAGCCGGCGCGGATCGGTGACGTGCTCCAGGGTCATGAAGCAGCACACCAGCGAGAGGCTGCCGGGCCGGTGCGCGCCGGGCTCGAACACCCCGATTTGCAGGTGCGGACGCAGGGCGGCGGGAGCCGCCGCGACGGCCTCGTGCGAGGGCTCGATCCCGACGACCTCGGAGAAGCCGAGATCCAGCAATTCCTGCAGGAAGACCCCGCTCCCCGCCCCGATCTCGAGGGCGGTGCCGCGGCGGTGCTCGGGGCCGAGCCGGGGGGCGAGGGCCTGCGCGTAGGTGCGCGCCGCGTAGAGCGCTTCCTCGGCGCTGTCGTAGCCCGCATCGCGGTAGGCGCGGGCCAGGGCATCGGCGCCCGGCGCCTCGGCGGCGAAGACCGTCTCGCAGGTCTCGCACCGCACGAGGCGGAACGACATGTATTCGGGGGCCTTTCGCGAGGCGAAGCTGAGGGCGCCGATCCGCGCGGGATCGACCGAGGCCGACAGGAAGGCCTGCGCGCCGCGCTCGGATGCGCCGCAGACCGGGCAGTCGCGGCCCTGGAGCCCGTCGAGGATCGCGACCGGGGCGGAGATGGTTGGGCTGTCGAGGGTCACGTGGGCGTCCTTGACGATCGGGATCGCGGCTTCGGGCGAGGACGCGGCCCGCACCCTTCCCGTGGCTCGCGCCCGCGTGGCGACCGCGATGGAACGGCATTCTTGGTTAGCGGAGGCTTAAAAAGGCCCGGGCCGATCCTCGCCGCGCCCCGGCTCGACCGATGCCCCCAGAGCATTTTTCCGACGAAGTGGATGCCGGTTCGTCGAAGGTATGCGGCACAATCAAAGACCTGGAGAGCTTCGCGATTGCAACGCGATCGTGAGGCGCCCTAGAAAATCTCCCCGGCATGCTCCTGATGCGCCGGGTGGTCCGGCCAGCACATCGCCTGCGGCACGAGCCGCACCAGCGTCGCAGGCCGGGCGAGGACCTGGTCGGCGAGGTGGCCCTGGAGCGTGTCGATCCGGGCGACGTAGTGGAAGAGCGGCCCGTTGTTCGGCGGGGTCCGGGCGGCGGCGAGCATGTTGCAGGCGCTGACCGAGAAGGACGGGAGGACCATGGCGCGGATCACCTCGTAGAGCGGGGTGACCGCGCCGACGGCGAGGATGGCGAGCGCGATCATCGATTGCCGCCCGCGCAGCGTCGGCACGACCGTGCCGACCCGCAGAGCCAGCAGCGCGAGCGCCGGGATCGAGGCGCGCATGACGAAATCAGCCCCCCCGAGCCGGTAGAGCGGCGCGAGCAGCAGCAGGACGAGGACGAGCCCGGTCTCCCGCCGCGTCGCGCGATCCGCCCCGAGGATCGAGCCGGGCCCGAGGCCGAGGACGACCAGGGCCGGGGCGATCTCGACCGTGAGGAGGAGGACGTACCGGCTGAAGAACTCTCCGGTCAGGTCGTGGAGGCCGTGCGGCACGCGGCCGGCATCGGCCCCGAGATAGAGCGCGACCGGCACGAGCCCGAGCCCGGCGAGGCCGACGGTCGCGACGGCGCCGGGCGTGAGCCGGCCCGCCCTCAGATCGCCGAGGAGGGCGACGACCAGGAAGGGCAGGGCGCCGATCATGCTGAGCGGCGACCAGAACACGCAGAGCCCGAACACCACCGCGAGCGAGGAGGCCCGCAGGGACGCCGTGCGCCACAGGCAGTAGGCGCCGACGAAGATCCAGCCCGAGGCGGCGTGGTTCGGCACCCAGAACAGCTGGGTCACGTGGGAGGAGAATTGCAGGTTGCCGAGCCATTGCTCGAGATGGATGCCGGGCGTGAGCCGGCCGCCGAGCTTCCAGGTGCCGACGATGTCCCAGCCGCTGAACGCGACGAAGATCGCCATGAGCGCGAGGCCCCGCCGGTGCGACGGGGCGAGGCGGGCAAAGCCGTAGAACAGGCAGCCGAACAGGAGCGCGTTCTGGATCAGCAGCGCGCCGTGCGCCCCGCCGAGCCCGAGCGCTTTCCCGATCAGCGCCGGCAGCAGGTACATCCCGAGCGGTGCGCGCAGCATCGTCGCGTCGCCGGCATAGGCGTACCCGACCGGCCAGGGCTCGGCGACGAGGTCGCGCAGGACCGCGTCGCGCAGCAGCCAGTCGTCGTTGGCATAGAACAGGTGCCCCTCGCCGCCGAGGAGGCAGAGCCCGATCCCCGCCGCCAGCGCGGCGGTGAGGAGCGGCGCGTCGATCGGCGCGCGGATCCGGCGCAAGTCGCGCAGGACCAGGGCGAGCGCCGCCGACAGGAGGGCGAGGCACGCCGCGGCGAGGATCGCGCTGCGCAGATGGGTGGCGAGGAAGATCAGGTTCGGGGCGGCCGCGAGCACCACCACGACCGTGAAGGGCAGGTGGCCGAGCCGGTCGCCCGCCGCGCGCGCGGCGGAAAGGTGGAAGCCGTCGGCGCCCCGGGGCTCGTCCGGGACGGCGCGGGCGCGGTGGGCGGAGGTGCCTTGCGGCGGCGCGAGCGTGCCGGTCACGGGCGGGTCCTTCCCTCGGGCGGCAGGTCGGTGGCGATGCCGCCGCGGATCAGCGCTGCCCGGATCAGGCGCGGGCGGCCCTTCACCTCCTCCATGATCTTCGCCACGTACTCGCCGATCAGCCCGATCGCGAACAGGTTGAGCGCACCGAAGAACAGGATCGCCAGCTGGGTCGAGACCGCGCCGCGCGGGGCGATGTCCGGCACGAGCAGGCGCAAGGCGATCATCGCGAGCCCGATCAGACCCGAGAGGCCGAGCAGCGCGATGCCGGCGGCAGTGAGCATCTTCAGCGGCGTGTTGCTGAACGAGAAGATGCCGCGCTTGGCCCATTCGAGGTTGGACAGGAGGTTGTTCGTGCTCGTGCCGAACATCCGCTTCGGGCGCACGTAGTCGACGCCGGTCTGGCGGAAGCCCACATAGGCCCGAAGCCCCCGCATGAACAGGTCGCGCTCCGGGCAGTTCAGGAGCCAGCCGACGACACGCCGGTCCATCAGCGAGAAGTCGCCGGCATCGTGCGGGATGCGCACGTAGCTGAAGGCGGCAAAGACCCGGTAGAACGCCTTGTAGAGCAGGCCCCAGACGAACGGCATCTCGCGCTCCACGCGCCGGCCGTAGACCACGTCGTTTCCGGCGACCCACTGCGCGTAGAACGGCTCGATCAGCTCGGGCGGGTCCTGGAGGTCGCCGTCGAGGAGCACGACGGCCTGGGCGGTCGCCAGCTCCATGCCGCTGCGAAAGGCCATCTGCGAGCCGAAGTTGCGCGAATGCGTGATGCCGAGCACGTGGGGATCGGAGGCCGACAGCTCGCGGATCCGCTCGCCGCAGCCGTCCGGGCTCGCGTCGTTGACGAAGATGATCTCGTAGTCGACGTCGATCTTGCGGAACACCGCGGTGAGGCGGGCGTGCATGATCGGCACCGCCTCCTCATCCTTGTAGCAGGCGATGATCGCCGCGATGCTCCGGCGCCGGCTCGCGCCGGCCTTGGTGAGGCCGGACAATGCGGTGCCGGCCTCGCGCATCCAGGCGGCGGTGCGGAAGAGCCCGTCGCGCAAGGGGGTGGCCGCACGCCAGCCGAGCAGGTGCGCGGCCTTGTCGGGATTGGCCTGCCAGCGCGCGAGGTCCCAGGCGCGGGGCGCCATCGCGCCGAAGCGCGGCGCCTCGGCAAGGCCGAACACGTCCTTGGCCGTCAGCGCCAGGTCGCCGATGGTGGTCTGCGTGCCCGTGCCGATGTTGAGCGATTCGCCGTAGAGATCGAGGGACATCTTGGCGGCGGCGCGCACGAAGGCCTCGCAGACATCCTCGACGTAGACGAAGTCGCGCGCGATCGTCGGATCGACGAGGTCGGGATAGCCCCCGGCGAGGCCGCGCGACACCACGGCCGGGATCAGGCGGTTCGCGTCCTCGAACGGACCGTAGACCGAGTAGAGCCGCAGGTTCACCACCGGCCAGCGCCGGGTCTTGCCCGCATAGGCGAGGAACTGCGCGGCCGCCGCCTTCGAGACCGCGTAGGCGCTGTTGGGGACGAGGGCCGCGTCCTCGGCGGGCGCTGCCGAGTTCAGGCCGTACTCGGAGGAGGAGCCGGCATGGACGTAGGCCGCGAGCACCCCGCTCGCCGCCAGCCGCTCGACCCGCGACACCAGCGCGGTGAAGTTGGTGGCGTAGATCAGGTCGGCGTCGGTCTCGAATGAGTAGGCGCCGTAGGCGATGCAGTCGAACACCGTCGCCGGGCGGACCGCCTCGACGAAGCTCGCGGTCGCCGCCTTGTCGGTGAAGTCGACCGCGACGAGGTGCTGGGGATCGACGTCGCGCAGGCGCGGCGCGGGCAGGGTCCGGGCGACGGCGACGACGTCGCGGCGGCGCGCCAGGATGTGGCGAAACAGGTTGCACCCGACGAAGCCGCCCGCGCCGAGCACGGCGATGGGGCCCTTGAGGGTATCGATCCAGTCGGCGGGCGAGCCGTTCATGCGGAAAGCCTCGCGCGGAGCGAATCCGGGTCGAGGCCGCTCTCGCGCCGGTGGAACCCTTGCGAGCCGTAGGTGCCCGACGGGTAGCCGGCGGCCGCGACCGGCCGGAAGCCCGCGACCGTGATGCCGTGCTCCAGGCACCAGGCGGCGAGGGTCTGGCCGAGCCCGCCTTGCGGGACGTGCTCCTCGACGACGCAGAGCATGCGGCCGGGCAGGGCCGCGACGAAATCCGGCGGCGGCGGGCTCATCCCGAAGGGCAGCTCGCTCACCGCCCACACCTCCGGCCCGTCCGCGCCGTCTTCCGCGAAGGCCGACCAGGCGAGGCCGGCCATCGGCCCGACGGCGACCACCACCGCCCCGCTCCCCGTGCGCAGGCGGCGCCAGGGCGCGTAAGGTGGCGCGGTGCGGCCCGCCGGCACCTCGCCGCGCCCGAGCCGGACGTAGACCGGGCCCGGATCGCGGCCGGCCGCCTCGACCACGGCGGCGACGTCGCCGTCGAAGGCGGGCACGAAGATGCGCAAGGACGGCAGGGTCGAGAGCACCCCGTAATCTTCGAGCGCGTGATGCGTCGGGCCCATCACCCCGTAGGCGTAGCCGCCGCCATTGGCGAGCATCCGCACCGGCAGGCGGTGGAAGCAGACGTCGTTGCGGATCTGCTCGAAGGCGCGGGCGTAGCAGAACGGCGCGATGGTGTAGGTCCAGGGCTCCAGCCCCTCGCTCGCGAGCGCGGCGGCCACCCCGATCATGTTCTGCTCGGCGATGCCGGCGTTGAGGAAGCGCTCGCCCAGCGCGTCGCGCAGGGGCTCGAGGGCGCCGAAGCCGAGGTCGCCGGTGAGGAAGACGAGGTCGGGGCGCGCCGCCCGGGCGACGAGCGCCTCGCACAATTCGCGCCGCATCAGGCCGTCTCCCCGATGCCGAGCATCGCGTCCTGGACCTGGGACTCGGTGAGCGGCAGGTAGTGGCTGTCGAGGCGCCCGGCGATGGCCGGGACGCCGTGCCCCTTCACGGTGTGCAGGACGACGACCACCGGCCGGTCGGTGCCGGGCGCGAGCGCGCGGCGCATGTCCGCGAGGTCGTGCCCGTCGGCCTCGCGGATCTCGACGTGAAACCCGCCGAGCGCCCGCCCGATCGGATCGAGGGAGGCGACCTCGGCCGTCGTGCCGAAGCCCTGGAGGCGGTTGTGGTCGATCAGGATCGTCAGGTTCGACAGCCGCCGGTGGGCGCAGAAGATCAGCGCTTCGAGGGTCGAACCCTCCTGCCACTCGCCGTCCGAGGTCAGGCAGAACACCCGGCCGGCCCGGCCCTGCAGCCGGGCCGCGAGGGCGAGCCCGCCGGCGAGCGAGAGGCCGTGCCCGAGGCTGCCGGTGCCGAAGCGAATGCCCGGCAGGCCGCGTCCGGGCGGATGCCCGGCAGGCGGGTGTCCGGGAAGCCGCGTGCCCTCGGCGTGGAACGTGTCGAGTTCGGCCTCGGTGACGAGGCCGCGGCTCCACAGGGTGACGTAGAGCGCGCCGGCCGCGTGGCCCTTCGAGAGCACGAAACGGTCGGCCCCGGTCAGCATCTCGTGATGCAGCAGCATCATCGCGTCGAGGGCCGAGAGGTTGCCGCCGACATGGCCGACGCCGGCCTTCCGGTGCATGGCGAGCAGCCGCCAGCGCGCCAGCGTCAGCAGGCCGGGCGCGAGCGGCGCGCAAGCCGCCGGAACGGCGCCGTGCGGCGGGGTCTCCGCCCGAAGGGTGTGTCCGCGCCGTGCCATCCGCCCGAGATTCCGCTGCCCTCCGGCAACGGAACGACGACCGTGGTTAGCGCCGGGTTAAGGGCGGACCGCCGTGACCGCCCCCGGCCGGCCCGCGTCCTGCGGATCGGATGGTTGCGGGGAGGAATGCGAGGCCGTCGGCGCCCGCCGTCGATCACGATCGGGCCTGGTGGACCGACCTCGACGCCACGTCTCACCCTCCGCGTCCGTCCGGGCTCCGCTGCCCAGCACAGGCGCGAATCTGGGAGCGTTAACCCTATTTTACAAAACAAACTGGACTTGCGATCATGTTTTTTCGCTCTGCGCCGGCGCGACGACCGGGGCATGAATCGCATTTAACCACGCCGATCGCTCAACCGTCGACGATCCTGTGAGAGGTAAACCCTGCGTCCGACCCGCGGCGACTGCGGCGAGGCGGCGATACGTTTACCCGCGACTCAGGTTTGCGTGTGAAATTAGACGAACGGTCGATGGCGTGGCGGAGTTTGTTCGTGCGTTGCCTCAAGCTCCTGCTGCTGTCCGCATTCCTGTGCCTGCCGTCGGCCCTCGCGGCGGCCAAGGCCTGCGGACCGGAGGCGCTCGGCACCTCGCGCACCCTCGAGGTGCCGTTCACGCAAGGCCCGGTCGGCAAGGTGAGCTACGGCCGCACCCTGCCGCTCGAGCGCGGCGAGGTGGTGCTGACCTTCGACGACGGCCCGCTGCCCCGGCGCACGCAGGCCGTGCTCGCGGCGTTGAAGGCGGAATGCGTGAAGGCGACGTTCTTCGTCATCGGCAGCATGGTGGCGCAGTTTCCCGACACCCTGCGCCGGACCGCCGCCGAGGGCCACACCATCGCGAGCCACACCTGGTCGCACCGCTACCTCGACCGGGTCCGCAGCCCGGAGGTGCGGCGCGACCAGATCAACGGCGGCCTGGAGGCCGTCCGCACCGTCCTGACCGACGACGCGCCGGCCCTGTCTCCGTTCTTCCGCTTCCCCGGCCTCGGGCACAGCCCCACCCTCGACCGCTACGCCGCGGGCCAGAAGCTGGTGCCGTTCAGCATCGACATCGACGGCGACGACTGGAAGAAGATCTCGCCGCAGGCGGTGATGGACCGGGTGCTCCGGCGCCTCGACGCGGCGGGGCGGGGAATCATCCTCCTCCACGACATCCAGCCGCGGACCGTCGCGATCCTGCCGGCGCTCCTGCGCCAGCTGAAGGCGCGCCACTACCGCGTCGTCCACGTCGTGCCGGCGCGCGACGACACCCGGGCCGCCCTGGCGGCGCTCGACGCGCCGCAGGGGCGGCCGATCCGCCTCGCCCTCGACCGGCTCGGCGCCCGCATGGCCTCCGCGCGCCTGGCCGCCCTCCCGGCCGGCGGCAGGCCGAGCCCCGTCGCCGAGGAGGCGCCGCTGCTGCTGCGGGCGGGCCTGTTCGAGGAGGCGGAGGCGCCGCCGGCGCCGCCGTCCCGCGACCAGAGCCGGTCCGGCGAGGAGGTCCGCGTCGCCCTCGTCGCCGATGCCGGCCCGGCCGGCGCGCCCGTGCTCCGGGACGGCTGGAGCGGGTTCGTGGTGCTCGGCACCGCCCCCCGGGCCGCGGGCTTCCGCGCCCTGGCCGAGGCCGGGCACCCGCCCGCGCGCTGAAAGTCCTTCACGCCCGTCGAGTCCCTCTTCCGAAAGCCACCACGATGCGACGTCCCGGCCGGCTCCTGCCCGTCCTCCTCCTGTGCAGCGCCGGCGCCGCCCATGCGATGAGCGCCGACGAGTCGCCGGCGGGCTGGTGGGCGCCGACCCTGCGCGACTGCGCCGACCCGGCGAGCCCGCGGGTGTTCGAGATCCGGCTCAAGCCCGCCGCCGAGGCGCGGCTCGACGCGCACGACCTGCGTTGCCGGATCGACAAGGTCTCCGACACCGCGATCGGCTACCGCCTGCACATGCGCTGCTTCCGCTCGGCCGAGGACCTGCGGGCGGGCGCCAACGCCGAGCCCCGGCAGATCGTCGTCGACGCGATCGGGCCGATCACGATGAAGGCGGACGGGCGGCGGGTCTATCGCTGCCGCTCCCGCCCGGCCGCCGCCACGGACGCGCCGCGCAGCCCGCTCGCCGACGGGGCGCCGGCCACCGTCCCGGCGCTTCCCCTGCCGGACGCCCCGATGCGCCTGTCCGCCCTCGCCCCCGAGCCGGCGCCGTCCATACCGCTGCCTGCCGCACCATCCTCCGCCGCGCCGCCCCTCGCGCCGGCGCCCATCGCCACGCCCGGGCCGGCGCCGGACGCACCCGCGCGCCTGGCCGCCTTGCCCACCGAGCCGCTGCCCGCGCCCCCGGCGCCCCGCCTCTCGCCGGCACCGCCCGTCGCCCTGCCGGCCCTGCGGCGCGGCAAGCTCGTCGGCTATTTGGGGTCGCAGGGCGCCGGCTCCATCGTGGTCGATACGAGGGCGCGCCTGCTCTACCTCGTGCGCGGCGACGGCACGGCGGTGCGCTACCGGGTGGCGGTCGGGCGCCCGGGCACGACCTGGAAGGGCGTCCAGACGGTCACCGCCAAGCAGGAATGGCCGCAATGGACGCCGACGCCGGAGATGCGACGCAGCCGGCCCGGCCTGCCGCGCACCGTCGCCGGCGGCCCGCGCAACCCGCTCGGGGCCCGGGCGCTCTATCTCGGCTCGACCCTCTACCGCATCCACGGCACCACCGATCCGCGCTCGATCGGCCGCGCCGCCTCGGCCGGCTGCTTCCGGATGCTGAACGAGGACGTGATCGAGCTCTACCGCTTCGTGCCGGTCGGCACGAGGGTCGAGGTGATCTGATCCCGGAACGATGGACCGCCCGCCCGATTGCCTCCTGTGACGGCATAGGCGCCGACAGGCGCGCATCGCGAGGAGGCATCGATGGCCCAGGACGACGACCGGCCGGCGAAGATCTCGAACGGCCCGAACGCCCGCCCGAAGGACGAGACGATCGCCCAGACCGGCCCGGGCTTGCCCGACGACAGCAGCCCCCCGGTCTCGGTCGACGAGAAGGAGGCCAAGCGCATCGAGGAGAAGATCCGGTCGCTCTGAGGACGGCGAGGGGGGAGAGCGTCGGCGGACCCGGCATCCAGGCCGACATCCCTCCGGGTCGTCCCGGCATCTCGCCTGCGAGGCCGGGACGACTCGGAGGTCTTCGCATTCGTCTGCCGATGCGAGACAGACTTCCGGGATGAGATTGCTGGAAGGCGCCGGGCACGCGACGAAGCGACGTCGCACGGGCCACGGCGCGAACGGGCGACCCGAGAGATATCGTTCGGTTCGCGCCGAGACGTCCCGCCGACGGGGCAATTCATACGATCTCCGCTTGACCGGTTCGGAGACGATGGAGCGCGTATCCCCTCTCCAGGCGATGCCGGGCAACGGTCACGTCGCAAGCCCGGCATCGCCTGGAGAGGGGAGCCCGCGCCATATTGTTTTTGCAGCAGATCGACAGGAGATCGTATCGCCCTTGCGGTGCATGAGCTCACATCGTCGGTCTCGCTGAACTCCCCAGGGGTAAACGTGCAGTCGTTGCTGGGCCCGTGCGGCCGAGATTGACTGGGCGCGGCAGGCCATCCCTTCCCCGTGAACTTGCCGTACCGGATCGGCGCCGGCCGGTTCAGGCGCAGCGTCCCGTTCGGCCGTGATGTCCATCGCTCGTCGACACCCGAAGTATTGGTCGAAAATTTTTTTGCGGACGTGCCGACCACGCTCGTCGCTGCGGCAGTGACCCAACCTCGCGGACACCGCGCACGAACACCGACGAGATCCCGTCGCGATCATGGCGACGACCCGCCGGGCGACGACCGCCCCACCCTGCGGCAACCGCGCGGCCCTGACCTTGAGGAACCGAGCCCGCCGGGCCCGGTTGTCCGGCGCCTCGCGGCTGCACGTTCGAGCCGTCGCGATAATCCCGCCTTCGAGACGAAACGGACTCCTCGATGACCCCTCAGTTCTGGCTCTGGCTGGGCTTCGCCGGCATGAGCGTCGGCGCCGCCCTCATCCTGTTCATCGGCAAGAGCCGCACCAGGGCCGAGGAGACCGACACGATCATCCACGGCCTGGTGCCGATCATCGCCGCCTGCTCCTACCTCGCCATGGCGTCGGGGCAGGGCAGCGTGATGCTGCCGGCGGGGCCGGACGCCGGCACGGCGACCCGGGCGTTCTACTTCGCCCGCTACATCGACTGGTCGTTCACGACGCCGCTGCTGCTGCTCGGCCTCGCCAACACGGCGATGCATAGCGGGATGCGCCGGCCGGCGATCGTGTGGGGGATGATCGGCTCCGACCTCATCATGATCGTCACCGCCTTCGTGTTCGGCCTGACTCAGGTCGCCTGGCTGAAATGGACCTGGTTCGCGATCTCCTGCGGCGCCTTCCTGGCGGTGTATTACGGGATCTTCGTCCAGCTGCGCCAGGAGAACGCCCGCGAGCGCGACGACGTCCGCGCCGCCTTCCTGCGCAACGCCGTCTTCCTGTCGGTGGTCTGGCTCGCCTATCCGGTGGTGCTGCTGTTCGGTGACGACGGCCTCGGCCTCCTCGGCCCGGCGCTCGGCCTCGGCATCATCGCGGTGCTCGATCTCGTGGCGAAGGTCGTCTACGGCCTGATGGCGACGATGCAGACCGCGCGCCGCGTCGAGCGCGACCTCGCCGAGGGCAAGGGGACGCCGGCCCGGCCTCACCTCGCCGCGGCGGAGTAGGGCGGTGGCGCGCCGGCCCGCCCCGATCCCGGCGCCGGCCGGCGCGCGGCTGCCCCATGGCACGATCGTCCCGTTGGGTGCGACCGCATCCAGCGGCCTCATCCCCGCCGCAGCGATCCTCCTCGCGGCGACGGCCCTCCTGCCGCGCGAGACCGGATGGGCCACGGTGCTCGCCCTCGTGATCGTCTTAGGCGTCCCGCACGGCGCCCTCGACGGCGAGGTGGCCCGGCCCTTCCTCGAGCCCCGCTTCGGCCAGGCCTGGTTCGGGGTCTTCGCCACCCCCTATCTCGCGCTCACCGCCGCGGTACTGCTCGCCTGGCGGCTCGCGCCGGAGGCGACGCTCGCCGGCTTCCTCGGCCTGTCGGTCCTGCATTTCGGCCACGAGGATGCCGGGCCCGGCCGGCCGGTCGAGGCCCTGGTGCGCGGCGCCCTGCCGATCGCCCTGCCGGCCCTGGTGCGGCCGGACGAGACCGCCCGGATCTTCGCGGTGGTGACCGACACGGCGATGCCGGTATTGCCGGGCTGGTGGACGGTGCTGGCCTGGGCCTGGCTCGCCCTCGCGCTCGCCTGGCTCGTCCTGCGGCGGCCCGCACCGGGACTGCTCGCCGAGTTCGCCGCCCTGGGTCTCGCCTTCGCGGTCCTGCCGCCGCTCAGCGCCTTCGGCCTCTACTTCGTCTGCCTGCACGCGCCGCGCCACATGCGGGCGCTCGCCGCCGATCCGGTGCGGGCGCCGGCGGTCGACGGGATGGGGCGGGCGGTCCTGCTCTCGCTGCCGGTCTTCGGCCTCACGCTGCTAATCGGCCTCCTGCTCTGGCCGACCTATCCGCAGGCGGACGCGGCCGAGCGCCTGCTCGCGCTGACGCTCCAGCTTCTCGCGGCCCTGACCCTGCCGCACCTCCTGCTCGACCGCTGGGTGGAAGGCAGGGCCTGAGCAAGTTCAGTCGATCCCGAACATCCGCTCCAGGAAGTTCTTGTCCTCCCGGGGCGGCCCGCCGCGCGGCGGCGCCGGCTGGCGCGCCGGGGGCTGCCCGCCGCCGACCAGGGTGTCGATCAGGCCACCGAGCGTCTGCGGCTCGGCCGGGGCCGCCGCCGCGACGGCGGTGCCGCTGCTGCGACGCCAGCGGGCCGCGCCGGGGAGCGGCACCGGCTTGTCGCCGCGCAGCGCCGCCGTCATGACGCGGTTCCAGATCTCGACCGGCAGGTTGCCGCCCGAGACCTTCTTCGTCGGCTCGCCGTCGTCGTTGCCGAGCCAGACGCCGGTGACGAGCGTGCCGGAGAATCCGACCACCCAGGCATCGCGAAAATCCTGGCTGGTGCCGGTCTTGCCGGCGAGATCCCAGCCCGGGATGTCGCCCTTCTTCGCCGTGCCGCTGACGAAGACCTCGTGCAGCATCGCGTTCATCATGCCGACCGCGTCGGGGGCGATCACCCGGCCAAGCCCGCTGGGCCCGCGCTTGTAGATGATGCGGTTGTCGACGGTCTTCACGCTGGCGATCACGTAGGGGATGACCCCCATGCCGCCATTGGCGAAGGCCGCGTAGGCGCCCACCAGCTCGAGCGGCGTGACCTCGGAGGTGCCGAGCGCGATCGAGGCGTTGGCCTGGAGCGGCGAGGTGATGCCGAGGCGCTGGGCCGTCTGCACCACCGCCTTCGGGCCGACCTCCTGGCCGAGGCGCACCGCCACGGTGTTGAGCGAGTGGGCGAGGGCGTCGCGCAAGGTCACCGGCCCGCTGTAGTTGCGCGAGTAGTTCTCCGGGTTCCAGCCCTTGATGGTGATCGGCGCGTCCTCCCGCACCGTGTCGGGGGTCAGGCCGCGCTCGACCGCCGCGAGGTAGACGAACGGCTTGAAGGACGAGCCGGGCTGGCGCTTGGCGGTGGTGGCGCGGTTGAACTGGCTCTGGGCGTAGTCGCGCCCGCCGATCAGCGCCCGGATCGCCCCGTCCGGCCGCATCGACACCACTGCACCCTGGCCGACGTTGTAGCGCCCGCCCTTCTGGTTCAGCTCGTCGACCAGCGCCCGCTCGGCCACCGCCTGGATCGCCGGATCGACGGTGGTCTGGACCGAGACGTCGGTCTCGATCTTGCCGACGTAGTCGTCGAGCACGTCCATCACGAGGTCGGCGACGTAGTTGGCCGAGCCGCCGCCCTTCGCCCGTGCGGGCTTCGCCGGCTGGGCGAGCGCCACCTGCACGTCGGCGGGCTTGGCGAAGCCCAGTTCCTGCATCGCCGCCAGCACCTGGGCGGCCCGGGCTTGAGCGGCGGGCAGGTTGCGGTTGGGCGCCAGCCGCGACGGCGCCTGGACGAGGCCGCCGAGCATCGCGGCTTCCGCCAGCGTCACGTCCTTGGCGGGCTTGGCGAAGTAGCGCTGGGCGGCGGCCTCGACGCCGTAGGCGCCGGCGCCGAAGTAGACCCGGTTGAGGTAGAGTTCGAGGATCTCGTCCTTGGTGTATTTGTGCTCCAGCCACAAAGCCAGGATCGCCTCCTGGATCTTGCGCGAGGCGGTGCGCTCCTGGGTGAGGAAGAGGTTCTTGGCGAGCTGCTGGGTCAGGGTCGAGCCGCCCTGCGCCACGCCGCGCCGGGTCAGGTTCTGGCCGATGGCGCGGGCGATGCCGACCGGATCGATGCCGAGATGGGAGTAGAAGCGCCGGTCCTCGATCGCCACGAAGGCGCGCGGCAGGTAGGGCGGCAGCTCGCGGATGCTCACCGTGCGCCCGCCGGTCTCGCCGCGATTGGCGAGCAGCGAGCCGTCGGCGGCCAGGATCGCGATGTTGGGCGGGCGCTTCGGGACGGCGAGCTGGTCGATCGGCGGCAGCTGCGAGGCGTGGTAGGCGACGATGCCGGCGACCGCGACGAGCCCCCACAGGCCGAGAATCATCGTGCCGTAGACGAGGCTACCGAGGAGCGAGCGCCGGCGCCGCCGCGGTGCGGCCGCGCGGCTCGCCCGCTTCGGAGCGGCCTTGGCCGCCGCCCTGGAAGTTCCTTTCGCCACGCCGCCCCCCGCCCGGTCGCCGCGCGAGAGGCGCAGGTCGAGGGAGGCCGGGTCGGCGGGACCATCCGCCTCGAACCGCGGCTCGACCCGACCCTTGCGCTCGCGTCCCTTCGCCATCCCGCCGCGTTCCCCTGAAGACCCGGACACCTCGGCCCGCGCGGGGCGCCGCCCGGCCCACGCGGGGTACTCAAGAGACGTTAAATGAGGCGGGTTTAAGGGCCGTTAACCGAAACTTTGTCGAACGATCCCCGTGGCTTAGCCCCGCGGCCGGCGGGCTGCGGCAAGCCGCGCCGGGAACGGCGCATCCCCGCGGGCGTTGCGGTCGCTCTAACAAGGAGCCGACATGCTGCACCTTCTGGTGGCCGACGGGAACGACCGGGCCGGCCGCGAGACGCACCTCTCGGTCTGCGACAAGACCTCGGCCGAGACCTATGCGGGCATCCTGCGCGCGCTCGCGCCCGACGCCCGCTGCCATCTCGTCGCCCCCGCCGATGCCGACGCGGTGCTGCCCCGGGCCCTGTCCGAATGTGACGCCCTGGTGCTCACCGGCTCGACCCTGCACGTCGAGGAGGGCGGTCCCGCGGTGACGCGGCAATGCGACCTGGTGCGGGCGGCGCTCGAGGCCGGGCTCCCGGTCTTCGGCTCGTGCTGGGGCGTGCAGGTGGCGGCGACGATCGCCGGGGGCCGGGCCGCCCGCAATCCCCGCGGTCCGGAATACGGGCTTGCCCGCGGCGTCAGTCGGACCGGGGCCGGAGCGGATCACCCGCTGCTCGCCGGCCGGCCGGCGACCTGGGACGCGCCGGCGATCCACGACGACGCCGTCATCGACCCGCCGCCGGGCAGCACCGTGCTCGCCGGCAACGACCGGCTCGACGTCCAGGCGATCGAGATCCGCCTCGGGGAGGGGGTGTTCTGGGGCACGCAGTACCATCCCGAGCTCGACCTCGACGAGGTCGCGGCGATGCTGCGGTTCTCCGCGAAGGGCGTGGTGGAGGCGGGCCTGTGCCGGGACGAGACGGCGCTCCACGCCTACGCGGATGCCCTGCGCGACCTGAGCCACGATCCGGACGGGCGCCCCGACCTCGCCTGGCGCCTCGGCGTCACGCCCGAGGTGCTGGTGCCGGAGCGGCGCCGGCGCGAGATCGGGAATTTCCTCGATCGCCTGGTGCGGCCGGTGGCGGAGGGACGGCGCTGACGCCGCCTCAATTCGTGCGGGCGGCGGCGAGGTGCGGCACCGGAGCCGGCCGCTCCTCGCCGACGAGGTGGAAGGCGGCCGGGCGGCGGAACAGGAACCGGGCCGGGGTGTGGCGCACCAGCCGCTCGATCCCGAGGGGCACGGCCACCGCGGTCGCGGTGACGAGGAGCGAGACGAGGCCGATATCCGTGATGACCCCGCTCTTCACCAGCGCCGTGCGAAGCGCCGCCATCGGCAGGAAGAAGGCGAGGTAGATCACGATCGAGCGCTCGCCGCAGGCCCGCAGCATCGCCGTGACGGGACCGCCGGCGCGGGTCAGCAGGGCGGCACCGGCCACGATGGCGAGCGCGCCCGCGGCGCCGAGCAGCAGGCTCACGACCGGCAGGCTCGCCAGGTTCGGATGTGCCTCCCAGACCGTCGGCGTGAAGACCA
The DNA here is from genome assembly GCF_053764715.1 of Methylobacterium sp. Gmos1. Taxonomy (NCBI): domain Bacteria; kingdom Pseudomonadati; phylum Pseudomonadota; class Alphaproteobacteria; order Hyphomicrobiales; family Methylobacteriaceae; genus Methylobacterium; species Methylobacterium sp. Gmos1. The sequence goes on along the minus strand of NZ_JBSNCC010000005.1, from coordinate 318,273 downwards.
GGGCGCCCTCGACCATTGCCCAGGCGGCGAGGCCGGCGAGCGCGAGGCCGGCCCGCGCCCGCACCCAGTCGGCCAGGGCGAAGATGCGGGCGGCGAACAGGGTGCCGGCGACGAAGTAGACGAAGCGGGCGCAGAACTCGTCGATCAGGGTCGAGCCGGTGTGGATCCCGGCGAGCTGGAGCAGGGCCGCGCCGAGGAGCAGCACCGGGCCGGGCACCCGGCGCAGCAGCTTCACGACGACCGAGAACACCGCCAGCAGGTAGATGAACCACAGGGTCGAGTACGGCTCGACCAGGCCGTGGGCGAGATGCGCCAGGAAGGCGCCCGGGCCCGCCCCCTCGGTGATCTGGCCGTACTTCACCGCCGACTGGAGCACCATCCACAGCAGGTAGAAATACGCGAAGTGGACGACGCGCCGGTCGGCGAACAGGCGCCAGTCGCGGTCGACCACGCGGCCGACGAACAGGCCGGACAGGAGGAAGAAGTCGGGGATCCGGAACGGCTTGGCGAACTCCACGACGTGGTGCATGAAGCCCTCGCCCCCCATCGCCTCGCCGGTGCCGAGGGTGGAATGCATCATCACCACCAGGATGATGCAGATGCCCTTGGCGACGTCGACCCAGGCGAGGCGTCCGGCCTCCGGCGCGGCCCGCGGGCGCACCGGATCGTCCGGCCTGACCGAGAGGGCGGGTTCGGTGGTGGGGCGGGCGGACATCGGCGTCTCCACGGGGATGGCCCGAGGATCGCAGCGAGACGTAAAGATCGGCCCATGGCCGGTCGGTCGAATTGCGCCGGGACTCGCAACGATGAATTCACACGATGTCCGGGCGATCGCCATGCGGTCGCCTCCGCGACGCGGAGATCGGCGTCGCGTGACGCCTGCGGCGTCACCGCGCGGGCTTGTGATGCGACTCCCCGAAAGAGTCCCAGGAGTTGCACCGCTCCGCCTCGCGGGCCGGCGTCATCATACCAACAGCCCAGGATGCTGACGCATCGGGCCGTTGACCCATCTCAAATTTTCGACACCAAACCGAAGGTTTGGCGAAAATTCGAGAGCGGAACCAAAGGTCGTTTTCAACGACCGTCGGTATCACTCGTCGTGAAGGGCCGGCGGGTGCGGGAAGGTGCGCTCGGCGGCGTCGCCGGCCGCGGCCAGCATCGCCCGGGCGAAGCGGCGCGCCTCGGCCCGGTCGAGGGCGATCGCCGCCGTCACCGGCGCGCCGTCGAGGTCGGCGAGGTCGAGTTCGAGCCGCACGCCCGCCTCGGTCGGCGTCACCCGCAGGGTCCAGTCGCGATCGCTCATCCGTCCGCTTCAGCTGTTCGAGGGCGCGAAGGCCTGATCATCGGCCCTATAGAGCAATTTCCGGACAGGTCGATGGGTTCGCCGGGAGGCGACGGGACCTGCGGGTCGCGCGTGATCGTCATGATCCGGCCCCGCTCCACGCTGCCCCGATGGCCCGAACCTCGGCCGCCGCGACCTCTTCGTGCACCGGGGACGAGGCCTAACAGGCCGGTTTCGGAGGGCCTCTTCGGCCGCCATCTACGCAGTTGACCGCAGCTTGGCGGCGCCGCAAGGTGCGCCGCCCGCCACCTCAGACCCCGCGCGGGCCGTCCATCATGCCTCGAGGCTGAACGATGCGTCCATTCCGCGCCGCGCTGATCCTGTCCGCCTGCGCCGTCCTGTCCGGCCCGGGTCTCGCGCAGCCGCAGACGCCGGCGGGCGGGCGCACCGCCCCGGCGCAGCAGGCCATCACGGTCTGGGACGCCCGGATCGAGGCCGGCGACCTCACCGTCTCCGGCAGCGTCGGCAAGGCGGGGGTGGTTGTCACCCTCGACGACGACATCCCGGTCACCTCGGACAAGCGCGGGCGCTTCACCCTGAAGGTGCCCTACGTGCCGCAGAACTGCGTCGCGACGCTCAAGGCCGGCGAGGCCTCGCGCGAGATCGCGGTGGCGAATTGCGGCGCCACCGGCGCCCCGGGCCCGAAGGGTGAGCCGGGCCCGACCGGGCCGCAGGGCATGGCCGGCCTTCCCGGGCCGCCCGGCCCGAAGGGCGACGCCGGCCCGAAGGGCGATGCGGGGCCCAAGGGAGAAGCAGGTCCCAAGGGTGAGGCGGGCCCGAAGGGCGAGCCCGGTGCGCCAGGCCCCCGCGGCGAGGCCGGGGCGAGGGGCGAGCCGGGCCCCGCCGGGCCGCAGGGGCCGGCCGGATCGGCGGGCGCGGCCGCGACGGCCACCGCGGCGCTGTCGTTCCGGATGCTGCGCACCGACGGCTGCGCCAAGCCGCATTGCGAGCTCGTCTGCGACGAGGGCGAGACCTTCGTGTCGGCCTACTGCCTGCGCGGCGGCAACCCGAACTTCACCCGCCGGGACAGCGGCGAGGCCGTGGCGATGTGCCCGTCGGACAGCTCGGGCATGGTCGGGTTCTGCGCGAAGCTGTGAGTCTCCGTCGATTCCATCGACGGTTTCCCCATCCTCCCCGTCATCCAGGGTTCCGCCGCGCGGCCCCGGGATGACCTCGAAGATGTCAGATCGTTCGGGTGCTGATGACCGAGTGCCGCCCCGTCAGCGCTCCTCCAGCCACGCGATCACACCCTTCGCCGCCGCCCGGCCGCTGGCGAAGCTCGCCTGGAGCAGGTAGCCGCCGGTCGGCGCCTCCCAGTCCAGCATCTCGCCGGCGAGGAACGTACCGGGCCGATCCCGCAGCATGAAGCGCGCGTCGAGATCCGCGAAGGCGACGCCGCCGGCGCTGGAGATCGCCCGCTCGATCGGCCGCAGGCCGGTGAGCCGCAGCGGCACGGCCTTGATGAGGGCGGCGAGCGCATCCGCCTCCGTCGGCAGGTCGCGACCCGCCTCGCGCAGCAGGCCGGCGGCCGGCGGGCTCAGGGACGCGGCCTTGCGCAGGATCGTGGCGCGGGATTCCTTCGGCCGCGCCCCGGAGATCCGGCGGGCGAGGGTGGCCTCGTCGAGGTCGGGCCGCAGGTCGAGGGCGACCACCGCCTCGCCCCTGGCCTCGATCGCCTCGCGGATCGGCCGCGACAGGGCGTAGATTGCGCCGCCCTCGATCCCGTCGCGGGTGATCACCGCCTCGCCCCGCACCTGGTCGGCGCCGAGACGCAAGGCGATGCGCTTGAGCGGCGCGCCGGCGAAGCGCTCGGCGAAGACCGGCGACCACGCGGCGGTGAAGCCGGCATTGGCCGGGCGCAGCGGGCGCACCGACACCCCCTCGGCCGCCAGCACCGGCACCCAGGCGCCGTCGGAGCCGAGGCGCGGCCAGCTCGCGCCGCCGAGCGCCAGCACCACCGCATCCACCGTCAGGCGCTCCGGGCCGTGCTCGCCCGCGAGCATCAGCGCGCCGTCGCCGTCCCAGCCGGTCCAGCGGGTGCGGGTGCGCAAGGTGACGCCGAGGCGATCGAGCCGGGAGAGCCAGGCGCGCAGCAGCGGCGAGGCCTTGAAGGCCTGCGGAAACACCCGGCCGCTCGATCCGACGAAGGTCGGCTGGCCGAGAGCCTCGCACCAGTCGCGCAGGGCCTGCGGCGGGAACTCGCGGATCGCTGCGTCAAGGCGTCGCTCCGGCGGGGCGTAGCGGGCGACGAAGCGTTCCAGCGGCTCGCTGTGGGTGAGGTTGAGGCCGCCGCGCCCGGCGATCAGCAGCTTGCGGGCCGGGGACGGCATCCGCTCGAGCACGGTGACCCGCAGGCCCGCCTCGGCCAGGATCTCGGCGGCAAAGAGCCCCGCGGGCCCGGCCCCGATCACCGCGACGGTCGCGATACCCTGCACGCTCGGCTTCGTCATGCGCGCCCCAAGGCCGCGACGGCAGGCCCCCTGTCAACCTGCCGCCGAGGCAGGAGGGAAAAATAAGAGCGTGGCTGTTCGCCGCCGCCGCCCTTGAACCGCCGCCATCCGGGACATAACTCCCGCCCATCGGCTGCGGGCCCCTCTGGCGAGCTGCGCTTCTCGCGCTCGTGATGTCGGAGCCGATGCTTTCCTCCTCGAAGCATCACGGTCCCGCGATGGTCGATTTTCTGTACATGACGTGGCTCGGCAAGCCGGTCTGGATGTGGCTGGGCTTCCACGCCGTCATCTTCATCCTGCTCGCCCTCGATCTCGGTCTCCTGCATCGCGACAAGAGTCGCGAGATCGGCGTGAAGGAGAGCCTGCTCCTCACCGCCTTCTACCTCACCCTGGGCCTCCTCTTCGGCGGCTGGGTCTGGTGGTACATCGGCCCGCAGGCGGGCCAGGAATACCTCGCCGGCCTCGTGGTCGAGAAGTCGCTGTCGATGGACAACGTCTTCGTGATCGCGGTGATCTTCGGCTACCTCGGCATTCCCCGCAACGCGCAGCACCGGGTTCTGCTGTGGGGCATCCTGGCGGCGATCCTGCTGCGTGGCCTGATGATCGGGCTCGGCGCCGCCCTCGTCCACCAGGCCGAGTGGGTGCTGACGATCTTCGCCGCCTTCCTGATCTACGCCGGCATCAAGATGCTGGTCTCGGGCGACGAGGAGGAGGGCGAGAACAAGTCCGCCGACCGCTTCACGGGCTTCATGCGCAAGCACATGCGGGTGACGGACGAGCTCGACGGCCAGAACTTCACCACCCGCCGGCCCGATCCGAAGACCGGCAAGCCGGTGCTGTGGCTCACCCCGCTCGCCCTCGCCCTGGTGCTGGTGAACGGCGCCGACGTGATCTTCGCGGTCGACAGCGTCCCGGCGATCTTCGCCATCACCACCGACACCTACGTGGTCTACACTTCGAACATCTTCGCGATCCTCGGACTTCGCGCGCTCTACTTCGCGCTCGCGGCGATGGTCGATCGCTTCGCCTACCTGAAGACGGCGCTCGCCGCGATCCTGATCTTCATCGGCCTGAAGATCGTGGTGGCCGACACGTTCGGACTGATCGAGATCCAGCCCTGGGTCGCCCTGGTGGTCACCGTGGTCCTGCTCGCCGGCGGCATCGTCTACAGCCTCTGGCGCACCCGCGGCGCGGCGGAGGCCCCGGCCGCCGTCCCGCCGGCGGACGTGCCGCACGAGCGACTGGGCAGCAGTCACGGGTAGAAGGACAGGGGGCGCCGCGGCGCCCCCTTTTTTGGCCCTGGCGGGGAGCCGGGGCTCGGCATTTCGTACGAGGCCCTTGAAGCCGAGCAGTCTTTTCTCGGCTGGGTTGGACGTGGGGGAGAGGCCGGACCGGAGGGGCGAGCACGCCTCGAACCGTCCGCTACAGCAGCGTCCCCTTCAGGATCACCAGCGCCACCGTGAAGTAGATCACCAGCCCCGACACATCGACGAGCGTCGCGACGAACGGGGCCGAGGCGGTGGCGGGGTCGAAGCCGACGCGCTGGAGGATGAAGGGCAGCATCGAGCCGGTGAGCGAGCCGAACAGCACGATGCCGACGAGCGCCGTGCCGACGGTGGCGGCGACCAGGAACCAGTGCTCGCCGTAATCGTAGAAGCCGAGCTTCTGCCAGATCACGATCCGCACCACGCCGATCGTGCCGAGGATAGCCCCCAGCGTCAGGCCGGCGGGGATCTCGCGCAGCGCCACCCGCCACCAGTCGCGCAAGCGGACCTGGTGGAGCGCCAGCGCCCGGATCAGCAGCGAGGTCGCCTGCGAGCCCGAGTTACCGCCCGAGCTCATGATGAGCGGGATGAACAGGGTGAGCACCAGGGCCTTCTCGAGCTCGCCCTCGAACCCCTGCATCGCGCTCGCGGTCAGCATCTCGGACAGGAACAGCACGCAGAGCCAGCCCGCCCGCTTGCGGATCATGGTGAGGAAGCTGATCGACATGTAGGGCTCGTCGAGCGCCTCCATGCCGCCGAAGCGCTGCACGTCCTCGGTCTGCTTCTGGATCATCGCGTCGATCACGTCGTCGACGGTGACGATGCCCACGACGTGGTTCGACGCATCGACCACCGGGACGGCGAGCAGGTCGTATTTCGAGATCAGGCGCGCCGCCTCGTCGCGGCTGGCATCGGCCGAGACCACCACCGGGCGGCGGTTCGGCGCCACCGACAGGATGTTGTCCTCCGGGTGGCCGGTGATGAGGCGGCGCAGCGGCACCGCCTTGGCCAGCGCCCCCGTGCGCGGATCGAGCACGAAGATCGAGTAGACGGTCTCGCGGGTGCGCTCGACCTTGCGGATGTAGTCGAGGGTGAGCCCGACGGTCCAGGTTGTCGGCACGGCGACGAACTCGGTCGTCATGATCGAGCCGACGCTCTCCTCCGGATAGGCGATCAGCTTGTCGACCGCGCCGCGGGTCTCGGCGTCGAGGCGCGCGCGCAGGTCCGAGCGGCCCGGCTCCTCGACCTCCCGGATCACGTCGGTGACCCGGTCGGCCGACATGCCCGACAGGAACGAGGCGACGCGGTCGCGCGGCAGCATCTCGATGATGTCGGGGGCGCAATTCAGCTCGGGCTGGTCCAGCACCTCGACGGCGCGCTCGTGCGGCAGGCTGAGCAGGATGGCGGCCGCGACCTCCGGCGCCTCCCGGTTCAGGGCCTCGACGATGTCGGGGGCGCTCTCCTCGGCGAGGCGCGCGGCGAGGGCGGCGGGCTCGACGGGGGCGTCGATCACGGTGTCGGTCATGGCTCACCTTCGGGGCGCTGGCGTCGGCCGGCCGTCCCCGGCCGGTCGCGGTGAGCCGCCTCGTAGGCGAGCGCGCGGGACCTCAGGCCGGAGACGGCAAGGGCGGTCGACTGTGACTGTCGCTCGGCATGGGGTTGAGGTTGTCCGGGGATGCCGCCGCGCGAAGGCGCGCCGCGAGCCGCCCGTCACTGCGCCGCGCCGCGCTTTGCGTCAAGAGGGGAACCGCGGGCGCCGGATCGGGATTCGTACCCGGGCACTTGAACCGCCCGGAGCTGCCTGGAAACGTTGGGAAATCTTCCAGGAGCCCGGGCCGCCACGGGGATCACGATGGTCACGACGCGCGTGCGCACCTTCTCGGATTTCGCCGCCGCGGTCGCCCGGGCGGCGGGCCGTCCCGGCACCTTCGCGGCGAGCCTGGTCCTGATCGTGGTCTGGGCGCTCACCGGGCCGCTGTTCCACTACTCGGACACCTGGCAGCTGATCATCAACACCGGCACGACGATCGTGACGTTCCTGATGGTGTTCCTGATCCAGAACACCCAGAACCGCGACGGCGCGGCGATCCAGGCCAAGCTCGACGAGCTGATCCGGGCGAGCGCGGCCCAGAACGCCTATATCGGCATCGAGCACCTGACCGAGGAAGAGCTCGATGGCCTGCGCGCCCGCTGCGAGGCACGGGCGAAGGATTTCCACCTCAGCGAGGCGGCCGACGCCGCCGAGGAGACCGCCAACGCCAAGGCCGCGGCGGCGGCACGGGCCGCGACGGGGGCGTGAGCGCGAGCGTGAGCGGGGTCACGCGCAGAGCTGGCGCGATGCGTCGATCTCGGTGGCCATCATCCGGGCGAGGCGCAGGATGTCGGCGATCACGAAGGGCTTCGTGACGAAGATGCTGCCCGAGACCGCCGGGTGGTTCAGGTTGGCGGTGGTCGAGGAGTAGATCACCGGCCGGTGCGGCTGGATCTGCCGGTAGGCCTCTGCCACGCCCCAGCCGTCGACGAGGCCCGGGAGACGGATGTCGGTGAGGAGCCAGTCGATCCGCGGGCCGTGCTGGCGCAGCAGGGTTAGCGCCGCCTCGCCGCTCGAGGCGGTCAGCGTCGCGACGCCGTGCTGCTCGCACAGGGTCACCAGCAGTTCGAGCAGCATGTAGCTGTCCTCGACGATCAGGACGCAGGGTTTGGGCGCCGGCTGAGAGGTCCGGGACGGGGGCAGGGTCTCGAGCATCGTCGAAGGGAATCTCGATCGTCGGTCGCGGCGACGGTCGGCGCTCTTGGTTAACGAAGCGTCAATGATCGCGACGTTGCAAAAATACCACGTTGCTCAGGGCATGCGCCGCGACCGGGTCCCGCGCCGCAGCGTAGCCGTATTCTTCGGCTGTCTGGCTTGCGGGCGGCGAGAGCCGCGCGGTCCCGCCGCGAGGAGGCTTCGTCAAGGTTGACGGAACCTTCGCTTAACCGGCTGGGACTATGGACGATCCTGTGTCGTGAGGCGGCGTCGCCGGGCTCTTCGTGCCGCCCGGGCCCGCCGGGTGCGGTCTCGCCCGCGAGACCGCCAGAGGAGTTTTACGTCGATGCCGCTGCCGCTCGCGCCCCTGCGCGCGCTCAAGATCGCCGCCGCCCTCGGGCTCGCCTTGTCGATGGCGGCCTGCGCGAGCAACAACGACCTCGCCGACGCCTCGGCGGCCTACGGCGCCGGCGGGGCCGGGGGCCGGGGCGGCCCCGCGACGCCGGGCAGCGCCCAGGATTTCGTCGTCAATATCGGCGACCGGGTCTTCTTCGATTCCGACTCGACCGACCTGAACCCGACCGCCACCGCCACCCTCGACAAGCAGGCGCAGTGGCTGTCGCGCTACCCGCGCTACACCTTCCTGATCGAGGGCCACGCCGACGAGCGCGGCACCCGCGAGTACAACTTCTCCCTCGGAGCCCGCCGCTCCCAGGCGGTGCGGGACTATCTCGCCTCCCGGGGCATCGGCGCGAACCGCATGCGCACCGTGTCCTACGGCAAGGAGCGCCCGGTCGCGGTCTGCAACGACATCTCGTGCTGGTCGCAGAACCGCCGCGCCGTCACGGTGCTGGACGGCGGCGCGGGCTCGTGAGGCGTAAGGGCAGCGCAGACCGCCCTGGTTCTCAGCGGGAAGGGGGGCCTGCCGCCCTCCAGCCCGCGTGGACGGCGCGGCCCGCGCCGTCCCCTTTTGCCCGGAGCCGCGGCATCTGCTAACCCGCGCTCCCGAGTGCGGACCCGCCGCCTGACCCGAGCCGTGATGCGCCCCGCCATGCTTCGCCGCCTGCTCCTCGCCTCCCTCGCCGTCTCAGGGCTGGCCCTCGCCACCGCGTGCCCGGCCTCGGCCCAGGACGCCGCCGAGTTCGTGGTGCGCCTCAACCGGCTGGAGAACCAGTCGCGCCAGATGGCGGGCCAGATCGAGTCGCTCCAGTACGAGAACCGCCAGCTCAAGGAGCAGCTGCGCAAGTTCCAGGAGGACGTCGAGTTCCGCTTCCAGGAGCAGAAGGGCGGCCAGAGGCCGGCGGCCGCGACGCCGTCACAGAAGCCCCAGAAGCGCAGCGACGCCTTCGACCCGTCCCAGAATCCCGGCGCTCCGGGCGCGCCCCAGGCCCTCGGCGGCACGCCGGGCTCGGGCGCCTCGACGCCGGCGCCGCGCGCCGCGGCGGCCGCCCCCGCGACCCCGAGCGCCACCGCCGCCCTCGCGCCGCCGCGTGCGGCGATCGAGGACGAGACCCCCGATTACGGCGAGCCGGTGGACCTGCGCCCGCCGTCCCGCCCGGCCGCTCCCCCGCCGCCGGCGGCGGCCCCGCGGCCATCGGCCAGCGTCGCCGCCACCGGCTCCGGCGACGCGAAGGCCGATTACGAGGCGGCCTACGCCTACGTGCTGCAACGCCAGTACGAGCAGGCCGAGATGAGCCTGCGCCAGTTCATCCAGTCGCATCCCCGCGACGGGCTGGTGCCGGACGCGACCTACTGGCTCGGCGAGAGCTACCTCCAGCGCAACCGCACCCGCGAGGCGGCCGAGCAGTTCCTGAAGGTCTCGACCGACTACGCCCGCTCGCGCAAGGCCCCCGACGCGATGCTGAAGCTCGGTGCCTCGCTCAACGCGCTCGGCGCCCGCGAGCAGGCCTGCGCGACGCTGGCCGAGCTGGAGCGCAAGTTCCCGCAGGCATCCTCGAGCGTGAAGCAGGGCGTCGACCGGGAGCAGCGGCGCGCGCGCTGCGCGGCGTGAGCCGAGGCGTGTGAGCCGCCCGGACGGGCTATCCCGCGACGCTCCCCTCGGCCCGGCGGAGAGTGCCGCGCTTCTAAAGCCCTGGATCGGGCCGGGCAACGCCTACCGCGGCGCCGTGCTGGCGGTGTCCGGCGGGCCCGATTCGACGGCGCTGATGGGCTGCGCCGCCCTCGTCGCGCGCGCAATCCCCGTCACCGTCGCCACCGTCGACCACGGCCTGCGCCCCGGCTCGGCCGCGGAGGCCCACGGGGTCGCCGGCCTCGCCGCCCGGCTCGGCCTGGAGCACCGGGTCCTCGCCTGGACCGGCGAGAAGCCGGCGGCGCGCCTCCAGGAGGCGGCGCGGGCGGCGCGCTACCGCCTGCTCGCCGACCTCGCCCGGGAGGAGGGCGCCGATCTCGTCCTCACCGCCCACACCCTCGACGACCAGGCCGAGACCGTGCTGATGCGGCTTTGCGCCGGGTCGGGCCCCGCCGGCCTGTCCGGGATGGCGCCGGCCCGCGGGCTCGACGGGCTCACCCTCGGCCGGCCGTTCCTGGGCCTCCCGAAGGCCCGCCTGGTCGCCACCTGCGAGGCGCAGGGCTGGCCTTACCTGCGCGATCCCTCGAACGCCGACCCGCGCTTCGGCCGCGCCCGCCTGCGGCGCCTGCTGCCGCTTCTCGCCGAGGAGGGCCTGACCGCGGACCGCCTCGCCCGCCTCGCCGGGCGCCTGCGTCGCGACGAGGCGGCGCTCGGCGACGCCGCCGCGGCGGCCCTGCGCGACCTGACGCGACCGGACCCGAGCGGGGAGGGGCACCTCGTCCTCGACGGCGCCGGCCTCTCGGCCCTGCCGGAGGCGGTGGCCCTGCGGGTCCTCGCCCTCGCCGTCGCGGCCGTGCCGGGCGAGGCCGGCGCCTACCCCCCGCGGCTGGAGCGGCTGGAGCGGATCGTCCTCGGCGAGATCCTGCCGGCCCTGCGCGCCGGCGCCGCTTGCCGGCGCACGGTGGCGGGCCTCCTGCTGGCGGCACGCGGCGGTTGCCTGGCCCTGAGCCCGGCGCCGCCTCGCCGCTCGCCGGCGACATGACGTTCGGGTGAGGAGCCGCGCCCGCGGCGCCGCAGGCGCGGGCGATTACTTGGCAAGCATCGGCCGGGTGCCTACATTGCGATCCGAGTGCCGGCACCCACCCCAGCACGCCCGCGCGGTGCCGCGCTCCTCAGGGATTGACTCTTCGATGAACCCCAATTTCCGCAATTTCGCCTTGTGGGTCGTCATCTTCCTGCTCGTGCTGGCCCTCGTGACCCTGTTTCAGAATCCGGGTCACCGCTCGGGTGGTGGGGAGATCGCCTACAGCCAGCTCCTGAACGACGCCGAGGCGGGCCGCATCCAGAACGTGGTCATCTCCGGCCAGGAGGTGAGCGGCACCTACACGAGCGGCGGCACCTTCACGACCTACGCGCCGAACGACCCCTCGCTGGTGTCGAAGCTCCAGGGCAAGGGCGTGACCATCACGGCCCGTCCGCCGTCGGACAACACGCCGTGGTTCATCGCGCTGCTCGTCAACTGGCTGCCGATCCTGGTGTTCATCGGGGCCTGGATCTTCCTGTCGCGCCAGATGCAGTCCGGTGCCGGTCGCGCCATGGGCTTCGGCAAGTCGAAGGCGAAGCTCCTGACCGAGGCCCACGGCCGCGTGACCTTCGAGGACGTGGCGGGCGTCGACGAGGCCAAGGAGGACCTGCAGGAGATCGTCGAGTTCCTGCGCGACCCGCAGAAGTTCCAGCGCCTCGGCGGCCGGATCCCGCGCGGCGTGCTGCTGGTCGGCCCTCCCGGTACCGGTAAGACGCTCATCGCCCGCGCCGTCGCCGGCGAGGCCAACGTGCCGTTCTTCACCATCTCGGGCTCGGACTTCGTCGAGATGTTCGTCGGCGTCGGCGCCAGCCGCGTCCGCGACATGTTCGACCAGGCGAAGAAGAACGCCCCCTGCATCATCTTCATCGACGAGATCGATGCCGTCGGCCGTCACCGCGGCGCAGGTCTCGGCGGCGGCAACGACGAGCGCGAGCAGACCCTCAACCAGCTCCTCGTCGAGATGGACGGCTTCGAGGCCAACGAGGGCATCATCATCATCGCGGCGACCAACCGCCCCGACGTGCTCGACCCGGCGCTGCTGCGCCCGGGCCGGTTCGACCGCCAGATCATCGTGCCGAACCCGGACGTGATCGGCCGCGAGCGCATCCTGCGCGTCCACGTCCGCAAGGTGCCGCTCTCGCCCGACGTCGACCTGAAGGTGATCGCCCGCGGCACCCCCGGCTTCTCGGGCGCGGATCTCATGAACCTCGTCAACGAGGCGGCCCTGCTGGCAGCCCGCCGCGGCAAGCGCATCGTCACGATGCACGAGTTCGAGGACGCCAAGGACAAGGTGATGATGGGCGCCGAGCGGCGCACCCTCGTCATGACCGAGGACGAGAAGCGGCTCACCGCCTACCACGAGGGCGGCCACGCCATCGTCGCCTTCAACGTCCCGGCGACCGATCCCGTCCACAAGGCGACGATCATCCCCCGCGGCCGGGCGCTCGGCATGGTCATGCAGCTGCCGGAGCGCGACAAGCTGTCGATGTCCTTCGAGCAGATGACCTCGCGCCTCGCCATCATGATGGGCGGCCGCGTCGCCGAGGAGATGATCTTTGGTCACGACAAGGTCACCTCCGGCGCCCAGTCGGACATCGAGCAGGCGACCCGGCTCGCCCGCATGATGGTGACCCGCTGGGGCTTCAGCCCTGAGCTCGGCACCGTCGCCTACGGCGAGAACAACGACGAGGTCTTCCTCGGCATGCAGGTCAACCGGCAGCAGAACGTGTCGGAGGCCACCGCTCAGAAGATCGACGCCGAGGTCCGTCGCCTGGTCGAGGCCGGCCTCCAGGATGCCCGCCGCATCCTCGACGAGCGCAAGGCCGACCTCGAGGCCCTGGCCCGCGGCCTGCTCGAGTACGAGACCCTGTCGGGCGACGAGATCCGCGATCTCCTCGACGGCAAGCCCCCGGTGCGCGACGCCGGCGACTATCCGTCCAGCCCGACCCGCGGCTCGCCGGTCCCCTCCGCCGGCCGCGGCCGGCCGCGGGAGAACGACGGCGGCTACGAGCCGCAGCCGCAGGCCTGACCGGCAGCCGCAGGTCTGACCGGCAGCCGCAGGCCTGACGGATACGGGCTTCGACCCGGCACACGGCCTGGTTCTCGTGACGAGGGGCGGCGGGAGAGATCCCGTCGCCCCTCTCCGTTGTGCCGGAGCCTCAAAATAACCCAAACAGCGTGGGACCGCCGCCGGCGGATTGCGGCACCGGCCTTGCGCGGGGGCGTGGGATTTGGACGCCGACCTGGGCCGATGGCCCGGAACGGGACAGGGAGAAGACAGCCGTGCGCAAGTATTTCGGGACCGACGGCATCCGGGGCCGGGCCAACGGCGTCATCACGCCGGAACTCGCCCTCCGGGTCGGGCAGGCCGCCGGCCTCGTGTTCCAGCGCGGGGACCATCGCCACCGCGTCGTGATCGGCAAGGACACCCGCCTGTCGGGCTACATGATCGAGACCGCGCTCGTCGCCGGCTTCACCTCGGTCGGCATGGACGTGATGCTGCTCGGCCCGATGCCGACCCCGGCCGTGGCGATGCTGACCCGCTCGATGCGGGCCGATATCGGGGTGATGATCTCGGCCTCGCACAACCCGTTCGAGGATAACGGCATCAAGATCTTCGGGCCCGACGGGTTCAAGCTCTCCGACGACGTCGAGCGCGAGATCGAGCAACTGATCGATTCGAGCCTCCACACCCGGCTCGCCGGCTCGAATGACCTCGGCCGCGCCAAGCGCATCGAGAGCGTGCATGCCCGCTACATCGAGTTCGCCAAGCGCACGCTCCCGCGCAACCTGACCCTCGACGGCCTGCGGGTGGTGGTCGACTGCGCCAACGGCGCCGCCTACCGGGTGGCGCCCGAGACCCTGTGGGAGCTCGGCGCCGAGGTGATCGCCATCGGCACCGAGCCCGACGGCTTCAACATCAACCGCGACGTCGGCTCGACCGCGCCCGAGGCCCTGGTCGCCAAGGTACGCGAATTGCGCGCCGATATCGGCATCGCGCTCGACGGCGACGCCGACCGGGTGCTGGTGGTCGACGAGAAGGGCCAGCGGGTCGACGGCGACCAGCTGATGGCGGTGGTCGCCCGCTCCTGGCAGGAGGACGACCGCCTGTCGAAGAACGGCATCGTTGCCACCATCATGTCGAATCTCGGCCTCGAGCGCTATCTCGGCGGCCTCGGCCTCGGCCTGGTCCGCACGGCGGTGGGCGACCGCTACGTGCTGGAGCACATGCGCGAGCACGGCTACAACCTCGGCGGCGAGCAATCCGGCCACATCATCATGTCGGATTACGCCACCACCGGCGACGGCCTGGTGGCGGCGCTCCAGCTGCTCTCGGTGGTGCAGCGCCAGCAGCGCCCGGTGAGCGAGGTCTGCCACTGCTTCGACCCGCTGCCGCAGGTGCTCAAGAACGTGCGCTACGGCACCGGCGGCGAGCCGCTGCGGCAGGATTCCGTCGTCACCGCCATCGAGGGCGCCCGGGAGCGCTTGGGCGAGGGTGGCCGCCTGGTCATCCGGCCGTCCGGCACCGAGCCGGTGATCCGGGTGATGGCCGAGGGCGACGATCGCGACCTCGTGGTGCGGGTGGTCGACGACGTGGTCGAAGCCCTGCGCAAGGTCGCGGCCTGACCTAAGACGCCACGGCGGACGGGGGCGGCGACGCTCCCCGTCCCACGCGCTACAGCTGGGACGCGAGTGAGCGGAGACATGCGCGCAGGACTTGTGCGCGCGGCGCCCGCGTCTTAGCGGGCAGGTCTGACGGGACCGCCCGATCAATCAAGTGCAACACTTTCTCAGGCCTAAGGCTTAACGTTAAGCGTGGGTTTACCGAACCCGGCGACAGTCATGACGTCTTCCGGAACGGCCGCCCGATCTCCTCGCGGCCCCGCACACCAGGGAACCGTCATGGGCCGCAGCAAGCCACTCGCGCTGGCGCGCATCTTCACGCTCGCTGCGAGCGTGGCTGCGCCGGGTCTCGTCCACGCCGCCGACCTCCTGCCGCCCCCGCCCCCGCCGCTGCCGCCCCCGCCGGTCGAGTTCGGCGGCGGCTGGTACCTGCGCGGCGATGTCGGCGCCAGCATCTACACCCGGCCGAAGCTCTCGACCGTGCCGAGCCCGGACGTCGTGAACTACTACAACACCGATCTCGGCGCCGGCGGCTTCGCGGGCATCGGTGTCGGCTACCAGTTTAATTCCTGGCTGCGCGGCGACGTGACCGGCGAGTACCGCTTCTCCAGCGGCTTCCGCACCAACGACCGCATCAAGTCGCAATACTCGACCTACGACGATGCCGGCCTGCGCCGCGACTACGACGAGACCACCTACGAGAGCACCAACGGCAACTACTCCGCCGCGGTCGTCCTGGTGAACGGCTACGCCGATCTCGGCACCTATTACGGGGTCACGCCGTTCATCGGCGCCGGCGTCGGCGCGGCGTTCCACCGCTTCGCCGGCCTGTCGGAGTCGAGCCAGATCACCGGCAGCTACACCTACACGGACAATCCTGACTGGGGCAAGTACGGCTACCAGAACATCAGCGGCGGCACCTACAAGACCCAGATGAAGACGAGCCTGGCCTGGGCGCTCCACGCCGGCCTGTCCTACGCCGTCACGCCGAACCTGAAGCTCGAACTGGCCTACCGCTACCTCAACCTCGGCGAGGGCAGCACCGGCGTCCTGAACTGCTTCTGCGGCAGCACCCTGACGCCGATCAAGGTCAAGGACATCGAGTCCCACGACATCAAGCTCGGCATGCGCTGGATGTTCGGCGCGCCCGTGCTCGCCGCGGCCTACGAGCCGCCGCCGCCCCCGATGATGCCGCTGGTGCGCAAGTACTGAGGCGGAAGAGCTCTCCGGCGCGCTCGCGCCGGAGATCGCGGCGGCGGACCAACGGGGTCGAGTCGCCGCTCACCGTCCCACGCCACGTCGATTGTCGGGCCAACGACCCCAACTCTCAGTTTCGCGTATTCGCCCCGGCCGAAGAGCCGATGGGGCAGGAAAGGGCGCCCCATGGCACGGTTCGGTCATAGTCTCGCGGTCGCGGCCCTCGGGCTCGGCCTCTTCGGCGCGCCCGCGCTCGCCGCCGATCTCCTGCCGCCACCCCCTCCGCCGCCGCCGCTTGCGGCCCCGGTCGAGGTCGGATCGGGCTGGTACCTGCGCGGCGACTACACGGCGAGCGACTTCCGCCACCCGAAGGACGACACCCTGCCGGGCACCGACGGCGCCAAGCTCGTCGGCTTCCGCCTCGGCAACACCGACGGCTACGGCGGCGGCATCGGCTACCGCTTCAACAGCTTCCTGCGTGCCGACGTCACCGTCGACGGGCGCACCCGCAGCCGCTTCCGCGACTATTCCTCGCGCACCAACTTCGTCGAGGGCTTCAACACCGAGGCCGGCAAGCTCGACGTCCTGACCGGCCTGTTCAACGTCTACGTCGACCTCGGCACCTGGTGGGGCTTCACCCCCTATGTCGGCGCCGGCGTCGGCATGGCGAGCAACCGCTTCCACGACGCCTGGACCGGCACCACCTGCTTCACCACCGCCTGCGGCAGCGGCGTCGACGGCTACACCCATATCGGCGCGCAAGGGTTCGACGCCCGGGCCAACCACACCGCGATCGGCCTCGCCTGGGCGGCGATGGCGGGTATCTCCTACGAGATCGGCGCCGGCGTCAGCATCGATGCCAATTACCGCTACCTCGAGGTCGGCAAGGCGCGGACCGGCTTCGACGCCTACAACCAGAACACCCGCATCAAGGACATCGCCGCCAACGAGTTCCGGGTCGGCCTGCGCTGGGCCTTCGGCAACGGCCTCGCCCTGCCGGGCCTCGGTGGTCTGACCTACTGAGCCCGGTCGGCTCGTCGCGCCGGTCATCCGGCGCGGACGCCAGCACCTCTTTGCGTCATCCCGGGGCCGCGAAGGCGGAACCCGGGATGACGCTGTGGATGGCAGATCCGATGGCGCTCGGGCGCCCGCGCCCCGTCGTCGCGCCGGCCATGCACCCGGGGCGGCCCGCCGCCCGTGCCCCACGGCTTCTGGCCGCCGGCCCGCTGCGCTAGTGATGGCCCGGTGAGCGCCGGGCCAGGGGGCCCGGCCAGACCGGAGACACCGCATGGCCGCGCTTGACCGGATCCTCAACGACATCGACCGCGACCTCGACAATTCCCTGGAGCGGCTGTTCGCCTTCCTGCGCATCCCGTCGATCTCGACCGATCCGGCCTACGCGGCGGAGTGCCGGAAGGCGGCGGAGTGGCTGAAGGGCGACCTCGCCGCCATGGGCTTCGAGACGTCCCTGCGCGAGACCGGCGGCCATCCGGTGGTGCTCGGCCACTACCGCAAGCCCGGCGCGCCGCACGTGCTGTTCTACGGCCACTACGACGTGCAGCCGGTCGATCCCCTGGACGAGTGGGAGACGCCGCCGTTCGAGCCGCGCATGGCGGTGCTGGCCGACGGCCGCAAGGTCATCAGCGCCCGCGGCGCCTGCGACGACAAGGGCCAGGTGATGACCTTCGTCGAGGCCTGCCGCGCCTTCAAGGCGATCGACGGCGAATTGCCGGTCGGCGTCACGATCCTGATCGAGGGGGCGGAGGAGGACGGCTCGAAGTTCCTGCCCGAGTGGGTCGCGGCGAACCGCGACGAGCTGAAGGCCGACGTGGCGCTCGTCTGCGACACCGGGATGTGGGACCGCGACACCCCGGCCATCACCTCGTCGCTGCGGGGGCTCGCCTATTTCGAGGTCACCGTCACCTGTGCCGACCGCGACCTGCATTCGGGCCTGTTCGGCGGGGCTGCCGCCAACCCGATCCGGGTGCTCTCGCGCATCATCGCCGACCTGCACGACGACCAGGGCCGGGTGACCGTGCCGGGCTTCTACGACGGCGTGCACGACACGCCGCCCGAGGTGCTGGAGCAGTGGCGCGGCCTCGACCTGACGCCGGAGAACTTCCTTGGCACCGTTGGCCTGAGCAAGCCCTCCGGCGAGCGCGACCGAATGCTGATCGAGCAGATCCAGTCCCGCCCGACCTGCGACGCCAACGGCATCATCGGCGGCTATACGGGGGAGGGCACCAAGACGGTGATCGCCTCGAAGGCGAGCGCCAAGATCTCGTTCCGCCTCGTCGGCGACCAGGACCCCGAGGCGCTCGACCGCAACTTCCGGGCTTTCGTCGAGGAGCGGATCCCGGCCGATTGCTCGGTCGAGGTCGTCACCCACAAGGGCTCGCGGGCGCTGGCGCTCCCGCACGGCATGCCGGCGCTCGAAGCCGCCAAGGGGGCGCTCGCCGAGGAATGGGGCCGGGCGCCGGTGACGATCGGCTCGGGCGGCTCGATCCCGATCGTCGGCGACTTCAAGCGCACGCTCGGCCTCGACACCCTGCTCGTCGGCTTCGGCCTCGACGACGACCGGGTCCACTCGCCGAACGAGAAGTACGACCTCCAGAGCTTCCACAAGGGCACGCGCTCCTGGGCGCGGATCCTGGCGGCCCTGGCGAAGTAAGGGGCAGCGTGCCTGCCGCCATGCGTCCGGCGGCAGGCCAGTCCGGCATGGACCGTCGATCGGGAGGAGACCGGACGTGCAGCAGAAGGTCATCGGCCTGATCGGCGGGATGAGCTGGGAAAGCTCGGCCGAGTATTACCGCATCATCAACGAGACGGTGCGCGCCCGCCTCGGGGGTTTGCGCTCGGCGCGCTGCCTGATGTGGTCGTTCGACTTCGGCGAGATCGAGGCCCTGCAGCATGCCGGGCGCTGGGACGAGGCGACCGACGCGCTGATCGAGGCCGCCCGGCGGCTGGAGCGGGGCGGGGCGGACTTCGTGGTGATCTGCACCAACACCATGCACCGCATGGCCGATCAGGTGCAGGCGGCGATCGGCTTGCCCCTGCTGCACATCGCCGACCCGACCGCCGAGCGGATCCGCGCCGCGGGCCTGTCCCGGGTCGGCCTCCTCGGCACCGCCTTCACGATGGAGCAGGATTTCTACAAGGGCCGCCTCGCGACGCGCCACGGCCTCGACGTGCTGGTGCCCGACGTCGACGACCGGGAGGAGGTGCACCGGGTGATCTACGAGGAGCTGGTTCAGGGCCGGGCGCTGCCGGCCTCGCGCGCGGCCTTCCGGGCGGTCATCGCGCGGCTGGCTGCCGACGGAGCCGAGGCGATCATCCTCGGCTGCACCGAGATCATGCTGCTGGTGAGGCCGGAGGACAGCCCGGTGCCGCTCTTCGACACCACGGCCCTGCACGCCGAGGCGGCGGTGGACTTGGCCTTGGCCTTGGCGTTGGCAGATAGTCGCTGATCCGCTCCGCTACTCCCCGTTCACCAGTCGCCGGCTCAACGCGTTGTGCCGCTCCGCCAGCAGCCCCGTATCCAGCGTCAGCAACCGCCCGTCCCGCACCACGATCCGCCCGTTAATGACACTCAGCGCCACGCCCGGCGGCGCGCAGAACACGAGCGCCGCGACCGGATCGTGCAGGGCGCCGGCGGTTGCGAGCCCCCGCAGGTCGAAGGCAACGCAATCGGCGGCCATGCCGGGCGCCAGCGCCCCGATATCGTGGCGCCCGAGCACCTTCGCCCCGCCGAGCGTCGCGATCTCCAGGGCCTGACGGGCCGTCATCGCAGCCGGGCCGTGGCCGACGCGGGCGAGGAGCATCGCCTGGCGCGCCTCGCCGAGCAGGTGGCCGGCATCGTTCGAGGCCGAGCCATCGACGCCGAGGCCGACCGGCACGCCTTCGCAGCGCATCCGCGGCACCGGCGCGATGCCGGAGGCGAGACGCATGTTCGAGCACGGGCAATGCGCGACCCCGGTGCCGGTGCGGGCAAACAGCCGGATCCCGTCCTCGTCGAGCTTGACGCAGTGGGCGTGCCAGACGTCCGGCCCGACCCAGCCGAGATCGGCGGCGTATTCCGCCGGCGTCATCTCGAAGCGCTCGCGGCTGTAGGCGACGTCGTCCTGGTTCTCGGCGAGGTGGGTGTGCAGCGAGACGCCGTAGGCCCGCGCGAGGGCGGCCGCATCCCGCATCAGCCCCGGGCTGACCGAGAACGGCGAGCACGGCGCCACCACGATCCGGCGCATCGCGTAGGGGCCTGAATCGTGCCAGGTCTCGATCAGGCGGCGCGTGTCGTGGAGGATCGCGGCCTCGTCCTCGACCAGCGCGTCGGGCGGCAGGCCGCCGGCGCTCTCGCCCACGCTCATCGCCCCGCGGGCGGCGTGGAAGCGCAGGCCGATCTCGTCCGCCGCCTCGATGCTGTCGTCGAGACGGCAGCCGTTCGGGTAGAGGTAGAGGTGGTCGCTCGAGGTGGTGCAGCCCGACAGCATCAATTCGGCCATCGCGGTCTGGCTCGAGACCCGCACCATCTCGGGCGTCAGCCGGGCCCAGATCGGATAGAGCGCCTTCAGCCAGCCGAACAGGTCCGCGTCCTGCGCCGCCGGCACGGCGCGGGTGAGCGACTGGTACATGTGGTGGTGGGTGTTGACGAGGCCGGGCAGCAGCACGTGGCCGTCGAGATCGATCACCGTGTCGGCGGTCTCCGGCGCCGCCTCGGGCCCGCCGACGGCGACGATCCGGTTCCCCTCGATCAGCACGAAGCCGCGGTCGATCTCGCGCCGCGCCGCATCCATGGTGACGAGGCGGTCGGCGTTGCGCAGGAGAAGCGTGGCCATGCGGGGCTCCGGCAGGATCGGGCCTATGCTGGCCGCGCCGGGCGGCGCCGGTCAAGCCGCGCTTGACCGAGCGGCAGCCCTCGGGCACCCCCGACGGGCCGAGGCGAGAGGCCGAGAGCGGAGATCCGATCGATGTCGATGCCCACGAGCCCCGAGACGCCGCGCCTGACCACCCACGTGCTCGACACCGCCCATGGCCGCCCGGCCGCCGGCGTCGCGGTGCAGCTCTGGCGCCTCACCGGCGGCGCCCGGGAGCAGGTCGCCCGCACCCTCACCAACGCGGACGGGCGCTGCGACGCGCCGCTGCTCGCCGGCGAGGCGCTGGTACCCGGCATCTACGAGATCGTCTTCGCGGTCGGCGCGTACTTCGCCGGCCAGGGCGACACCGGCGCCGGCGACTTCCTCGACGAGGTGCCGGTGCGCTTCGTGGTCCGGCCCGGCCTGAGCCATTACCACGTGCCGCTGCTGATCGCCCCCTACGCCTACAGCACCTACCGGGGCAGCTGACCGGCTCGGGTGGGGAAGCAAGTCTTTGATTTCGAGGCATTTTCCGACGAATTGACGTCCGGTTCGTCGGAAAATGCCTTGGGATCAGGCGCCCGGCTTCTGCCAGCCGCGCCGGCGCTCGGCCAGCCCGTGCTCGCGGTAGTGGAGCAGCGGGTTCACGCCCGCCCGCTCGACGTCCGGATTGGCCGAGAGGTAGCCGCTGGTGCTGAACTCGGCCGAGGGGTCGCGCCCCTCGCGCCAGCCGAAATGCAGGTAGTGCTCGAGGGGGTCGCAGCCCTCGGCGGCCACGTCGGGATTCTTGCCGAGATAGTAGATCGGGTCGAACCCGCCGACGAGGGAGGGGACGGACGGCTTGCGACTCCAGTGTGTGATGCGCCACAGCATCGGACGTTTCTCGGCTCCCTTGGGCGAGGTCGATCGGCGCCGGTATTCGTTGACCTAGCGTTCCGTCCCTGTCCCGAGGACAGGAAATCTGAATCTCCGGCCCGGCGCAAGTGGACGATAGCCGGCTGAATGCCCACCGGCCGATTTTGCGCGCCACCCTCGCCGGGCACTCGGCGCCGGATTGCGCACGAGGCCTCATCTCCGCCACAAGTTGCAGCCTCACTGGGCCTGGGCGGCGGGGCGCGTTGCACAGGAGTTGACGATGGGACTCGTCATTCTCGATCCCCAAACGGGCAAACGCGTCGAAATCGGCATTGCATCACCCGATCAGGGGACTGGTCCCGGAGGGGCGAACAGGGCAGGTAGGACCAATGTCCGGCCGGAAGGATTGCCCATGCCCCGATACTTCTTCAACACTCACATCGGCGAGGACGTGATCACCGATCTGAACGGCGAAGAACTGCGCGATCCCGATCACGCCTGGGAGGCCTCGCGCGCGATCATCCGCGCGATGATCGACGATCCCAAGATGCTTCACGGCGGGAACCAGGACCGGCTGCTCGCCGCGAGCCTAGTGGTGACCGACGAGGCCGGCGAGGTGGTGCTGGAATTCCCGTTCGCCGAGGCGCTGGCGGGCGACGCACCCGAGGAGCCGCGGCCCGAGGTCCCGAACGCCCATTGAGGCTCTGTCTTCGGGGTCTTCGCACCCGTCCGGACCCCGTTCCGCGGCCCCGATCGACCGCGAACGCATGACAATCGTCCGCCGCGCCCTACATGAGGAGAGGGCGCCGGGGGCGGGCCGCACTCGGCGGCCCGTTCGGCCCGGCGCCCCTCCGAGGCCGCGGCCCGCCCGCGCCTCGCAAGAGGGATGACGTCATGGCGACCCAAGACAGCACCGCGCGCGGACAGGCCGAGACCCGCGCGGCGCGGGCCCAGATGCAGGCCGAGATGGCGGCGCAGGCTTGGTCGGACCTCGCCAGCGCGGAGCGCAGCCGCGACGACAACATGGCCCGCCTCAAGGCCCTGCGCCTCGCGCGGGAGGCCGAGACGGCCGCGGCCGCCAAGGCTGCGAAGGCCGCCCCGAAGGCGCGGGCGAAGAAGAAGGCGTGAGCTGCGCCGCGCCGAAAGGCGCGGGCCGAGAAGGGTTTCGTTGCCCGTGCCTTTCGGCGCGGCACCGCCCGCTCGTTGCAAGGCAGTCCAGGGAACATGAGGCGCGGGCCTCCCCCTTTCCCCGGCCGCGGGGAGAGGGGGAACCCGCGCCGTTTCTTTTCCCGGACGGTCCCGCGTCCATGGGCGAGCCTCGCGTGCTTTGGCCGCGACATCGACCACCGCGCGGTCCGGCGACGATCCCCGACGACGTTCAAGTCTATGCTCGCCATTGTACGTCCCAGGTCGTGCGCACGGTCGCCGAGCGCATCCCGGCCCGGTCGCCAGTCTACGGCGAGGCCGGAAGACCCACGCCGCCCGTCTCGTCGGCGGACCAGCACTGCTCAAGTTTAAGAAAATTTTCTGAAATCTGTACCCGCGCCGCGTCCGGTCCGCTGCCGTCCATGCCCGATCGTCTTGTGCTCGGGGGAAATATTATAAAGCGAGATATTTCCTCCTCCCATGTATCGTTGTAACTACAAGAAACAAAGCGTCAATGTTTCTGTCGTAACCGTTACCTGAAACAGAGGAACGGGCTATGGCGAACCGCGTCGGGATGACGGCGAAACTGGTCATGATCGTCGCCTGCGCGATCGTCATGACGACGGCGGCGATGTGGGTGATGGCGTCGCGGGAGATCTGGCTCGACCTGCAGCGGCAGGACCTGGAGCGGACGCAGCAGAACGGCCGCAGCCTCGCCCTGGTCTTCGCCGGCCGGGTGCCGGGCGCGACGGCGTCGCTCGAGGGCGGGCGGGTGACGGCGGTGACGGCGCCGGCCCTGGCGGACTTCGCCGACGCATCGGTGGTCGACGATACGGTCGCGTATGTCGGCGGCAGCGCCACGGTGTTCGCCTACGATCCGGCCAAGGACGCCTTTTCCGCCGGGCGACGACGTTGCGCCGGGAGAACGGCGAGCGCGCCATCGGCACGGCCCTGGCCGCGGACCATCCGGCGCAAGGAGCGTTGCGTCGCGGCGAGGCGTTTCGCGGCGAGGCGACGCTGTTCGGTCGCCGTTTCCAGACGATCTACCAGCCCACCCGCGACGCCGGGGGCCGGGTCAACGGCGTGCTCTACGTCGGCGTGCCGGTCGAGGATTCCTACGCGACCCACGCGGCGGCAATGCGCGCCGTCACCCTGGCGGC
Source organism: Methylobacterium sp. Gmos1 (assembly GCF_053764715.1). Classification (NCBI taxonomy): domain Bacteria; kingdom Pseudomonadati; phylum Pseudomonadota; class Alphaproteobacteria; order Hyphomicrobiales; family Methylobacteriaceae; genus Methylobacterium; species Methylobacterium sp. Gmos1. The sequence continues at coordinate 294,525 of NZ_JBSNCC010000005.1, read as the reverse complement.
GGGGGTGATCGCGCTCCTCGCCTGCGTGGCGGCAGCCCTGGCGGCCCGGCGCCTCGTGCGGCCCCTCGTCGATATCGCCGCCCGGGTCTCGGGCCTCGCTGCCGGCGACCTCGAAACGCCGATCCGCCATGCCGGGCGCGGCGACGAGATCGGCGCCGTCGCCAAGGCCCTCGAGACCCTGCGCGAGACGAGCCGGCGCGCGCTCGCCCTCGAGGAGGAGGGCCGCCGCGGGAGCGTGGCCGCGGAGCGGGGACGCACCGCGCGCGACGCCGCGGTGGCGGCCTTCCGGGGCGAGGTCGCGGCCCTGGTCGCGGCGCTCCGGCAGCGCGTCGCGGCCTTGAGCGAGCGGGCCGGCGCGATGGCGGCGCAGGCCGAGGCGGCCGAGGGCGCGATCGCCGCGGCCTCGGCCCGGTCGGAGGCGGCCGCCGGCAACGTCGCCACGGTGGCGGGCGCCGCCGAGGAGCTGTCGGCCTCGGTCGGCGACATCACCGGCCAGGTCGCGCGGGCGCGGGAGAGCACCGCCTCGACCCTCGCCGAGGCCGAGGCTGCGGACGGGCGGGTCGGGGATCTGGTCCGGGCCTCGGCCCAGATCGGCGACGTCGTGGCGCTGATCGATGCCATCGCGAGCCAGACGAACCTGCTCGCGCTCAACGCGACGATCGAGGCGGCCCGGGCGGGGGCGGCGGGGCGCGGCTTCGCGGTGGTCGCCGCCGAGGTCAAGGCGCTCGCCGGCCAGACTGCGCGGGCGACCGAGGAGATCACCCGTCAGGTCGCCGGCCTGCGCGGCGCCACCGAGGAGACCGCCGCCACCCTGGCGCGGATCCGCGCCCGGATGCACCACATCGACGAGACCACCGCCGGCATCGCCGTGGCGGTGACCCAGCAGGGCGCGGCGACGCAGGAGATCTCCCGCAGCGCCGGCGGGGCGGCAGACGCCTCCCGCGCCATGACGCGGGACTTCGACACCGTGATCGACGCCTCCCGCACGACGGCCGGCGCCGCCGGCACGGTCGACGCCGCCGCCCGCGAGGTCGACGGCCTCACCGCGCGGCTCGACGCCGAGGTCGAGAGCTTCCTGCGCCAAGTCGCGGCCTGAGACGGTCGCGGCCCGAGGCCCGCGTCACACCCCGATCGCCGCCTTCACCAGCTCCGGCCGCATCGGTAATTCGCGCAGGCGCACCCCCGCGGCGCGCCGGACCGCGTTGGCGAGCGCCGCGGCGGTCGGCCCTTGCGCGGCCTCGCCGGCGCCGAGGAACGGCTGGCCGGGGCGGTCGATCAGCTGGACGTCGAGGCGCTCGGGAATGTCGGGGAAGCGGGCGATCGGGTAGGTGCTCCAGTCGCGGCTGGTCGGGCCGTCGGCGTCGTGCGCCACCGCCTCGAACAGGCTCCAGCTCATCGCCTGGATGATCCCGCCCTCGATCTGATCGCGGATGCCGTGCGGGTTGACGACCTGGCCGGCATCGACCGCGGCCTGCGCCCGCACCAGCCGGACCCGGCCGCTCTCGTGCGCCACCTCGACCTCGACGGCGAGCGCGCAATAGGCGGCGAGGTTCTTGTAGCGGGCGAAGGCGAAGCCGGCGCCGCGGCCCCTCGGGAGGGCCTGCCCCCAGCCGAAGCGCGCGGCGGCGTCCTCGACCACCGCCCGCGCCCGCGGGTCGTCGAGATGGCCCAAGCGGAAGGCGACCGGGTCGGCGCCGGCGGCCTCGGCCAGCTCGTCGAGGAAGCTCTCGATCGAGAACACGTTCATGTAGGCGCCGAGGCTGCGCAGGGCCGAGACCCGCAGCGGCATGTCGGCGACGAAGTCGTGCGCCACCCGCGCGCGGGGCAGGCGGTAGAGCGGAATGGCATTGCGGTCGCCGCCGCCCTCGGGCTGCGGCAGCGCCTTCGGGGGCGGGGCCGGGAAAGGCTTGTCCAGCATCCGGGCCGAGAGCAGCCGGCCGGCCCCGGGCGGGCGGGTGAGGTGGGTCGGGCTGCGCACCGCGTAGTCCCAGTCGGCGATGCGCCCGTCGGGCCCGAGCACGGCCGAGGCCTCGGTCAGCATCGCGCCGCCATAGGGCTCCCACAGGTGCTCCTGCTCGCGGGTGTACTGCACCCGAACCGGCCGGCCGGGCAGCGCGCGGGCGAGCAGCGCCGCGTCGCCGGCCGCGTCGTCGGCGCCGTTGTGGCCGTAGCAGCCCGAGCCCTCGACGTGGATGCAGCGCACCTGCTCCTCGGGCAGGGACAGCATCTCGGCGAGCGCCTTGCGCAAGGGGAACATCCCTTGCGCGTGCGACCAGACGGTGAGCCGGTCGCCGTCGAACTCGGCCACCGCGCAGGACGGGCCGATCGAGCCGTGCATCTGGTAGCGCCGGCGGTACTGCGCGGTGATCCGGCGCCCCGCCGGCACCGGCGCGTCGGCGCCGGCCTCGTGGATGATCGTCCGCTTCGCCGACCGGCCAGCGAGGTCGGTGAAGAGCGCGTCGGGCTCCGGCACGCTCGTGCCGCCCTGCCAGACCGCGACGCGGGCGAGTGCCCGCATCGCCGTCACGGCGGCGTATTCCCGATCGGCCAGCACTGCGAGAAAGTCGCCGTCGCGGTGCACCCGGATCACCCCGGGACGGGCGGCGACCGCCTCCGCGTCGACGCTGACGAGCCGCGCGCCGGGGCGGGGCGGGCGCACGATGCGGGCATGCACCATCCCGGGCGCGCGGATGTCCTGGACGTAGGCCGCGCCGCCCGCGACCTTGGCGGGAATGTCGACGCGCGGCAGCGGCCGGCCCACCACCGTGTAGGTGGCGGGATCGCGCAAGGCGACCGTCTCGGGCACGCTTGCATCGAGCTCGACCTCCTGGGCGATCTCGCCGAGGGTCATGCGGCGTCCGTCCGGCGCATTGATGCTGCCTCCCTCGACCCGCAGCGCCTCCGGCGGCAGGCCGAGGCGATTCCCGGCGACCTCGAGGAGGAGCGCCCGCGCCGCCGCGGCGGCGTGCCGGATCGCGGTCGCCGAGTCCTGCATCGAGTGGCTGCCGGCGGTGTAGCCCTCGTTCGGCGTCAGCTCGGTGTCGGCGGTCTGGAGGCGCAAGGACGCCGGCTCCAGCCCCAGCTCCTCCGCCGCGACCTGGATCAGCGCCGTCTTGATCCCCTGGCCGAGCTCGGCCTTGCCGGTGAGCACCGTCACGGCGCCGTCCTCGCCGATCCGGATCCAGGCCTCGATCCGCGGGGCCTGCCCGAGGCTGCCGGGGAGCGACGCGGCCGCGGCTCCGCGGGGCAGCCCGATCCCGACGAGGAGCGCGCCGCCGACGAGGAGCGTGCGGCGGGTCAGCGCGGTCACGGCGTCGCCCCCGTGGTGGCGGGCTCGGTGCCGGCGGCGCGGCGCACGGCGGCGAGGATCCGCATGTGGGTGCCGCAGCGGCACAGGTTGAGCCGCAGTGCGTCGCGGATCTCGGCCTCGGTCGGATGCGGGACCGCGCGCAGCAGGGCGTGGGCCCGCATCACCATGCCGGCGATGCAGTAGCCGCATTGCGCCGCGTTCTCGGCGATGAAGGCGGCCTGGAGCGGGCCCGGATTCTCCGGGCTCCCCAGCCCCTCGACGGTGGTGACGGGCCGGCCCTCCAGCACCCCGATCGGCGTGAGGCAGGACAGGACCGCGCGGCCCTCGACCTCGACCGTGCAGGCGCCGCACTGGCCGAGCCCGCAGCCGAACTTGGCGCCGTTGAGCCCGAGCTCGTCGCGCAGCACGTAGAGGAGCGGGGTTCCGGGGTCGGCCTCGACCGCCTGGGTGCGGCCGTTCACCGTCAGCGTCGGCATCGGCGTCTCCTCCTCAGCCCCCCGCCTCGGCCCGGGCGCCGCGGCGGGGGGGCTCGCGCATCAGGTCCCGCACCGTCGCGTCGAGGTTCGGCCACGGCCCGTCGGGGCTGAAGCGGGCGCGCAGGTAGGCGGCAAGGTCGGTCATTTGTGCGGGTGTCAGCATTGCGCCGTAGGCCGGCATGATCGGCCCCGGCGCGCGCTCCCGCGGGGCGATGCCGTCGCGCAGGACCAGGAGCAGGTTGCGCGGGTCGGGCGCCCGCAGGGTGGTGCGGTGGCCGAGCGAGGGCGTGGTGTAGGGCACGCCGCCGGCAGTCCCCCCGCCGCTCTCGTGGCAGGTGGCGCAGGCGCCCGCATAGGTCGCGGCACCCCGGGCGAGCGCCGGGTCGTCGCCCGCGACCTCGCGGTCGACCGGGCCGGTGCGGCTGCCGGCGGGACCGGGGCCGTAGAGCGTCGCGACGTAAGACCCGAGCGCCCGGATCTCGCCCTCCGGAACGGTCCTGTGGGCGTCGACCACCGGGCGCATCGGCCCCGCAGGCCCGCCATGCTGCGGGTCCCATTCGGCGAGGTAGCGGGCGAGGCTGTCGGCGTCCCAGGCGAGCGGCGAGGGCGAGGAGCGGTCGAGGGGCGGCACCCACCAGCCGTCGGCCTCGCCCCCCGCATAGGCCTTGGTTCGCACCTCGGCGCCGAGCAGGTTGCGCGGGCTGTGGCAGGCGCCGCAATGGCTCAGGGTCTCGGCGAGGTAGGCGCCGCGATGCCACGCCGCGTCGCGCTGCGGGTTTGCCGGGATCTTCGGCGCCTGCGCGAACAGCAGCTTCCAGCCGGCGAGGAGCGGGCGCCAGGACAGCGGGAAGGGCAGGGCGTTCGCCGTCGCCTCCCGCCGCACCGGCTCGCGGGTCATCGCGAAGGCGTAGAGGGCGGCGATGTCGGGGTCGGTCAGGCCGGCATAGTGGGTGTAGGGGAAGGCCGGGTAGAGGTGGCGCCCCTCCCGGTCGACGCCTTCGCGCATCGCCCGGGTGAAGGCGGCGAGCGAGTAGCGGCCGATGCCCGTCTCCGGGTCCGGCGTGATGTTGGTGGCGTAGATGGTGCCGAACGGCGTGCCGATGCCGCGCCCGCCGGCATAGGGCCGTCCGCCCTCGGCCGTGTGGCAGGAGGCGCAGTAGCCGAGCGAGGCGAGGACCGCGCCCTTGCGCACCTGCTCCGGCGCGGTCTCGGCCGGAACCGGGCCGCCGGGCGCGAGGGCGGGGCGCCAGGCCGCGGCCGCGAACCCTGCGGCGGCGAGGAGAACCGCTCCTCCGAGCCAGGCGGCGATCCGGCGACGCCCCACGAACCGACCTCCCCACGCCTCGAAGGTCCGCTCCTCCGGCGGCGGGACAACCGACGCCCGCGGCCACGGTTCCCGCCGGCCGCGCGCGCAAAGCCGCCCGGTCCTGCCGCATAGTCTTGCCGCAATCCCGCGAAACAGTGGTATCGTCAGACCCGCGACGCGACGCCGGTCGGGCTTGGCTGTTTTACGTCGAGCGGCGGCGCTGCCGCATGGTTCGATCCCGATCGGACGGTGATCCGCCCGCTCGTCCCACTCCTTCGCGCCGGTCCCGTTCTTGCTGATCCCGCGGGGCCGACGGGCGACCCGTCCCGGGATCGTTTCGGATGCGGCTCACCCGCACGAGACCGACGCCGCATGGCCCAGCAGAGTTTCCAGGCCCGCCTCGGGCCCCCGCCGATGAGCGCCGACGACGCGGCCTGCCGGGCCTGCTGCGGCCAGATGCGCGCCCACTGGCAGGAGCGCCCCCACGCCCGCCTGATGGTGGTGGCCTCGACCCCGGTGGTCGAGGCGTTCGGCGGCGGCGTCGAGACCCGCTACCTCTGCCTCGAATGCGGGCACACGCTGTTGCACTCGACCGGCCGCTTCGGCCAGGGCTGGCATTGACGAGCGCGGTCCGGCCGGGCGAGTGACGGCCCGTTCCGGGGAGCGTCCGATGCCGCACGCGATCGTCACCGTCACCGAAGGGTCCGACCTCGTTCCCGTCACCGCGCGCTGGCGCTGGGAGGCATTCGCGCGAGGCCAGGGCCGCAGCCTCGCCGAGGTGACGGCGGCCGAGGCCGTGGGCGCCGCGGCCCCTTCGATGCCCCGCACCTTCGTGCTCCTGGCCGACGACGAGCCCGTCGGCATGGCGAGCCTCGCCGCCCACGACCTCGAGACGCGGCCCGACCTGACGCCCTGGCTCGCCGGCGTCTTCGTGGCGCCCCACGCCCGGGGCCGCGGCCACGCGGTGCGGCTCGTCGCGGCGGTGGAGGCGGAGGCGATGTCCCGCGGGATCCCGACCCTGTGGCTCTACACCCGCAGCGCGGAGGGGCTGTATGCCCGGATCGGCTGGCGCAACGTCGAGACGTTTCCGTATCGGGAGAAGATGTACGCGCTGATGCGGCGGGATGTGTAGGGTCGTATCTAAAAAAATTGATGGATAAAATTTTTTTACTTTGAGTTGATTGAATTCGGTGAGGCACGGGATCCCCTCTCCCAAACGGGAGAGGGGAGGTGCGCTTCATCTTTACTCGAACAGATCCGTTGAAAACGATATCGTTCCTGTCCGCGATCTCACGGCGAAGCCCGGTTGGGCGCTAGTTCGTCGGCAGGGGCCAAACAGTTCTCAGAACCGCCCCGCCAGCGTCAGCCTGACCGCCGTCGGCTCGACCGGGTGGAAGTGCCGGTCGGCGACGCCTGCCGCCTCTCCGGGCAGGCGCGACTCGTAGTAGTAGGTGATCTGGTCGGCCCGGGCGTTCGTCAGGTTGAGCACGTCGAGGGCGAGGCTCATGCCGTTGTCGAAGGCGTAGCCGATCCGGCCGTTGAGCAGGGCGGTCGGCTTCGAGCGCACCGAGTTGTCCTCGATCAGCGGCCGCGGGCCGAAGTAGCGGAAGCGCAAGGTCCCGAACCAGCCCTGGCCCTCGCCGAAGGTGAAGCCCGCCGAGGCGATGGCGGTCGGGGCCTCGGGCACGCGCTGGCCGATCGGGTCGCGGTCGGCAAAGCGCGCATTGGTGAGCGTCAGGTCGCCCTCCAGCCGCAGCCAGGGGGTGAGCGCGTAGTGGTTGCTCCACTCGATGCCGAAGCGGCGGGTCGGCCGGCTCGGCTCGGTGGTGCCGGTATCGCCCTGGAACAGGTTCTCGGAGGCGAAGTCGAGCCGGAACAGGGCGAGGCTCGTCTCCAGGCCGGCGATCGAGCGGTTGCGGATCCCGACCTCGTAGCCGGTCGAGGGCACCAGGAACGGCGAGCGGGCGATGTTGAACAGCGGGCTCACCGGATCGACCGTCGCGGTGACGCCGCGGGCGTCGTTCGAGTGGAAGCCGCCGCCGTAATTCAGGTAGATCTCGGTATCCGCCCACGGCCCGAACACTGCGCCGAGCTTCGGGTTGACGATGCCGTCGCGGGCGCGGCCCGAATTCGCGGGCGTGTCGGAGCGGACGTCGGCATAGTAGCCGTCGGCCCGGAAGCCGACGCTGGTGCGCAGCCAGTCGGTCCAGCGCACGCGGTTCTCGTAGTAGAAGGCGGCGCTCGCCTCCAGCACCCGGTCGTCGAGGACGGTCGAGCGGTATTGCCGGGCGGTGGTGTTGAACAGGCCGACCCGGATGTCGTCGGTGCGGGTCTGCACGCCGATCTCGTTCTCCATCGGCAACCCGAACAGGTCGCCCTGGAAGACCCTCGAGATCTCGCCGCCGCCGAGCACGCGGGCGTCGCGCTGGCGGAACTGGTCGCCGTTGACGGGATCGTTGAGGAAGTAGGTGAAGTTGTTCCAGAGGTTCATCTGGTAGCGGATCACGTAGGCCGAGGCCCGGGTGATGCCGCCGGCATCCGACTGGCTCCAGCGTCCGGAGAGCGAGAAGCGCCCGGTATCGCCGCCATCGGTCGGATCGAGCGTGCCGTAGCGGCCGATGATGCCCTCCGCCACCGCCCGCTCGGGGATCTGGTTGGTGGCGTTCCATTTCGCCCAGTAGGCCATGCCGGTGACGGAAAAACCGTCCGTGGCGGTGCCCTGGCTGTAGCGGGCGACGCCGTTGAGCTTGCGCAGGGCGTCGGGCACGACCCACGGCCCGTCATAGGCTTGCGCCTCGCCCGCCACCAGGAGGTTGCCGGCGCCGAGCGGCACCGAGGCCGCCGAGAGCCCGCGCCTGAAGCCGAAGCTGCCCAGCGTGGTGAGCGCGATGTTGCGGTCGAGCTTGTCGAGATAGTCGATCCGCACCGAGCCGGCGGAGGCGAAGTCGCCGTCGCGGACGAAGTACGGGCCCTTGTGGAACTCGACCGCGCCGACGAGCTCGGGGATCAGGAAGTTGAGGTCGGCGTAGCCCTGGCCGTGGGCGTGGGTGCGCATGTTCACCGGCATGCCGTCGACGTGGATGGCGATGTCGGTGCCGTGGTCGAGGTTGAAGCCGCGCAGGAAGAACTGGTTGGCTTTACCCTCGCCGGAATGCTGGGTGACGATCAGGCCCGGCACCGATTCGAGCACCTCGCCCGGGCGGGTGACGGGCAGGCTGTTGATCACCGCCCCGCCGATGATCCCGGCGCTCGCCGCCTCGACCGGACGCAAGGCCCCGCCGATGCCGGTGACGCCGCCGGGATAGCCGGCGCTGGCCGCCGTCGGTGCTGCGGGCGCCGGAGCGGTCACGTCGATCGTGTCGAGGGGGATGTCACCCTGCGCCAGGGCGGGGACGGGCAGGCAGGCGGCGAGTGCCGCGAGGAACGGGAGACGGGAGGCGGGCACGGGCGAGCCTTCAGGGGCTGTGGCACGTCACCGTGGAGGCACCGGCACACCCCGGCCGGCGCGGCCCACATGTGACCACGGCTGACGGCAGGTCTCCTGGCTTGCGGGTCTCGGCCCTCCATCGTCTTCCCGGGCTCATCGCACCCAGTGACGTCGGTGATGGAGGACTCGCCGCTCACAGTTGCGGGGGCAGCCGCGGCATCTCGCACCGCGTTCCCTTTTGATCCCCGGGGGGAACCGTCCCGTCGAGGTGTAGGCTCGAAATCGGCGGGCGCCAACGCGGCGCACGCCGATTTGTCGGGCGTGTTGCCGGTTGTCGACGGGAAACCGCGCGGGTCGTGTCCCGCGCGGCGCGCTCAATCCGCCAGCGGCCGCGCCTCTTCCGGCAGCATGATCGGGATGCCGTCGCGGATCGGGTAGGCGAGCTTGGCCGAGCGGCTGATCAGCTCCTGGCGCGCCGAATCGTAGTCGAGCCGCTCCTTGGTCAGGGGGCAGACCAAGAGCTCGAGCAGCTTCGGGTCGATGCGGGTGGCCTCGAAGGAGGTCGGGGATTCGCTCACGGGTGGTCCTTCCGAGTGGTTTCGGCGTTTCTCTAGCCCAAGCCGCCGCCTATTGCAGCGTCGGCTCGGCGCCGGAGGCCCGCACCAGTTCCATCTCGGTCACGGCGATCAGCACCTCGGCCCGGGTCTTGAGGTCGGGCGCCTCCAGCATCGCCTGCTTCTCGCGCGGGCCGAACGGGCTCATCATGCACAGCGCGTTCACCAGGGCCTCGTTCGGCGCCTCCTCGATCCCGGCCCAGTCGACCTTGAGGTCGTTGGCCTCGACGAAATCGCGAAGAGCCTTCAGCACGCCGGCGCGGTCCACCGCCTCCTCGCCGGCGCGGGCGTGGAAGTCGCTCTCGAACGGCGCGAAGGTGACCTTGCAGCGCCGGTAGCCGGTGGTGGTCGACAGCTCCTCCTCGATCCGGAAGCGGGCGATGCCGGTGAGCGAGATCAGGTAGCGGCCGTCGCCGGTCTCGGCGAACTGGGTGACCCGGCCGGCGCAGCCGACCTTGAACAGCTTGGGCGACAGCGGGGTCTCGCCGGAGTCGGAATCCGGCTGGATCATGCCGATCACCCGGTCGGTGCGCAGGGCCTCGTCGATCATCGCGAGGTAGCGCGGCTCGAAGATGTTGAGCGGCATCTGGCCCCGCGGCAGCAGCAACGCGCCGGGAAGCGGAAAGACCGGGATCTCGGCCGGGCAGTCGCCCGGCCCCTTGTAGGCGACGTTCATGCTCATCGGCGTCGCTCCCGCGCGGATCGTAAGGGGGTCCCGGGCTTCCTCGTCTCGGGCCCGGGATCACCAGCAGCGATCTAGGGCGCGGCCGGCCGGCGTGGATACCTGTCCGGCGTAATGCCGCGCCCGGGATGCACTTGTGGATGCACCCCGGCCCTCCTCACGAGAACATCAGGGTCGACAGCTTGCGCCGGCCGCGGATGGTCATCGGGTCCATCGGGCCCCAGGCCTCGAACAGCTGGAGCAGCTGCTTGCGGGCGCCGTCGTCGTTCCAGGTCCGGTCGCGGCGGACGATCTCGATCAGCTGGTCGACCGCCTCCTGCTGTTGGCCCTTGGCGTTGAGGCCGAGCGCGAGGTCGAACCGGGCCTGGTAATCGGCCGGGTCCGCCTCGATCCGGCGCTGGAAGCCGGCGAGGTCGCCGAGCGAGGCCGCCTGCTCGGCGAGATCGATCGCCGCCTTCACGGCGGCGATGGCCGGGTCCTTGGCGGCCTCGGGCGGCGCCGATTCGAGGAAGCGGCGGGCGCCCTCGACGTCGTCGCGGTCGAGGAGCAGGCGGGCGAGCGCCGCGATGGCGCCGGCATGCCCCGGCTCCTGGCCGAGCACCGCGGCATAGATCTCGGCGGCGGCATCCGAATCACCGGCCTCGGCGGCGGCTTGCGCCTCCGCCATCAGGTCCTCGACGGCGGTCGGCCCGAGGGGGCCGACCAGGCGCTCGATGAAGGCCTTCACCTGGCCCTCGGGAAGCGCCCCCATGAAGCCGTCGACCGGCTGGCCGCGCTGGAACGCGATCACCGCCGGGATCGACTGGATGCCGAGCTGGCCGGCGATCTGGGGATGCTCGTCGATGTTCATCTTGACGAGCTTCACCTTGCCGCCGGCGTCCTTGACGGCCTTCTCGATGATCGGCGTGAGCTGCTTGCACGGCCCGCACCACGGCGCCCAGAAATCGACCAGCACCGGCTGCTGCAGGGATTCCTGCATCACGTCCTGGCGGAAGGTCGCGGTGGTGGTGTCCTTGATCAGGGCGCCCGCGGGGGGCTGGCCGGCCGCGGGAGTGTCGGTGAGCATCGATGACCTCGGGAGAACGGCCTTCACGTCGCGGGCCGTGAGCCGGCCCGCCGATCAGATGGGGTAGACCGGCCGCCCCGGCCAGGGCAAGGCGCGGGAAAGCCTGAAACCGCACGGGAAACCAGGAGCCGGACGCGGCCATCGTGCGGCCGCGCTCGGCGAGTGGGTCACGCTGCGGCCGGCGCCGGGTCGTCACGCTGCGGCTGGCGCCGCTTGCCGCATCCGGCCGATCATCAGCGACATCAGTGCGGCCATGACGGCGGTGAGACCGGCGGCCAGGAACGCCTCGAGGTAGCGGCCCTCGGAGGCCCGCACCAGGCCGGCGCCGAACGCGGCGGTGGCAGCGCCAAGCTGGTGGCCGGCGGCGATCCAGCCGAAGACGATCGGGGCGTCGCGCTCGCCGAAGGCTTCGTTGGCGAGCCGCACCGTCGGCGGCACCGTGGCGATCCAGTCGAGGCCGTAGAACACCGCGAAGATCGACAGGCTGTAGAACGAGAAGTCGGTGAAGGGCAGCGCCATCAGCGACAGGCCGCGCAGGCCGTAATAGACGAAGAGCAGCTTGCGCGGGTCGTAGCGGTCGGTGAGCCAGCCCGAGCCGGTGGTGCCGATGAGGTCGAACACGCCCATCAGCGCCAACAGCCCCGCGGCCCGCACCTCCGGGATGCCCTGGTCGGCGCAGAACGAGATCAGGTGGGTGCCGACCAGCCCGTTGGTGGTGAGCCCGCAGATGAAGAAGGTGCCGAACAGGAGCCAGAAATCGCCCTTGCGGCTCGCCCGCACCAGCCCGTCGATCGCGGCGCGAAAGGGATTGGCGCGCCGGGGCGGCTCGGAGACGGTGCCGGGTGCGGCGCCGTAGGGGGTGAGGCCGATGTCGGAGGGGCGCTCCGGCAGTAGCCAGGCGACGAGGGGGATCAGCGCCGCGGTGGCGCACGCCACGGTGAGCACCACCGGCTGCCAGCCGCCGGCTTGCGCGATGGCCGCGAGGCCCGGCAGGAAGATCAGCGTGCCGGTGGCGGTGCTGGCGGTGAGGAGCCCCATGAACAGGCCGCGGCGCACGGCAAACCAGCGGTTCACCACCGTGGCGCCGAGCACGATGGCGACGCAGCCGCTGCCGAGGCCCGACAGCACGCCCCAGGTGGCGATGAGGTGCCAGGGCTCGCTCATCAGCGCGCTCAAGGCCGTCGAGGCCGACATCAGGGCGAGCGCGCAGAGCAGCGTGCGGCGGATGCCGAAGCTCTGCATCAGGGCCGCGGCGAACGGCCCGACGAGCCCGTAGAGGAAGATGCCGAGCCCGGCGGCGAAGGAGGTGGTGCCCCGGCTCCAGCCGAAGGCCTGCTCCAGCGGCAGGATCAGCACGCCGGGCGAGGCCCGCAGGCCGGCCGCCGCGAGCAGGCACAGGAAGATCACCCCCACCACCACGAAGGCGTAGTTCTGGCCGAAGGGCCTGGGCCTGGGCGGGGCGGGGGAGGCGAGGCCCCGCGGCGACACGGTCGAACTCATGCTGGGACATCCTCCCCGAATCGTGCTAGGACGTTACGTACCGGTCAGTAACATCGTCAAGGGTGAAACATGGCGGAGGGGCATGACGGGAGCGCACCCGTCCGGGCCGGCGACCGGATCCGGGCGGCGGCCCGCGAGCTGTTCTACAGCCGCGGCTTCCGGGGCGTCGGGGTCGACGAGATCGTGGCCCGGGCCGGGGTGACGAAGCCGAGCCTGTATCGCGGCTTCGCCTCGAAGGACGCCCTCGTGGTCGCCTGCCTGAAGGATTACGATGCCGGCCTGCGCGCCCGCCTCGACGAGGCGCTGGCCGCCCATCCGGACGACCCGCAGGCGGGCCTTCTCTCCTTCCTCGACGGCATCGCCGGGCGCAGCGCCCGGCCGGGCTTTCGCGGCTGCGGCCTCACCAACGCCGTGGTCGAGTATCCGGAGGAGGACCATCCGGTGCACGCGGCGGCCTGCGACGGCAAGCGCGCGCTCCACGCCCGCCTCGCCGAGGTCGCCGGCACGCTCGGCGCCCGCGCGCCCGAACACCTCGCCGACGCGCTGCTGCTCCTCGTCGAGGGCGCCTTCGCCTGCGGGCAGATCTTCGGCTCCGACGGGCCGACCCGCTCGCTGTCCGCCGCCGCCGAGGCGCTGATCGCGGCGAGCCGCGCGTGAGGCCGGCCCGGGTCGGGCTAGCATCGCGCACCGCACCATAGAATTCCGTCAATAAATCGGGGGGCGGCGGCAGCACGGCCTTGATTCTGTCGTCATGATCGGTCGATACGCGAGAGTTGACGCCGATCGCGGCCGATCGCCTCCCGGGCTGCCCCTTGGAGACAGCCCTCCGGAGGCAACCTCCTGGCCGCGACCCCGTGGAGTTGAGCGTATGACCCTCGTACGACGTTTCCAGGTTGCGCCGGCGCTGGTCCGCCTGATCCGCAAGGAGCGCGGCTCCTCCCGCATCACCGAAGGCTACTTCCCGCCCCAGTCCGGCCGGACCTCGTTCGTGCGCGTCGACGGCGGCCAGTGCCACCTCGTCCTCGTCACCTCCGACGGCGGCGCCACGAGCGAGGAGCGCACCGAGGTGCCGCGCGCCCACGGCGACGCGCTCCTCGACGTCTGCGCCGGCCGCGCCGCCTACGACCGCACCCAGGTGGCCCTCGGCAACGGCCGCGACGCCCTGATCGACCGCTACGTCGCCCCCGGCACCGTCGACGTCGTCACGGTGTCGTTCGACAATCCCGACGAGGCGAACGGCTTCCCGGTGCCGCCGTGGTTCGGCCCCGAGGTCACGACCGACGCCGCCTATGAGGGCCGCTCCATCGCGCTCCAGGGCGTGCCGCAGCCCGGCGAGATCGGCCTGTCCAACGCCGCCCTCGACGCCGTGCTCGACCTGATCGAGCCGCGCTACGGCTTCGGCCGTTACGCCGCGCCGAGCCGCAACGGCGAGGAGGCCGGGGTGGTCAACGCGCTGCGCCGCATCTCCACGCCGGCCCCCGAGCCGACGCCGCCCCCGCCGCCGCCGGAGCCCGAGCCCGTCCACGAGGCGCCGCCCCCGCCGCCCCAGGCCGAGGCCGCCCCCGAGCCGCCGCCCCCGGCCCCGGAGCCGCATCCCGATACCCGTATCGACGATGTGATCGAGAGCCTGTCCCAGGCGCTCGGCGCCGCGGTGCCGGGCGGGGACGCCGCCCGCGACGACGGCACCCCGGCCTTCGAGCGCTGGACCGTGCGCCCGCGCCGGACCCAGCCGACGCCCTGACGCCACCCTCGACGGTCTGACGAGACGACCCATCCCGGGTTCCGCCCTGACGGAGCCCGGGATTTTTCGTGCTGCACCACCGCGCCCGGTCGCGATGAATCGGTGTTGCACGGTTGAATGGCACCCCGTAATCCGTCAGACGCTTGACGCCGCCGCGTCCGCGCGCCACGCGTCTTTCAAGACCGGTCTCCGGTCGGGCGTCGGCGGCTGCGACGGGCGGCAGCTTCCGGAAGGCCTCGGCGCCGGTGTCGCAGAGGCAGCGGGGCCCTGGCCGGGACGATCAAAGGGTTCTTTTCGATTTTCGACTTGGAATGGGCGGCGCGGACTTCCTACACTGTCCGGGCCGCGGCCTGTTCCACACCACAGTCACGCGGCGCAAGGCCGCATCGCGACGGCCGATCCCACGGCGGCCGGCACCTCGGGGAGAGAACGAACATGCAGCACGCTACGCCGTCCGCGACGGCCACGGGCTCGTCGCAGCCCTGGTACAAGGTCCTCTACATCCAGGTTCTGATCGCCATCGCGCTCGGCGTCCTGCTCGGCTACGCCGCGCCCGACACCGCCAAGTCGATGAAGTGGCTCGGGGACGCCTTCATCGCGCTCATCAAGATGATGATCGCGCCGATCATCTTCTGCACCATCGTGCACGGCATCGCATCGATCGGCGACCTGAAGAAGGTCGGCCGCGTCGGCCTCAAGGCGCTGATCTACTTCGAGGTGGTGTCCTCGCTGGCGCTCATCATCGGCGTGATCGTCGGCGAGATCGTGCAGCCGGGCGCCGGCTTCGGCGCCACGGCGGAGCAGCTCGACGCCAAGGCGGTCGCCGGCTACGTCAGCAAGGCGCAGGCCGATTCGACGGTCGCCCACATCATGGCGATCATCCCCAAGAGCTACTTCGACGCCTTCGCGGGCGGCGACCTCCTGCAGATCCTGCTGATCGCGGTGCTCACCGGCGTCGTCATCACGGGCCTCGGCGAACGCGGAAAGGCGGCGACCCACGCCATCGAGGCGGCGGGCGAGATCTTCTTCCGCATCATCGGCATGATCGTGAAGCTCGCGCCGATCGGCGCCTTCGGCGCCATGGCCTACACGATCGGCCAGTACGGCATCGGCAAGCTCGGCAACCTCGCCGGCCTCGTCGCCACCTTCTACCTGACGAGCCTCCTGTTCGTGCTCGTGGTGCTCGGCCTGATCGCGCGCTTCTGCGGCTTCTCGATCCTCAAGTTCCTGGCCTACATCAAGGACGAGCTCCTGATCGTGCTCGGCACCTCGTCGTCCGAGACGGTGCTGCCGCACATGATGCAGAAGATGAAGCGGCTCGGCGCCTCGGATTCGGTCGTCGGCCTCGTGATCCCGACCGGCTACTCGTTCAACCTCGACGGCACCAACATCTACATGACGCTGGCGACGCTGTTCCTGGCCCAGGCCGTCGGCGCCGATCTCAGCTTCGGGCAGTACGCCACCATCATCGCGGTCGCGATGCTGACCTCGAAGGGCGCCTCGGGCGTCACCGGAGCCGGCTTCATCACGCTCGCCGCCACGCTCGCCGCGATCCCCGGCAATCCGGTCCCCGTCGCCGCGATGGCGCTGATCCTCGGCATCGACAAGTTCATGTCGGAGTGCCGCGCGCTCACCAACCTCGTCGGCAACGGCGTCGCCTGCGTGGTGGTCAGCCGCTGGGAGGGCGAGCTTGACCCGGCGAAGCTGCGCGAGGTGATGGCCAACCCGCTGGCGATCGGCACCGAAATCGCCGACGAGAAGCCGGTCCCGGTCGCGCCCTGACCGCATGATGCCGTCCTTGCGCATCGGCATCGATCTCGGCGGCACCAAGATCGCCGGGATCGCCCTCGACACGGACGGCACCGTCCGGGCCGAGCGGCGCATCGCGACCCCGCGGGGCGACTACGACGCCTCGCTCAGGGCCATCGCGGCCCTGGTCGCGGCGCTGGAGGCGCAAGCAGGCGGCAGCGGCACCGTCGGGATCGGCATCCCCGGCGCGCTGGTGCCGGCGACCGGCCGGGTCAAGAACGCGAACTCGACCTGGCTCAACGGCCGCCCGCTGGGCGAGGACCTGGAGACGGTCCTCGGCCGCCCGGTGCGGCTGGAGAACGACGCCAACTGCCTGGCGGTGTCCGAGGCCGTCGACGGGGCGGGGGAGGGGGCGCACCTCGTCTGGGCGGTGATCCTCGGCACCGGCGTGGGGTCGGGCATCGCGCTGTCGGGCCGGGCCCTGTCCGGGCGCCAGCGCATCGCCGGGGAATGGGGCCACAACCCGCTGCCGGCCCCCCGCGACGACGAGCGTCCGGGCCCGGCCTGCTATTGCGGCCGACACGGCTGCCTCGAGACCTGGCTCTCGGGGCCGGGGCTCGCCGCCGACCATGCCCGCCGCACCGACCGGGCGATGACCGGCGAGGCGATCGTCGCGGCGATGCGCGGAGGCGATGCGGCGGCGCGCGAGACCTTCGCGGCCTGGCTCGACCGGCTCGGGCGCGGCATCGGCGCGAGCGTCAACCTGCTCGACCCCGACGTGATCGTGCTCGGCGGCGGCCTCTCGACGATCCCCGAGATCTACGACGCGCTGCCCGCCCGCGTCGCCCCGCACGTCTTCGGCGGCGGCTTCGACACCCCGATCCTCCAGAGCCGCCACGGCGACGCCTCGGGGGTGCGTGGGGCGGCGTGGCTGTGGAACGCCGCCGCCTGATGATCCATCCGGTCCGCCGCTATGGCCGATGACCGATCCTTCGGAGGTTGTTGCGATGCGAATCCTGCTGATCGGCTACGATCCCGACGCCGTCGACTACACCGATCCCGCCCTGCCGCCGGGCCTCGACGCCGACAAGATCCGGGCCGGGATCGCAGCTGCCCTCGACGGGATGTCCCGCCGCGGCTGGACCGCCGATCACTGCTTGGTCCGCCCCGACGCCGCGGCCGCCGGGATCGTGACGCAACGCCTCGCGGCCACGTCCTACGACGCGGTGGTGATCGGTGCGGGGGTGCGCCAGTCGGGCCGGCATCTCGCGGTGTTCGAGGCGATCCTCAACGCCGTCCATCGCGCCGCGCCGGGGGCCCGGATCGCCTTCAACACCCGGCCGGAGGACAGCGCCGAGGCCGTGGAGCGCGTGTCCGGCTGAACGCCCCCTTGCATCGGGCGCCGCGATGCGGGTTTGCTCGCGCCAAGGCCCGCCCTCGAGGGCCGCCAGGAGACCTCCCGCGTGCCGGCCAGACCCGTCGACCTCGACCCGGCCTCGATCCGCATCCTCGAGCATCTTCAGCAGGACAGCGAGGTCGGCATCGGCGACCTCGCCGAGGCGGTCGGCCTCTCGACCTCACCGTGCTGGCGCCGGGTCGCCGACCTCAAGGCGCGCGGCATCATCCGGCGCTGCGTCGCGGTGGCCGATCCGCAGGCGCTCGGCCTGCACGTCAACGTCTTCGTCCACGTCTCGCTGGAGAAGCAGAACCAGGCCGCCCTCCAGGCCTTCTCCGACGCCATCCGCCACCGGCCGGAGGTGATGGAATGCTACCTGATGAGCGGCGAGGCCGACTACATGCTGCGCGTGGTGGTCGAGGACCTGGCCCAGTACCAACGGCTGATCGTCGATCACCTGACCCGGATCCCCGGCGTGGCAAAGATCAGGTCGAGCTTCGCGCTCGATCAGGTGAAGTACACGACGGCGTTGCCGTTGGACCATTTGAAGGAGTGAGCTTCCGCCCTCAAGGCGGATGAGTCTCGCAGACTTCCTCCTCATCATCCCGGGCTCCGCTGCGCGGCCCAGGGACGACTTCGAGGGTGACAGGGCTGGTGGGGACGATCGGATCGATATCCCGCCGCGCCGCTCACGCGCCCCGCACCCTCGCCCCCCGCGAAAAGTACGCCTGGCGCTCCCCCTCCGCCCGGCTCACCGACGCTTGCACCTGGAGCAGGTCCTTGCGGGTCAGGAGCCCGACGAGGCGGCCGCTCGCGGGGTCGGTGACCGGCAGGCGGCCCTGGCCGGTCGCCAGCATCAGGTCGATGGCATGCGCCGTGACGTCGTCGGGATGGACCAGCGCCAGCCCCGCATCCGAGACCCGCTCGTCGAGGCGCTCGGCCGCGTGCCCGCCCTCCGTCTTCCACAACAGCGCGTCGGACCGCGAGACCAGGCCGACCGGACGCCCGGCCTCATCGAGGACCGGGTAGATCCGGTGGCGTCCGGCCTCCAGCACCGCCACTGCCTCCGGCACCGGCAGGGCGCCGGGCAGGGTGTCGACGGCGCGCACCATCACCTCGGCGACGCGGGTGAACTCGTGCGGGTCGATGCCGTATTCTCGCGTGACGTGCTGGCCGCGCCGGGCGATCTTTTCGGTGAGGATCGAGCGCTTGAGCAGCAGCACCGTCACCGCGTAAGCCGCCGCCGAGGCGGCGAGCAGGGCCGGCAGCGCGTGCACGTCCCCGGTCAATTCGACGGCAAACAGCGCGCCGGTGAGCGGAGCCCGCATCGTGCCGCCCAGCATCGCCGCCATGCCGAGCAGCGCCCAGAAGCCGGGGCTGCCCGGCAGCACCGTGCCGATCAGCCAGCCCATCGCCCCGCCGAGGATCAGGAGCGGCGCGAGCACGCCGCCCGAGGTGCCCGACGACAGGGCGACGATCCAGATCATCGCCTTGACGCAGAGGATCAGCAGCACGGCCTTCAGCGCCGGATGGCCGCCGAGCAGGTCGGCGATGACGTCGTAGCCGACGCCGAGCGCCCGCGGCTCGACGAGGCCGCCGAGGCCGACGGCGAGACCGCCGAGCGCCGGCCACCACATCCAGTGGATCGGCAGGCGCTCGAACGCGTCCTCGCAGGCGTAGAGCAGCCGGGTGAGCAGGCCCGACAGGAGCCCCGCCGCGATCCCGAGGCCGGCGCAGGCGAGAAGGCCCCATCCCGGCAGCACCGGATCGGCCGCGACGGGAAACAGCGGGCCCGCCCCGAACAGGGAGGGGCGCAGCATCGTCGCGGTGACGGCGGCGGCCGCGACCGGGATGAAGCTGCGCGGGCGCCACTCGAACAGCAGCAATTCGACCGCCAGCAGCACGGCGGCGACCGGCGTGCCGAAGATCGCCGTCATGCCGGCGGCCGCACCCGCGACGAGCAGCGTCTTCCGCTCGGCGGCGCTCAAGTGGAAGAACTGCGCGAACAGCGAGCCGAGGGCGCCACCGGTCATGATGATCGGCCCCTCGGCGCCGAACGGCCCGCCGGTCCCGATCGAGATCGCCGAGGAGACGGGCTTCAGCACCGCGACCTTCGGCGACATCCGGCTGCCGCCGATCAGGATCGCCTCGATCGCCTCCGGGATACCGTGGCCGCGGATCTTGTCCGAGCCGAATCGTGCCATCAGCCCGATGACGAGGCCGCCGAGCGGCGGCAGGGCGACCATCCAGAGCGAGGGCGTCGCCCCCGCCAGGGAGGCGGGGCCGGCATCGAACCGACCGAACCAGGCGAGGTTGGTCACGAGCCCGATCAGCGCGAGAAGGCCGTAAGCCGCGACCGTGCCGGCGAGCCCGATCACCAGCGCCATGGCGACGAGGACGAGGAGGCGCCGGTCGGCGCGGAAATCGGCGAGGGCGCGGCGCCGGACGGGCGGGATGGCGGGAGAATCGGACATGCGGCGAAGATCGAGAGAGGCTGCGATGCCGATCGATATATATCGTAATACGATATTTTCAAACGGGACGGGGAAGCGATGAGCGAGGGACCGGACGAGAGGCTGTCGCGGGAGGAATACGCGGCGATCGCGGCGTTCCGGCTCGAGCTGCGGCGGTTCCTCGCCTTCAGCGAGGCGGCGGCCGCGAAGGTCGGTCTGCCGGCCCAGCAGCACCAGGCGCTCCTGGCGATCGCCGGCCATGACGGCCCACCGACGGTCGGGTTCGTGGCCGAGCAGCTGCTGGTGGCGCCGCAGACCGCCGCCGAGCTGGTCTCGCGCATGGTCGAGGCGGGGCTCCTGACGAAGGCCGCCTCGCCGCGGGACCGCCGGCGGCTGGCGCTGACCCCGACGCCGAAGGCCGAGGCGCTGCTCGCCCGGCTGACCGCGGCGCATCTGGAGGAACTGCGTACGCTGGAGCCGGCGCTGACCCGGGCGCTCGGCCGCATGCGCTGCGGTAGCGTCGAGGGGTGACCCGTCAGGGGTGCAGCGCGGCGCCCTTGGTGGCCTTGTCGACGTCCTTCTTGGGGCCGTGGAGGGCGAGGCCGACGAGGTCCGGCGCGTCGGCGGGCTCGGCGGCGAAGACCGCGCGGTTGGCCGCATCGTGCCCGGTCTCGAACATCGCCCGGACATAGGCGCTGCGGGTGAGGTCGCGCTGGATCGCCTGCTGCCAAGCCCGCTGCAACACCTCGCCGGTCGCCGCGAAGATCAGCATCGGCTGGCCCAGGAGCCGGGCGTGGCGGCGGCCGGCCGCGTCGAGGTAGGGCTCGCCCATGGCGTCGGGCACGGCGCCGGCGATGCCGGTCGCGAGGAAAGCGGTGACGTTCAGCTTCTGCCACACCGCGAGGTCGTCGCGGACCAGGATGGCCACCTTGGTGTCGAACATCGAAGAATCTCCCTGCGGACGATCCGCAGGGCTAGCCGAGCGCCAGGGCGGCGTCTGGAACGTTCGTGCGCCCACGGCCGTAGGCCGCCGGGGTGAGGCCGTAGGCGCGGCGGAACCGGCGGCCGAGATGGCTCTGGTCAGAGAAGCCCGCCGCGACCGCTGCCTCCGCCGGCGGCACCCCGGCCCGCAGCAGGGCCCGGGCTCGGGCGAGGCGGATCTCGACCAGGCAAGCATGCGGCGAGGTGCCGAAGCGCTTGCGGAATGCGCGGGCGAGCTGGAATCGGTCGGCGGCACCGGCCGCCTGGGCGAGGGCGTCGAGCCCGAAGCTCGTCGCCGCGTGCGCCCGGATGAACGCCATCGCCCGCTCGGCGACCACCGGATCGCCGGCGGGCGACGACCGCGGGATCTCGGCACCGAGATGGCGGCGCAGGTGCGAGGCGAGATCGTCGAGGGCCGCGTCGGTCGCGAGCGGCGAGGCGGCGCCGAACACCGCGCGGCAGGCCCGGTCGATCGCCCCGCCGAGCGCGCCATCGTCGGCGAGGGTGCGCCGGAACCCGATCCGGGCGTCGCCGCCCATCCGGCACCGCACCCAGTCCTGCGGCAGGTACAGCATGCTGTAGCGGAAGCCTGGCTCCCGCACCGCCTGCCCGTCGTGGCGCTCGCCGGGCTCGATCAGGATCACCCGGCCCGGGACGCTCTGCCGGCGCGCGCCGCGGCAGTAGAAGTCCTGGAGGCCCTCGTGGGTCACGCCGACCAGCCACTCGTCATGGTGGTGCATGTCGTAGGCGTGGCCGAGGAACCGCGCCGTCACCGCCTCGATGCCGCTCGCGGGCTCGCGCCGGAGATGGACGAAGTCGCGGGGCGGGGCGGTCCGGTTCTCGGCGGGGACCTGTGTCATGGGTCGGTCGATCGCTCCCTGCGATCGTCTCGAAGACGGAATTCCGCGGCCCCGCCCGTCAGCGCCGGCGCACGAAGCCGACGATGTCCTTCACCGCGGCGATGTTGGGGGCGGCGATGGCCTCGGCCCGCGCCGCGCCGTCGGCGAGCACCGCGTCGATGTGGCCCGGATCGGCGACGAGGCGCTTCATCTCGGCGCCGATCGGGCCGAGCTTGGCCACCGCCAGGTCGACCAGCGCGCCCTTGAAGGCCGAGAACTGGGCGCCGCCATACTCGCGCAGCACGTCCTCGCGGCTGACGTCGTTGAGCGCCGCGAAGATGCCCACGAGGTTGTCGGCCTCCGGGCGCTTCTCCAGGCCGGCGATCTCGGAGGGCAGGGGCTCGGCGTCGGTCTTGGCCTTGCGCACCTTCTGGGCGATGCCGTCGGAATCGTCGGTGAGGTTGATGCGGGAATAGTCGGACGGGTCCGACTTCGACATCTTCTTGGTGCCGTCACGCAAGGACATCACCCGGGCGGCGGGCCCGCCGATCAGCGGCTCGGTGATGGGGAAGAACGCCTCGCCGTGGCCCTGGTCCGCGATCGCGCCGGCGAAGTCGTTGTTGAACTTCTGGGCGATGTCGCGGGTCAGTTCGAGGTGCTGCTTCTGGTCCTCGCCCACCGGCACGTGGGTGGCGCGGTAGGCCAGGATGTCGGCCGCCATCAGCACGGGATAGTCGTAGAGGCCGACGCTGGCGTTCTCGCGGTCCTTGCCGGCCTTCTCCTTGAACTGCGTCATGCGGTTAAGCCAGCCGAGGCGGGCGACGCAGTTGAAGATCCAGGCGAGCTCGGCGTGCTGCGGCACCTGGCTCTGGTTGAACACGATCGAGCGGGCCGGATCGATGCCCGCCGCCAGGAACGCCGCGGTGACCTCGCGGATCTGCCGCGTCAGCTCGCCCGGGTCCTGCCAGATGGTGATCGCGTGCAGGTCGACGACGCAGTACAGGCACTCGAACTGCGCCTGCATGGCGACGAAGCGCTTGATCGCGCCGAGATAATTGCCGAGGTGGAGGTTTCCGGTCGGCTGCACCCCGGAGAAGACCAGTTCCTTGAACGCGGGCATCGTGATCGTCGTCCCCTGGGTCGTCGTCCCTTGGCCGGGAGCTGTCACAATCCCGCGGGCGCGGCGTTCTGGACCGTTCCGGGAGGGGGGTCAAGCGCGTGGAATCAGGGGTGCAGCGCGGCCGTATCGCGGGCGGTGCGGGCCCCCGTCCGAGCCTCGCCGGTGGGGCAGAGATCGAGCAGGGCGCAGCGCCCGCAGGCCGGGTTGCGGTGGAAGCAGCAGCGCTGGCCGTGCAGCATCAGGATCTCGTGGTTGTCGTAGAGCTGTTGCGCGTCCCAGTCGGCCGGCAGCTGGGCGCGCAGGAGGGCGTGAGCGGGCCCGACATCCACCTTCGGGCCGATGAGCCCGGTGCGCTGCGCCACCCGGTGATGGTGGCTGTCGACCGGAAGCGCCGGCATCCGCAAGCTGCTGAACGACAGGACCGCCGCGCTGGTCTTCGGCCCGATGCCCGGGATCGCCTCGAGCCAGGCGCGGGCCGCCGGCACCGGCATCTCGCGCAGGAAGCCGAGATCGAGGCTCCCGGCGCGCTCCTGCACCGCGCGCAGGCACGCCTGGATCCGCGGCGCCTTCAATTCCGGCCAGGTCACGCCGGAGATGAGCGCCTGCACCTCGGCGGTCGGCGCCGCGACGAGCGAGTCCCAGTCGTTGAAGCGCGCCCGCAGGGCCTTGAAGGCGCGGCCCGAATCCGCGTTGCGGGTGCGGTGCGACAGGAGCGAGGAGATCAGCTCGCTCACCGGGTCGAGGTCGTGGAAGTACGGGATCGGGCAGCCATAGACCCCGCACAGGCGGCGATGGATCGCCAGGGCCTTGTCTGCGAGGTCTTGTCCGGCGAGATCTTGAGGTGCGGGGCTCATGACGGGGTGAATCGCCGAAGTCCCGCCCGCGTTCCGGCTGCGGCACCGCGTCCCGTTCAGGCCTTGTCGGACCGGCCCTCGTCCTTCTTGCGCTCGTAGCGCAGGAGCAGCGGGGTCTGGGCGAGCGCGAAGGCGAGGGTGAGCGGCATGATGCCGAACACCTTGAAGCTGACCCAGAAATCCGTGGACTGGGTGCGCCACACCACCTCGTTCACGCCTGCGAGGAAGAAGAAGAACAGGCCCCAGCGGAAGGTGAGCTTGCGCCAGCCCTCCTGGGTGAGGTCGAACACGCTGTCGAGCACGAGCGCCAGCAGTGGCCGTCCAAAGGCGAGGCCGCCGAGCAGCACCGCCCCGAACAGGCTGTTCACGATGGTGGGCTTGAGCTTGATGAACAATTCGTCGCGCAGCAGCAGGGTCAGGCCGCCGAACACCACCACCACCACGCCGGAGACGAGCGGCATGATCGGCAGGCGCCGCACCCAGAGGTAGTGGACCGCGAGCGCCACCAGGGTGGCGGCGATGAACAGCCCGGTCGCCACGAACAGGCGCTGGTCGGCGGGAAAGCCGAACCGGTCGGCATAGGCGTTGCCGAAGAAGAACACCCCGAGGGGGCCGAGCTCCAGGACGAGCTTGGCGAGGGGAGGAAGATGGGCCTGCGGCGGGACGGCTTCGATCTGCATGGGGCGGGGGCGACGCTCCTGTTCTGGGCGCACGCTGCGCGCGCCACCTCCCGGGCAGGTGGGCCCGCGCGGGCGCAAGCGCAACGGAAGCGACAGGCCATAGACTGGCGCGGCCGGTCCATCCATCCCCAAAACCCTTCGGCCGGACCCCGGCCGCGCCGTTATCGCGCCTCGGCTTCCGCCTCCGGGCGGAGCGCGGCGGTGCGGCGGCGCTCGCAGGCGACCTTCAGGTAGGTCTCGCGCCCCCGCACGAGTCCGCTCTGCGCCGCCAGGGTCTCGCCCTGCATCAGGCAGGTGAGCGGCGTCGATGCCGGGGCGACCGCGACGTCGAGCGCCGTCTCGCGGGAGCAGTCCGGCGCCGCGAGGGCGCTGGCGCAGACCAGGGCGACGGTGAGAAAATCCGCCATGCCACCTCCATCGGCCGCTCGCGACGCGGATCGGGCGGGAGGTCCGGGCCGGACGGGTGCTCGCGCCGCGCGAAGAGGAGCGATTCGCGTGCCAGACTTGGACCAAGGTCCAATGCCGCGGCGTTCTGTTGTCGTGCGGCAACGACGGGCAGAGGCACTCAGCGCAGGGCGTTCCACCAATCGGCGAAGCTCTCCTGAGCGGGGGTGCCCGGCCCTTGCGCCTCGCGGTTGAGGCGGCGGAACTCGCTCGGCGAGAGGCCGAAGGCGGTCCTGAAGGCCCGGCCGCCATCGGACTCGCTCGAGAAGCCGCAGCTGAGCGTGAGTTCGGCGATCCGGCCGGTCTCCTCGGGCTGGGACAGCAGGCTGCGCAGCCGCGCCAGCCGGCGGGCGCGGATGGCGCGGGCGACGCCGCCGCTCGGCTCGAAGGCTCGGTAGAGCACCGAGCGCGACACGCCGATCGCCCGGGCCACCGCCTCGGGCGTCGCCGCCAGATGGGCGTCGATGTAGAGGCGGGCCCGCCGGCGGCAGGCGGCGGCCGTTGCCATCCGCAACGCCTCCCGTCCGGTCTCCGACGGCCCGGCGGGGGAGCAATCGAGGGTGTTCTGGCCCGAGAGCGTCAGCGCCAGCAACTCCGAGGTCGCCCGCGCCAGGCGCTGGCGGTCGCCCGGGCCGTGGCGGTGCAGATCGTCGAGCACGGTCCCGAGGAAGACCGCGAGGAGCCGTGCCCGGTCCTGCGGCACCACGGCGCCGTGCAGGCGCCCGGTCTCGTGCACCACCGCCTCGACCTCGCTGCGGGGGATCGACAGCGTGAGCACGCGGGCTTGGTCCGCGCGGGTCTCCATCGGCCGGCTCATGTCGATGAGGGCGATCTCGCCCGGCGCGACGACTCGTGTGCCCTCGGGCGTGCCGACCCCCAGGGCGCCGCCGAGGACGAGCTGGGCCGTGAAATGGTCGAAGCCGTTGCGCAGGACGCGCCGCGGCGACCGGACATGGGCGACGCCCCGCAGCCGGCGATCGAACAGGAGCAGGCCGTCGAGGCGCTCGGCCGTGACCTCGACCGCGAAGTCCTCACCGATCCGGCCCACATCCGCCACCATCGCGTAGAGGTCGTGATAAGCCTCGAACCCGTCCTGTCCGGTCGGCGCATCATCGTCGGTCGAGAATCGCAATGCCGCCTCGCGCCGGATCGTTGCTAAGTCGTTGGGCGTAGACTGCCACGCCAAGTCGTCATCGGGCCGGATTATCGCTATGCGGGGTTAACGTAAAGATCTCGCCGCGCAAGACGGTCATGACTGCGTCACCACCCGTCGACCACGCCTCGCTCCGGTGCGTCCTGTGCCGGCCCCTGCACGCCGTCGCCCGTCCGGCTCACCGCTGCGGTCTTCGCCCGGACGGATCCCGTGCCGGTCGCCTTCGTGGCATCGCAGCCTGGCCGACGGGGGCCAAGACCTTTCTCACGACCGAGACTCACTTCCGGCCGGGACCACCGCGGGGCTGCGCCGGATCTCCTACGCCTCGGTCCCGTCGGCCTGCGCCTCCGTGCTCTGCGCCGCGAGCGTCAGGATCAGGCGCGCCACGCGCAGCCGGACCTCCGCAGGGGTGATCCGCCGGAACGCCGCCAGGACGGCCTGATCGTCGAGAAGCACCGCCTCGTTTCCCACGGCCTCGCTCCCGATCGGGCCGGATTCCGGCAGGATGAAGAACGAGTCGACGGGGCAGCGCAAGACAGAGCAAATCTTCCAGAGTATGCTGGCGCTCACATTATCCTGCCCCAACTCATATTTCATGACCTGATGGTCGGATACGCCTATCATGATGCCCAGCTTCAGTCGCGAGACTCCACGGCTGAGGCGAAATTCTCGGATCTTTTGCCCGATCGCGCGCTTCGTCGCGAGCTCGTCGAAATATATATTGTCATCGATCAAGAGACGTGCCTCATATGAACATTCTAAGATCGCTCGATCGATAAAGTATGGCGTAACGCCCGCCCATACCATATTTTCCTGTTCGACCATGATCAAGGCGTCAGGGGCCATGACGAATTTTACGCAGATCAGCTTCGATCTGATATCGGAGATCAAGCAAAGCAACTGCGTCGATCAGATACATTCAATACTTGATAAATCCGCAAACATATTTGGATACAATACCTTCGTCATCGCCGAGGCTCCGTTGAAGTCGCGCGACATGTTGCAGGACCGGCTGATGCTGGCGCGATGGCCGGAGCAATGGTCGGAGCGCTACGGCGAGCGCGGCTACATCCACCACGATCCGGTCGTCGCCCACACCCGGCGGATGACGGGTCCGTTCCGGTGGTCGGAGGCGCCGATCGGCCGCGACGAGCGCCTCGCCCGGATCATCATGGGCGAGGCCTCGGAGATCGGGCTGCGCGACGGCTACTGCATCCCGATCCAGGATCTCACCTGCACGCGCATCGTCTCGTTCGGCGGCTCGCATTTCGACCTGCCGGAGCAGGCCGCCTCCGGCCTGCACATGCTGGGCATCTACGCCGACCTGACCTTCCGCTCGCTCACCGCGGCGGCGGCCAAGCGGCGCGAGGTCGCCCCCGGCGTGCCGCGGTGCTCGCCGCGCGAGATCGAGTGCATCAAGTGGGCGGCGGCCGGCAAGACTGGGTGGGAGACCTCCGAGATCCTGTCGTTGTCGCACCGCACCGTCGAGAGCTACCTGAACACCGCGGCCCAGAAGCTCGGGGCGGCCAACCGCGTCCACCTCGTCGCTCAGGCACTGCGCCAGGGTATCATAGACTAGAGCAGCATCCGGCCGCGCTGCGATCGGATGCTGCTCCAGGTCTTTGGTTTCGCCGCACTTTCCGCGACGAAACGATTTTCGTTTCGTCGGGCGGTGCTCTCGCGCCGCAACCGTAAAATCACGGGATACCGCAACAGCTAACAAATGCCGTATCCGCTCTTCCAGGAGGAGCGGACATGATCACTGTCATCGATTCGACAAATTACCATCAAAATGCTCAACTTCTCGACGATATGTACCGATTCCGGCATCGCGTTTTCGTCGACATCATGAAGTGGGAGGCGTGTCGCAAGCCGGATGGGCGCGACATCGATCAGTTCGACGGGCCGGACTGCATCCACGTCGCGGCACTCGACGGTGACGCGGTCATCTCGTACTCGCGCCTGCTTCCGACGACGCGGCCGCATCTTCAGAGCCACGTCTATCCGGAGCTGCTCCAGGGCCGGACGGCGCCGACGGGGCCGCACATCCTCGAATGGACGCGCTGCGCCGCCGCGCCCTGGCGCCGGCCCAACAGCCTCGCGGCCGATCCTAATGCCGGGCGCCAGTTCCTCGCCGTCACCGAGATGACGCCCGCCCTCGGCCTGACCGGCTACCTGGCCCAGGTTCACCCGACGATGATCACCAAGCTCACCACGATGGGCTGGGACGTCGAGACCCTGGCGCTCCCGACCCGCTACGACGGCCACCTCGTGGTGCCGATCCACATGATCTGGACGCCCGACACCGCCGACGCGACCCGGCGTGCCTTCGGGCTCACCGGCACCGCCTACGACGTGCTGCCGCATACGCTGCCGGCGGCGCGCAGACAGCCCACGCACTACGCCTCGTAAGACCGACGGTCGTCGAAAACGACCCTTGGTCCCATTCTCGAACTTCCGCCGTGCCCGAGGTCCTGAACTTGCGGGCCCGGCATCGAAGGGCCGAGATCGGTCAATGGCCCCGTCGATCCCGGGTCCGCCCGGGATCGACTCGATGCGTCGGCATCTTGGGCCACTGAATCCTGGGCCATCGATACGAGAACCCGCTCCTCGCGACCATCCGAATACCGGGCCATGAACCAGCACACCCCACCGACCATCGACGACGTCGTCGTGATCCTGCCCGGGCTCGTCCGGGCCCTCGGGCTCATCATCGAGCAGATGGAGCCCCTGGTGGACCTGTCGCGCCACGCGACCAACCTGCCCGAGGAGACCGCGGACAGGCTGGCCGATCTCGGCCAGACCCTGACCGAGCACGCCCACACCCTGATGCGCGAGGCGGCCCGCCGGCGCCAGGTCGGACCGGGCCGGGCCGCCCTGGCGCCCGGCCCGGCCGATCAGCCCTCCCGGTAGGGCGCGGCGCGGGCCGGGCGGTTCGGGTTTTGTGCCTTGACGAGACGTGCGCGAACGCGGTTTATGTCGCGCCGGACGGCGATGCTCGGTATGGCAACCGTGCGAGCCATCGAGGGCGGCATCCGAATCGCGCCGCAACCGGATGTCGCTCTAGGTCTTTGGTATGTTCGCATTTTCTGCGACGAACCGGTTCCCGCTTCGTCGGAAGATGCTCCAGCCGGTGTAGCACAGCGGTAGTGCAGCGGTTTTGTAAACCGAAGGTCGGGGGTTCGATCCCCTCCGCCGGCACCACTCATCCCGGACCGGCCCCCGGACGGCCCGGCCTTCGCCGAGGTCCGATGGCGTCCCTGTTCCGCTCCGTCCTTCCGCTCCTGCTCGGCCTGCTTGCTGTCCGGGCCGAGGCCGCCGACGAGGCCGGCCCGCATCGCCGGCCCGTCGCCGTCGTGGCGGACCGCAGCCTGGAGGTGGCGCCGGGCGCCCGCTTGCGGCTCTTCGCCTCCGCCGACCTCGACGCGCGCCACCCGGAAGTGACCCGGGCGGTGATCGTGCTGCACGGCCGCCTGCGCGACGCCGACGTCTACTACGCCTCGGCGCTCGCCGCCCGCGAGGCGGCGGGCGCGGCGGGGGCCGGGGCGCTCCTGGTGGTGCCACAATTCCTCAGCGAGGTCGACTGGGCCGGCCACGCCCTGCCGGCCGACGTGTTGCACTGGACGCTTGAGGGCTGGCAGGGCGGCGACGACGCCCTCGGCCCGAAACCCCTGAGCTCCTTCGACGCGCTCGACGCGATCCTCGCCCGGCTCGGCGACCGGGCTCGCTTCCCGAACCTGTCGCGCGTCGTCGTGGCGGGGCATTCCGGCGGCGGGCAGGTGGCGCAGCGCTACGCCGTCCTGTCCCGGGCCGGCGACGCCCTGGCGCGCAGCGGCGTGCGCGTGAGCTTCGTCGTCGCCAATCCGAGCAGCTACGCCTACTTCACCCCCGACCGGCCCGGCCCGACCGCCGAGTGCCCTGGCTACAACCGCTGGAAGTACGGGATGCAGGACCTGCCGCGCTACGCCGGCGGCGCGGCACCGGCGGCCCTGGAGGCGGCCTACGTCGCCCGGCCGGTGACCTACCTGCTCGGCGCCCGCGACACCGACCCCCGCCATCCCGCCCTCGACAAGTCCTGCATGGCCGAGGCGCAGGGGCCCTTCCGCCTCGCCCGCGGCGAGGCCTACTGGGCGGCCCTGAAGGCGCGTCATCCCGACCTGCACCAGCCCCTGCACGTGGTGCCGGGCGTCGGCCACGACGGCGGCCGGATGCTCGGCTCGGCCTGCGGCGTCGCCGCCCTGTTCGACGCGCCGGGCTGCGGCGATGCCGGCCCGGTTCCTGCGAGCGCGGGTCCGGCGCATGCGGGCGCGAGCACGAGGTAATCCAGCAGCATGACAGCACACCCCAAGGTCGCCTTCATCGGCACCGGCGGCACCCTCTCGTCGGTGGGCCGCGACAGCCTCGACATCCTCGACTATACCGCCACCGGCGAGCGTCTGGAGGCGGAGGACATCCTCGCCCGGGTGCCGGAGGCCGCGAGCGTCGCCGAGGTGGTGCCGGTGCGCTACCGCGCCGTGACGAGCCCCGGCATCGGCTTCTCGGACTGGAAGGCCCTGGTGCTGCTCTGCGAGCGGCTGGTGGCTGAGCATCCGGACCTCGCCGGCATCGTCATCGGGCACGGCACCGCCACCCTGGAGGAGACCGCCTACGCGCTCGGCCTCACCCTCACCGTCGCGGTGCCGGTGGTGCTGGTGGGCTCGCAGCGCCCGATCAGCGCCCTGTCGAGCGACGCCCCCCTCAACCTCGTCGCCGCCCTGCGCACGGCGGCCGCGCCGGAATCCCGCGGCCGGGGCGTCCTGGTGGTGCTCAACGACGAGATCCAGGCCGCCCGCGAGGTGACCAAGACTTCGGTCGCCCGGCTCCAGACCTTCCGGACGCCGGATTTCGGCGTGCTCGGCCAGGTCGACGGGCCGCATGTGCGCTACTACCGCCGGCCCGAGCGGCGCCACGCCCCCGGCACCCCGTTCGACATCCGTGCTCTCGACATCCTGCCTCGGGTCGACGTCTCGTACGCCTATGCCGATGCCGACGGCACGGCGGTGCGGGCCTTCGCGGCGGCGGGCGCCCGCGGCATCGTCTCGGCGGGCCTCGCCCCCGGCATGACGCCGCCGGCCGAGGCCGAGGCCCTGGGCCGGGCGGCGGCCTCCGGCATCGCCGTGGTGCAGTCGACCCGCGCCGGCAGCGGCGTGGTGCCGGATACCAGGCGTCTTGCCGAGCTCGGCATCCTCAGCGCCGACAACCTGACGCCGCAGAAGGCCCGCATCCTGCTCGCGCTCGCCCTCACGGTGACCCGCGACCCGGCGGCGTTGCGGGAGATCTTCGCGACCTATTGAGGGCTTGCCGGCCCGGCACAGCCCGAGACCACGTCCGGCGGGACCCGGCCTGCACGAAGAGGGAGACGACGGCCGATGGTGCGCCTCGACGAGATCCGGGCCGGCGAAGTCGCGGTCGCGCCGCCCGCCGCGGCGGATGCCGGCCTCGTCTTCATCGGCCGCATCCGCACCCCTTGGACCGATCGCCTCGGCTGCCCGCGGCAAGGCCGGGCCGATGGGCCGGCCTGCCGGATCGAGGTTTTTCCTCCCTGGCGCGAGGCCCTCGACGGGGTCGAACTCTACGAGCGCCTGGAGGTGCTGTACTGGCTCGACCGCTCGCGGCGCGACCTGGTGCGCCAGAGCCCGGCGAGTGACGGCACCACCCGCGGCACCTTCTCCCTGCGCTCGCCGGTCCGGCCGAACCCGATCGGCACCAGCATCGTCCAGCTGATCCGGGTGGAAAACGGGATCTTGCACGTGCGCGGCCTCGATTGTCTCGACGGCACGCCGCTCCTCGACATCAAGCCCGACCGCACCCTGTTCACGCCCCTGGCGCCGCCGCAGGCCGGGGATGCGGAGACCGGGGAGGGGTGAGGATCGCCGCTCTCCTCGTCCTCGCGCTCCTCGTCCGGGCGATGCTGGGGGCACCGGCCCGGGCCGCGGACGACCCGCCGCCCCTGGCCGTGCAGGAGGTCGCCCCCGGGATCTTCGTCTACGCCGCGCCCTACGCCCTGGCCGGGCGGGGCAACGACGGCGCCATCGCCAATGTCGGCTTCGTGATCGGGCGCGAGGCGGTGGCGGTGATCGATACCGGCGGCAGCCTGCGGGCGGGCCAGCGCCTGCGCGCGGCGCTGCGGCAGCGCACCGCCCTGCCGGTTCGCTACGTCATCAACACCCACGTCCATCCCGACCACGTGCTGGGCAACGCCGCCTTCGCGGAGGAGGGGGCGACTTTCGTCGGCCACCACGCCCTGCCGGAGGCCCTGGCCGCGCGGGCGGACGGCTACCTGCGGGCCACTGCCGACCTCGTCGGCCCGGGCTTTGCCGGTACCCGGATCGTGCCGCCGACCCTCCTGGTCTCGACGCCCCTCGACCTCGACCTCGGCGGGCGGGTGCTGCGCCTCGAGGCCTGGCCGACCGCGCACACCAACAGCGACCTGACGGTGCGCGACGAGGCCACCGACACCTGGTTCCTCGGCGACCTGCTGTTCGTCGGGCACGTGCCGGCCCTCGACGGGCGGCTCACCGGCTGGATCGCGACCCTGCGCGCCCTGAAGGCGCGCCCCGCTGCCCGGGTGGTGCCGGGCCACGGCCCCGCCGCCGTCCCGTGGCCGGCCGCCGCCGGGCCGATCGACCGCTACCTCGCGGACCTTGCAGGCCAGGTGCGGGCGATGGTGCGGGACGGCACCCCGATCGGCGAGGCGGGCCGTGCCGCCCGGGACGAGGCGGGAGAGTGGGCGCTGTTCGACGACTTCAACGCCCGCAACGCCACCACCGCCTATCAGGAACTGGAATGGGAATAGTCGAGGATTCACGATTATTCCGCCGGCTCATGACATCTCGTTCGTAAACCAACGGTCCCGATAACGTCCTGTTGATGTTGCGTAGCACAAATTGAATGCTGCACAGCAGCATACAGGGCGATATGTACCTTAGTTATCGATCCGGAAGCCTGTCAGGGGCGCCCTGCCGCAGGCAGGTGTGTTGACGGCGTCCCAATTTCTCTTAGAGTTCCTTCAAGCTTCGGTTTCAACGGTGCTGCCAGGGGAAGGCGGCATTCGGTTCGCAGACACGGCAGGGCCCGCCCGGGCGCCCTTCGCGCCAGTCCCGCTGGCGGCCGGTTGTGACACGCTGCCGAGGCCGATGACGTCCCCAAACGCAAACAGCAGGAACGGTTCGACGCGTCCCGTCACGGGGCGCGCGACGGAATGCACCTGTCGGAGGAATCCATGAGAGCGGTCCATCTCCTTGCGGTGAGCGCGGGCATCCTCGGTGCCGTCCCGGCACTGGCCAACGAAGACGTGCTGAAGCGTTCGGCGAACCCGGCCGAGCAGGTCCTGCAAACCGTCGACTACGCCAACACGCGCTACTCGAAGCTCGACCAGATCAACACCGGCAACGTCAACAAGCTGCAGGTGGCCTGGACCTTCTCGACCGGCGTGCTGCGCGGCCACGAGGGCTCGCCGCTGGTCGTCGGCGACGTGATGTACGTCCACACGCCGTTCCCCAACATCGTCTACGCGCTCGACCTCAACCAGGAGGGCAAGATCCTCTGGAAGTACGAGCCGAAGCAGGATCCCAACGTCATCCCGGTGATGTGCTGCGACACGGTCAACCGTGGCCTCGCCTATGCCGACGGCGCGGTGTTCCTGCATCAGGCCGACACCACCATCGTCTCGCTCGACGCCAAGAGCGGCAAGGTGAACTGGTCGGTGCAGAACGGCGACCCGAAGGTCGGCGAGACCAACACCGCCACCGTGATGCCGGTGAAGGACAAGCTGATCGTCGGCATCTCGGGTGCCGAGTACGGCATCCGCGGCCACATCACCGCCTACGACCTCAAGACCGGCAAGCAGGCCTGGCGCGCCTACAATGTCGGCCCCGACGCCGAGATGAAGATCGACCCGGAGAAGACCACCGAGCTCGGCAAGCCGGTCGGCAAGGATTCATCGATCAAGACCTGGGAAGGCGACCAGTGGAAGACCGGCGGCGCCTCGACCTGGGGCTGGTACTCCTACGACCCGAAGCTGAACCTGGTCTATTACGGCACCGGCAACCCCTCGACCTGGAACCCGAAGCAGCGCCCGGGCGACAACAAGTGGTCGATGACGATCTTCGCCCGTGACGCCGATACCGGCATGGCGAAATGGGTCTACCAGATGACCCCCCACGACGAATGGGATTACGACGGCATCAACGAGATGATCCTCACGGATCAGAAGATCGGCGACAAGGAGCGGCCGCTCCTGACCCACTTCGACCGCAACGGCTTCGGCTACACCCTCGATCGCGCCACCGGCGAATTGCTCGTCGCCGAGAAGTACGATCCGGCGGTGAACTGGGCCACCAAGGTCGACCAGGACAAGTCATCGAAGACCTACGGCCGCCCCCTCGTCGTCGCCAAGTACTCGACCGACCAGAACGGCGAGGACACCAACTCGAAGGGCATCTGCCCGGCGGCGCTCGGCTCCAAGGACCAGCAGCCGGCGGCCTATTCGCCCAAGACCAACCTGTTCTACGTGCCGACCAACCACGTCTGCATGGATTACGAGCCGTTCCGGGTGAGCTACACCCCGGGCCAGCCCTATGTCGGCGCGACCCTGTCGATGTACCCGGCGCCCAACAGCCACGGCGGCATGGGCAACTTCGTCGCCTGGGACGGCACGGCCGGCAAGATCAAGTGGTCGAACCCCGAGCAGTTCTCGGTGTGGTCGGGGGCGCTGGCCACCGCCGGAGACGTGGTGTTCTACGGCACGCTCGAAGGCTACCTGAAGGCGGTCGACGCCAAGACGGGCAAGGAACTCTACAAGTTCAAGACCCCGTCGGGCATCATCGGCAACGTGATGACCTTCCAGCACAAGGGCAAGCAGCAGGTCGCCGTCCTGTCGGGCGTCGGCGGCTGGGCGGGCATCGGCCTGGCGGCCGGTCTCACCGACCCGAATGCCGGCCTCGGCGCGGTCGGCGGCTACGCCGCCCTGTCGAGCTACACCAACCTCGGCGGCCAGCTGACCGTCTTCACCCTGCCGAACTGACGGCCGGTCAGCGGACTGCGACCAAAGCATCTCAGACCTAAGTCCGGGCCGGCGCAGGTTTTCGCGCCGGCTCTCCCATGATTAGATGATGGTGACGATGGTGGCATCGCGGTACCCGCGCCAGCCGTCCGAAGTTGTCAGGGAGAAACGTCCGTTGCGTGACCTCAGCAAAGCTTCCTTAAGGCCGCTCGCGGCCGGCCTCGCCCTCGCAGCCGCCTCGCTGGTTGCCGTCCATGCTGAGGATGCCAAGAAAACCGAGGCGAAAGCCGACCCGGCCTTGGCCAACGAGCTCAACCCCAACGACAAGTCCGCCGAGGCGGACGAGAAGCTGCTCGCCAAGGACGCGGCCGTGAAGGTGGAGGACGGCAAGTACTTCGACG
The DNA here is from genome assembly GCF_053764715.1 of Methylobacterium sp. Gmos1. NCBI lineage: Bacteria > Pseudomonadati > Pseudomonadota > Alphaproteobacteria > Hyphomicrobiales > Methylobacteriaceae > Methylobacterium > Methylobacterium sp. Gmos1. Next base: position 259,290 of record NZ_JBSNCC010000005.1, on the reverse strand, counting down.
CCGCCGGCGCGCCGACCTTCCGCGTGACCGATGGCGGCAAGAAGGTCGACTGGTTCAGCTACTCGGGCTACCGCCGCTACCACGCCGAATGCCACGTCTGCCACGGCCCGGACGGCATGGGCTCGACCTACGCCCCGGCGCTGAAGGACTCGCTGAAATACCTCTCCTACGAGGAGTTCGTCGGCATCGTCGTCGGCGGCAAGCAGGACGTCAACGCCTCGACGCAGAAGGTCATGCCGGCCTTCGGCGAGAACAAGAACGTCACCTGCTACATGGACGACATCTACGTCTACCTGAAGGCGCGGGCGGCCGGCGCGATGGGCCGGGTGCGGCCGGGCGAGAAGGAGGACAAGCCGGAGGCGGCGCGCAAGGGGGAGAAGGAGTGCCTGGGCGGCTGATGGCGCGGACCCTCTTCCTGGCGGCCGGCCTCGCGCTGGCCCTCGCCGGCGCGGCGCGGGGCCAGGGGCTGCCGGACCTCGTTACGCCCGACGCGCTGCGGGTCTGCGCCGATCCCGGCAGCATGCCCTCCTCCGAGCGCCAGGGCGACGGGTTCGAGAACCGCATCGCGGCGATCCTCGCCGACGAGCTGAAGGTGAAGCTGCGCACCTACTGGCTCACCCAGGGGCCGGGCTTCGTGCGCAACACCCTCGGCGCCGGCCTGTGCGACGTCATCATCGGCTCGGCCTTCGGCAGCGAACTCGTGCAGCACACCAACCCCTATTACCGCTCGGCCTACGTCCTGGTGGCGCGGCGCGGCAGCTTCGACGGACTGACCGGCCTCGACGATCCCCGCCTGAAGGGCAAGGCGATCGGGGTGATCGTCGGCACGCCGCCGGTCGACCGGATGGGGGCGCTCGGCCTCGTGCCGACGATGAAGCCCTATCCGCCCTACCAGTTCGATCCGGCACGCAAGCACCAGACCGTCTCGGCCGAGATCGTCGCCGACGTGGCCGGGGCCAGGCTCGACGCCGCCGTTCTGTGGGGGCCGTCGGCCGGCTGGCTCGCGCGCCAGGCAGGCTCCCTCGACGTGGTGCCGCTGCTGCGCGAGCCCGACCGGCCGCCGCTCGCCTACCGCATCGCCATGGGGGTGCGGCACGGCGAGAACGAGTGGAAGCGCGTCCTCAACACCGCGCTCCGCAAGCGCCGGGCCGAGATCGAGGCGGTGTTGCGCGACTACGCGGTGCCGCTCCTCGACGAGGAGGAGAACCGGCTCCTTCCCGCGGACGCCAAGCCGTGAGGCGGGGGCTCGCGGTCGCGATTCTGCTGCTGGCCGCGACCGTCGCCAGGGCCTCGCCGCCGGAGCCCGACGGCTACCGCGAGGCGGATTACCGCAGCCCGACGCCCGCCACCCTGCGGGGTGCAACGGTCGTCACCACGTCGGAGGCCGAGCGGCTGTGGCGGGCGGGCGCCGCCTTCGTCGACGTGCTGCCGCGCCCGCCCCGGCCCACCACCCTGCCGCCCGGCACGATCTGGCGCGACGCGCCCCACGACAGCATCCCGCACGCCCACTGGCTGCCGAATACCGGCTACGGGGCGCTCGCGCCCCCGACCGAAGCCTATCTGCGCAGCGGCCTCGCGGCGGCCACCGAGGGCAGCGTCGAGAAACCCGTGGTGCTGTTCTGCCAGCGCGATTGCTGGATGTCGTGGAACGCCGCCCGGCGCGCCCTGGCGCTGGGCTATCGCCACGTCCACTGGTACCCGGACGGGACCGACGGCTGGGCCGAGGCCGGCCTGCCGCTGGAACGGGCGAGCCCGGCGGCGCCGTGACGCCCATTCCCGCCCGTGGCATTCATGCGGGCCTGGGAATTGGAAGGAGCGTCCATGAGCCACGAGACGAGTGAAGCGCGCGTCGCCATCGTCACCGCCGGCGGCAGCGGCATGGGGGCGGCGGCTGCCCGCAAACTGGCGGCGGACGGCCTCAAGGTCGCGATCCTGTCGTCGTCGGGCAAGGGCGAGGCGCTGGCCGAATCCCTCGGCGGGCTCGGGGTGACGGGCTCGAACCGGTCGCCGGAAGACCTCGCCCGCCTCGTCGAGCGGGTGATGGAGCTCTGGGGGCGGGTCGACGTGCTGGTCAACAGCGCCGGCCACGGCCCCAAGGGCCCGCTCCTCGACCTCACCGACGAGGACTGGACCCTGGGGATGGAGGTCTACTTCCTCAACGTGGTGCGCCCGACCCGCCTCGTCGCGCCGATCATGCAGCGTCAGGGCGGCGGCACCATCATCAACATCTCGACCTTCGCGGCCTTCGAGCCCGAGCAGGCCTTTCCGACCTCCGGCGTCTTCCGCTCGGGGCTCGCCGCCTTCACCAAGCTCTTCTCCGACCGCTACGCCGCCGACAACGTGCGGATGAACAACATCCTGCCGGGCTTCATCGACAGCCTGCCGGAGAAGCCGGGCATCCGCGAGCGCATCCCGATGGGCCGCTACGGCCGCGAGGAGGAGATCGCCGCCGTCGTGTCGTTCCTGGCCTCCGAGGGGGCGGGATACATCACCGGGCAGAACCTGCGGGTCGATGGGGGGATCACGCGGTCGGTTTGAGATTTCCCGACACCGCACCCCCTTTTTTCAGACGACTGCAGCGTCAGCGGAAGGAGATCCGGAAACCAGCACGAGAAGTCGCGAAGCGCCCTTGTGTCTGCAACGGTGCAGCATACGGAGCCGCTTCGCGGCAAATCCTTGCGCTGGATCGCGGATCTCCTTCCGCTGACGCTACAGTCGTCCGGGAGAGGGCGTGCTAAACGGGATCGTCCACCGGCTCGATCCCGCTCCGGTCGAGCCGCGCCAGCGCTTCTCCCACCGTCTCCCCGCCGATCACCAGGTCCGACGCGATCTCGGCGAGCGGCACCAGCACGAAGGCGCGCTCGCGCAGGAAGCGGTGGGGCAGCACCAGGCGCTCGTCGGAGACCGTGGCGCCGGCATAGAACAGCACGTCGATGTCGATCACCCGCGGGCCCCAATGGCGCTCGCGCACCCGGCCGAGCCGCGTCTCGACGGAGAGGCAGGCCTCCAGCAGCGCGTGGGGTGGAAGCGCCGTCTCGATGCCGACCGCGGCGTTGAGGAACCAGTCCTGGTCGGTGTCGCCCCAGGGCGGGGTGCGGTAGTTGCGCGAGCGGGCCGTCACCGCGAGGCCGGGCGTGGCGGAGAGCGCCGCGACCGCGGCGTCGAGCATCGCGGCCTTGTCGCCGAGATTGCTGCCGAGCCCGAGATAGGCCTCAGCCAAAGGTCCTCTAGACACGGCGCGTCCTCGTGACCTCGACCGCGACGCCGTCGAGCACCAGCGGCACCGGGGCGCCCGGCTTGTCGATCCGGACGGTCAGGCTGTCGATTGCCGGGAAGGCGGCGAGCCCTTCCCGCGCGATCGTCTCGGCCAGGGCCTCGATCAGCCTGAAGCGGCGCTCCGTGGCGATGCGGTGGGCAAGCGCCGCGAGTTCGGCGTAGCTCACCGTGGCGGCGATGTCGTCGCGGGTGCCGGCCTCGCGCAGGTCGAGGCGGGCCTCTAGCGAGAGGTAGAAGCGCTGGCCGAGCACCTCCTCCTCCGGCAGCACGCCGTGGCGGGCGAACACCGCGAGGCGGTGGATCAGGATGCGGTCCACCCGGTCAGGCTCCGGTGCGGGAAGCGGGGCGGGTGATCGCGTCGACCACCTGGCAGGCCTCGACGTGGGGGCGCACGTCGTGGACCCGCACGATGTCGGCGCCGAGCGAGGCCGCGGCGACGTGGGCGGCGATCGAGCCGAACAGCCGCTCGGCCGGGGCGGTGGCGGCGTTGTGGATGCGCCCGAGCACCGACTTGCGCGACACGCCGACGAGGAGCGGGAAACCGAGCGTCCGCAACTCGGGCAGGCGCCGCAGGGCCTCCAGGTGCTGCTCCCAGCTCTTGCCGAAGCCGATGCCGGGATCGAGCACGATGTCGCGCTCAGGGATGCCGGCCCGGCGGGCGATGGCGAGCGAGCGCTCGAAGAAGGCCCGCATCTCGTCGAGGATGTCGAGGCTCGGATCGACGGTCTCGCGGTTGTGCATCACCACCACCGGCGCGCCGTGATGGGCCGCGACCTGCGCGATCTCGGGATCGCGCTGCAGGCCCCAGACGTCGTTGACGATGCGCGCGCCGGCCTTCAGCGCCACCTCGGCGGTCGAGGCCTTGTAGGTGTCGATCGAGATCGGGACGGGGAGGGCGGGGCCGAGCAGGCGGATCGCCGGCAGCACGCGGGCCTGCTCCTCCTCGGCCGGTACCGGCACGTGGCCGGGACGGGTCGACTCGCCGCCGATGTCGAGGAGCGCCGCGCCTTCCTCGACGAGGCGCGCGGCCTGGGCTCGCGCCGCGTCGAGGTCCTGGAAGCAGCCACCATCCGAGAACGAGTCGGGGGTGACGTTCAGGATGCCCATCACCAGGGTGCGGCGGCCGAGATCCGGCAACAGGGTGGCGAGTGCGGGCAAGGGCGGCAATCCTTCGGGACCGCCCCCGGGATAGGCCGGCGGGCGCCGGCGCGCAACGGCGGCCCGGCCGATCACCATCCGGCGAGACGAGGCCCGGAATCGCACGTCGCCAGGGGCTCATCCTGGTTTGGGGCAACCCCGTCCTCTACATTGGGCGCAGCACGAGAGGCCCGAAGGGCCCGGCATCCGGGAGAGCGTCATGAGAGTGCTGGCGGCCTTGAGCCTGGTGTCGGTGCTGGCAGGTCCGGCCGCGGCGCAGGACGAGCGGCCCGAGACCACCTGGAATGAGCTGCGCCCCTCGGTCCTCGGCGAGCGCCCGATCCGGGACGGCGCCGGGCTCGTGAGCCTGGAGGCCCCGAAGCGCGCCGAGGATGCGGCCATCGTGCCGGTGACCCTGCGGATCGCCCTGCCCGAGGGGGATCCCCGCCGGGTGAAGAGCCTGACCCTGGTGGTGGACGAGAACCCCTCGCCGGTGGTCGGCACGATCCGGTTCGCGGCGGGCCAGCGCCGGTTCGACCTCTCCACCCGCATCCGGGTCAATTCCTACTCCTACGTCCGCGCCATCGCTGAGACCGAGGATGGCGGGCTCTACATGACCAAGGCCTACGTCAAGGCGGCGGGCGGCTGCTCTGCGCCGGCGGTCAAGGATCCGGCCGAGGCCAAGGCCCATCTCGGCGAGATGCGCTTCCGCACCTTCGCCGAGCGCGGCGAGGCACAGGTGCAGGTCCGCCACCCAAACTATTCCGGGTTGCAGATGGACCAGGTGACGCGGCTCTACACCCCGGCCTGGTTCGTCGAATCGCTGAGCGTGCGCCAGGGCGAGACGCCGCTCTTCTCGATGACCGGCGGCATCTCGATCAGCGAGGATCCGACCTTTCGCTTCTCCTTCGCCGGCAGGGCCGAGCCGGTGACGGTGGCGGCCAAGGACACCGAGGGGCGGGAGTTCACGCGGACTTTTCCGGCCGGCGGGACCTGACGGCCGCGAGCCGAGATCCGTCACTCACGGGCATCGACATCCTGAACGGCGTGGCCCCGGGAGATCGGTTGGCTCGGGCGTAAGCGGCGTTCGTCCCGGCCCTCCGGGCCTTCGCTGCGCGGCTCCCGAGCGATGCGGCGGGGCGAAACGGCGTCTGAGCCGATAGCGGCGGGTCGTCAGCGTCTCCGCTGCGTCCCCGCTTGCCGTACCGCCGCGATCCGCAGCGGCTCCTTGCGGCCCCGCACCGGGCGCAGGCCGAGATCCGTCGCGCGCAGGTCCGCGGGCAGGCCCCCCAGGCGATCGAGGAGGTCGCCCGAGACGATGACCGGGACATCGAGTTCCTTGGCCAGCCCCTCAAGCCGGCTCGTCGTGTTCAGGGCGTCGCCGAAATACGCGATCTTGCGCCGCTCCAGGCCGATCTCCGCGGTCACCACCGGGCCGCAATGGAGCGCGGCGCGGAACGCCGGCACCGCGCCGAACCGCGCCACCCAGCCCTCCGCGTCGGCCTCGATCGTGCGCATGACGTCGAACACGCAGCGCAGGCAGGCCGCGTCCCGCGTGCCCTTGTCGATCGACCAGCTCACCAGGGCCATGTCTCCGACATAGTCGTCGATCGAGCCGCGGGCGCGGTGCACCGGCAGGGCAAGAGCCGCGAAGATGGCGCCGAGCCAGCTCTGGGCCGCGAGGTCGCCGTGCTCCTCGGCGAAGCGGGTCGAGCCGGCCACGTCGAGGAACAGGAAGATGCGCTCCTCGGTGATCGGGCGGTGGTAGCGGCCGACCAGCAGGCTGGCGAAGACGCGCGGCCCCATCAGGTCGCGGACGCGGAAGACGAAGGTCGCGAGCGCCGAGATCCCGAGCGCGTAGGCGAAGCCCGTCTCCGTCATCATCATCGCGCTGCGCCCGTCGGCCATGACGCCGAAGCCGCGGTGGAGGACGGTGCCGGCCACCGCGTTGCCGAGGACGATCATCGCGACGTAGGTCGCCAGCGTCGCGACGGCGAAGACCGGGGTCGCGGCCCGGCGCGTCAGGGCGCGCCAGCGCCGGAGCATCAGGCCGCGCTCGTAGAGCATCAGCGGCGCGCCGATGAAGACGCCCCGGATCGCCGCGACGAGCGGCTCGACGCCGAAGACCGCGCCGTAGAGGAGGCCCGCGAGCGCCCCGACGGCCGGCGCCACGAGCCAGAAGCGGGCCCGGAAGGGGGGCATGCCACCACCCCGGATCAGCGGGCGGGCCGGCGCCTCGGCCGGCGCGACGGGTGACGACATCGGGGCTCCTCGCTCGTGCCTCGCCGGCCCAAGGATAGCAGGTACCGAAGGATAGCAGGTGCCGAAGGATAGCAGGTCTTGCGCCCCGCCTCCTCCCTCGCGCGGCGAGGCCAGGGATCACATCGCCGTGCACGCACCGGCCATGCAGTCGTCGCGCACCTCGCGCGAAGTGCGAGGTGGAACGGCAAGTGCGGGGTGGAAAGGCCGTCGCCCAACCCCTATATGGGCGTCATGGCAGACAACACTTCCACTCCCTACACCATCGAAATCTCCCCCATCACGAAGCCGGCCGGCCAGTACCAGTGGGCCATCCGCCGGAACGGCAAGCTGATCGAGCGCTCCGATCGCCCGCATCCGACGGAAGCCAAGGCCGAGGCCAGCGCTCTCGCCGCCGTCGAGCGCAGCATGCACTCTGCGGGCAGCGGGCGCTGGTAGGCACCGTCCCGGAGCCCGTCGTGATACGAGACCCGGAAGATCGCGTCCGGATCTTGTATCGCCGGCTCGTGCGGCGCTTGAGCGAAGCCGACTTCCGCATCGCGGCGGCGCGATCCTGCAGGGATCGCCTGGAACGATCGATCGAACGTCGTATGATGTCGCAAACGGGCGGGCCCTCGCGGGTCTCGCCCGTTTTCGCGTGATCGACCCGATGCTGCTCGCCCCGCTGCCACCCGAACCACCGGCGCTCGTGCACCAGGCCGCAACGACGCCCTGCGATGCGGCCACCCGGGCGCGCCTGCTCGCCCCGCCGACGGCCGGGGACGACGAGGTCGCGCTCACCTGCTCCATGCGCCTCGCGCCGGGCGACCGGGTGCGCAAGCGCATCGTGATCGAGGGCGCGGCGGCCTCCGGCCTCACGCTCGACTGCGCCGGCGCCAGCCTCGGCCGTCCCGGCGAGGCGGCGTATCTCGGCGCCTACACGATCGCCATCCGCTCCCGGCCGCCGGCCCGCCCCGGCGAGGGCTGGGACCGCCCCACCGGTATCCGCATCCGCGATTGCACGGTCTTCGGCCACGTCCGAATCTGGGGCATGGCCGAGAACGGGCAGGGCCCGCTCCTGCGCGACTCCTCGCGCTTGCCCGGCCACACCGCCCGAGCGCAAGCCGCCGCACCGACCGACGTGACGATCACGGGCACTACCATCGTCGCCGCCGGACCGATCCCGCTCTATCTCGGCCCCGGCGTCACCAGGATCACGCTCCGGAACTCGCGGCTCGCCGGCCGCTCGGTCTCGACGGCACTCTACCTCGACGCCGAGAGCGCCGAGAACCGCATCGAGGACACCAGCATCGAGACCGAGACGGGGCGCGAACTCGTCGCCGTCGACGGCTCGGCGCGGAACCGCATCACCGGCAACCGCTTCTCCTTGCGCGGCCAGGGGGGCGTACGCCTCTACCGCAATTGCGGCGAGGGCGGCACGGTGCGCCACCAGACCCCATCCGACAACGTGATCACCGGCAACACCTTCCTCACGCGCGCCTTCTTCCAGGCCGCGCCGGTCGTGGTGAATTCCCGCAATGGTTGGGGGTTCAATTGCGGCGAGGATGCCGGCTATCCGTTCGGCAGCAGCCTCGACGATGCCGACAACGGCACCGGGAACATCGTCACCCCCAACGCAGTCGAGTGAGGCCTCACGCCCGCGCGACCAGAACCAGGATCGCCGCGAGGCTCGCGATCGCGAGGGGCATCTGAACCGGGCGCAGGCGCGCGAAGAACAGTGGCGCCTCGCCGCGACGGGCGGCGATCGGATCGAGCACGGCGACCGCGCCGTAGCCGGCGATCAGGAGGGCCGCGGCGAGGCCGGTACGGCTCAGGGCCACCGCCAGCAGGGCGCTGAAGCCGAGGACGAACAGCGCCAGCATCGTGGCGATCTGCGCCACCGTCGCGCCGCCCTCGGTGCGAAAGCTGACGCCGCGGCGGACCCCGGAGAAGAACAGCAGGATCGCGCAGGCCCAGAGCAGCGTCAGCATGACCGCCACCTGTCCCGGCTCGCCGCCGAGCGTCCAGGACGCGGCCGCACCGGCGACGAAGGGCAGCATCGGCCCGAAGCCGAGGGCGACGCTGAGCCACGGCACCGCCCGGGGCTCGTGGATGGTGAGGATGCGCCCGGCCGGATCGTCCTGCATGGTCCCTCAGCCCCCCGCGGCCATCTCGCCAGAGCATTGTCCGACGGGGTGGATATCGGTCCGTCTCAGAAAATGCCGCAACATCAAAGACCTGGAGCACTGCCCGATTGCAGCGCGACCGGGCGGTGCTCCAGAGCCAAGGAGTACTCCGGAGGCTGCATGTCTCCAAAGATCCTCCGAGGCTCCCGCTCAGTCGCCCACCAGGGCGAGATCGTCCCGGTGCACCATGGCGGCCCGGCCCGGATAGCCGAGGACTGCCTCGATCTCCCGGCTCGATCGTCCGAGGATGCGGGCCGCATCGTCGCTGTCGTAGGCGACGAGGCCGCGGCCGAGTACCGCCCCGTCGCCGGCCCGGATCGTCACCGCGTCGCCGCGGCTGAAGCTGCCCTCGACCCGCGTTACGCCGACCGGCAGCAGGCTCGCCCCGCCCTGGAGCGCGCGCGCCGCTCCGGCATCGATCGTCAGGGTGCCGCGCGGCTCGAGCGAACCGGCGATCCAGGTCTTGCGGGCGGCGCCCGGCGTCGAGCCGGCGAGGAACCACGAGCAGCGCGCGCCCGAGGCCACCGCCTTGAGCGGGTTCTTCACCCGCCCGTCGGCGATCATCATGTGGGTGCCGCCCGCGACCGCGATCTTGGCCGCCTCGACCTTGGTGCGCATGCCGCCGCGGGACAGCTCCGAGGCGGGGCCGCCCGCCATGGCGTCGATCTCCGGGGTGATCCGGGCGATCACCGGCAGGTGCTCGGCCGTCGGGTCGCTCGCCGGCGGGGCGGTGTAGAGCCCGTCGATGTCGGAGAACAGCACCAGGAGGTCGGCGCCGATCATCGTGGCGACCCGGGCGGCCAGCCGATCGTTGTCGCCGTAGCGGATCTCCGAGGTCGCGACCGTGTCGTTCTCGTTGACGACCGGGACGGCGCGCTCCTCCAGGAGCTTGAGGGTGGTGGCGCGCGCGTTGAGGTAGCGCCGGCGCTCCTCGGTATCCTGCGGCGTCACCAGGATCTGGCCGGCGACGATGCCGTGATGGGCGAGTGCCTCCGACCAGTGCCGGGCGAGCGCGATCTGCCCCACCGCGGCGGCGGCCTGGCTCTCCTCCAGCCGCAGGGGGCCGGGAGCGAAGTTGAGAACGGTGCGCCCGAGCGCGATCGAGCCAGAGGAGACCACCAGCACGTCGACCCCGCGCCCGTGCAGGTCGGCGATGTCCTCGGCGAGCGCCGCCAGCCAGGCATGCCGCAGCCGCCCCCGCGCCCGGTCGACGAGGAGCGCCGAGCCGACCTTCAGGACGACGCGGCGGAACTGGTCGAGGGTGGGGGTCTCGGGCGGGCGGGGCGCGGGGTGAGTGAGCATGGCGCCGAGTGTCACGGGAGCGCGGGCGTGTCGAGGGCAATCACGTCGGCAGCCCGTTCTCGTCGTAGAAGTCGGAGTGATCCGAGGTGGCGCCGGGCCACCGGTACCGGGCACCGTCACTGACCAGGCCGCGCAGGGCATCGTATTGCTCCCGCTGGGCGGGAGTGAGCGACGCTTTCGCGGCGGCTTGCGCTTCGGATTCGTGGCACGGGCGCGTGACGTCGTCGGCGGACGTCGTCTCGAGACACTCTGCCGTCCGCTCGGCGATGTCGCGGGAATCGATGATTGGACGCTTCGCCATCGGCCGCTCCGTTGCGATCCGGGTTGTTACGCCGCGGCCATCCTTACGGCCAAGAGAGCCGGAGCCGACCCGACAACGCGGCGAGCCTGGTCGAGGGTGTGGATCACGGCCGCACGCTCACGGCGGGCACGAGGTCGGTCCTGCTGAAGTCATTCCCCTTGTACAACAGAGGAAGGTCGTCGCGCTTGGCGATCGCGTAGCACAAGCAGTCGCCAAAGTTCAGGGACGCGGGGTGCCCCATTCCCTTTCCGTAGCGATCGAAGGCTTGCCTTGCGATGAAGGCGTGCGCCGGTGTGAACGGAAGAAGTGACAGGCGCGGCAGCGTCATGAGTTCCCGGAGGGCCTGGATCGCGGAGGCCGAACCGCGGCGCACGATGACGATATGGGCTTCGAGAGCCGTCGGCGCTCCCAGGACCCAATCGGATTGCACCAGCGTGTCGAGGAAGGACTTTGCCTCCGGCTCACCGAAGGCTATGGCCAGCAGCGCGGACGTATCAACCGCGATCATTGCGGCAGGCCATCGTCATCGTAAAGATCGCTATGGTCGGAATTCGTCCCGGTCGGAAGCTCGGATCGTGCAGCCGCGGCGTACGCCATGATTCTCGCGATCAGGGCTGCCTGATCGCCAACCGGCGGTCGTCGTTCGGCGAAGGCACGTACCGCCGCCGGCATCTCGTCATACGCTCGCAGCGCTTGCGCGACTGCATCGCCCGGCGTGGTTCCGAGACGCTCCGCGAGACGCCGGGCGAGCCGCAGCGTCTCGTCGCTGTCGATGATCAGAGGCTCGGCCATGGGGCGTCTCCCGACTGTGCGAAGACTACCGCGGCACGCGCACTCCGCTCAAGGCTGCCAGGCCGCCCGCTCCACCGGCGCCTCGGCCGCCGCTTCGTCCATCCGTGCCATCAGGGTGCGCAGGGCCTCCGTCACGCCCTGCCGCGTCGCCGAGGACAGGATCAGGGGTTTTTGGCCGGTCTCCGCCTCCAGCCGCTCGACCTGGAGCGCCAGGGTCTCGGGATCGAGGGCGTCCGCCTTCGACAGGGCGACTACCTCCGGCTTCTCATCCAGGCCGTTGCCGTAGGCCTCGAGCTCGGTGCGCACCAGCCGGTAGGTCGCGCCCGCATCCTCGCTCGTGCCCTCGACGAGGTGAAGCAGCACCCGGCAGCGCTCGACATGGGCGAGGAACTTGTCGCCGAGGCCCACGCCCTCGTGCGCGCCCTCGATCAGGCCCGGGATGTCGGCGAGCACGAACTCGCGGGTGTCGACCCGCACGACGCCGAGGCCCGGATGCAGGGTGGTGAAGGGGTAGTCGGCGATCTTAGGCTTGGCGGCCGTCACGGTCGCCAGGAACGTCGACTTGCCGGCGTTGGGCAGCCCGACGAGGCCCGCGTCCGCGATGAGCTTGAGGCGCAGCCAGAGCCAGTGCTCCTCGCCCTCGAGGCCCGGATTGGCGTGTTTCGGGGCGCGGTTGGTCGAGGTGGTGAAGTAGGCGTTGCCGAAGCCGCCGTTGCCGCCCTTGGCGAGCCGCACCCGCTGGCCGACCGTGGTCATGTCGGCGATGAGGGTCTCGCGGTCCTCCGCCAGGATCTCGGTGCCGGCGGGCACCTTCAGCACCACGTCCTCGCCCTTGCCACCGGCGCGGTTGCGGCCCGAGCCGTGCTCGCCTTTGCGCGCCTTGAAGTGCTGCTGGTAGCGGTAGTCGATCAGGGTGTTCAGCCCCTCGACGCACTCGATCCAGACGTCGCCGCCCCGGCCACCGTCGCCGCCGTCGGGCCCGCCGAACTCGATGAACTTCTCCCGCCGGAACGAGACGCAGCCGGCGCCGCCGTCTCCCGAGCGGACGTAGACCTTGGCCTCGTCGAGGAACTTCACGGGACAGAACTCCAGAAAAGGGAAGGGCGGCCGGGAGGGGCCCGGCCGCCGAGAGTGTATCAGATCAGGCGACGACCCGGCATTCCGGCCGATCGTGACGCTCGAAGACGAGGCCCGCGGCGTGCCAGGTCTTCAGGCTGTCCCAGGCCCGCCGGTCGAGCCGGAAGCGGTCGACCGGGAACACGCCGCCCCGGGCCGGGAAGGCCTGCAGGCCGGAACCGACCGAGGCGAAGCCGCACTTCTCCAGCACCCGCCGCGAGGCCGGGTTGACCACCCGCGCCGAGGAGGCGAGCTCGCTGCCCTCGGTATAGGCGAAGAAGGCGTCGATCATCGCCCGCGCGGCCTCGGTGGCCAGGCCCTGGCCCCAGTGCGGCGTGCCGAGCCAGAAGCCGAGATGCGGGGCACCGCCTTCCGGATCGGGCTCGATGCTGACCACGCCGATCGCCTGGGTCGGCTGGCGCCGCGGCGTGATCGCCATGACGAGCGCCCGCCCATCCGCGTTGGCCTGCCGCGAGTCGAGGATGAACCTGTCCACGGTCGGCGGATCGAGCGGATGCGGAATACGGGCGGTCATCCCGGCTACGGCTTTCTCACCGGCGAATCGGACGAGGGCTTGCGCGTCGGCCTGGCGGGCCCAGCGCAGCCACAGCCTCCGGGTTTCGAGCCGGAAGACATCGTCGCGGGTGAGGTCGGGATACATCGCCTGACTCCGATCCGAACCCAGAGCCTCCCGCTCGGGCGCGGTTACGAGAACGACGAAAGGGAAGGTGGTTCCCCACCTTCCCTTCGGTTCTCGCTCGGAGCTAGGCCGTTTTCAGGCCTGAGATGAGCAGGAGTCGCCGGGTCGGTGTGGGGACACCGGCGGAGCTCCCTCGTCACTGGCTCCGTCGGGTTACTCTGCGGCCTCCAGGGCCGGGGCGGCGTCGTTGGCGACGACCGTTACGAAGGCGCGGCCTCGTTTGGTAATAAATTGCACCTTGCCGTCGGTGAGCGCGAACAGGGTGTGGTCGGTGCCCATGCCGACGTTGACGCCGGGATGCCACTTGGTGCCGCGCTGACGCACGATGATGTTGCCGGCGATGACGGCCTCGCTGCCGAACTTCTTCACGCCGAGACGACGACCGGCCGAATCGCGACCGTTGCGGGACGAACCGCCTGCCTTCTTGTGAGCCATGGGGCTAACTCCTGGATTCTGGAAAAAGGGCTCGCAGCCAGCTTTAGGCGGCGCTGATGCCCGTGACGCGGACCACGGTGAGGTCCTGGCGGTGACCGCGCTTGCGGCGCGAGTTCTGGCGGCGGCGCTTCTTGAAGGCGATAACCTTCGGGCCGCGGGCCTGCTTCACGATCTCGCCGGCGACGCTGACGCCGGAGACCAGCGGGGCGCCGACCTGGGTCGCGCCGGCGCCGTCGGTGAACAGCAGCACCTCGCCGAAGGTGACCGCGGTGCCGGCCTCGCCCTCGAGCTTCTCGATCGTGATGACGTCGTTGGCGGCGACGCGGTACTGCTTGCCGCCGGTCTTGATCACTGCGAACATCGTTCTCGTCCGTGTTCCATCCGGCCTCCGGCGCTGCGCCGGGGTCGTCTTTTTGACAGTTGACGCTCGGAGGTCCGGAAGGACCATCGCGAACGCGACGGCGCGCGGACCGTGCAGTCCGCGCGCCAGATGGCACCGTTAACGGGTAACGGCGGCGCCTGTCAACGCCGGAAGCCCTCGGTTTCGCCGCCGCGCCTTGATTTCCCGGCGCCCTTCGCCGAAGACCGCCCGGCGGCGGGCCGGACGGCTCAAGCCGAGGAGCGGGAGACCACGATGGAAGAGCTTGTTGCCCGGGTGACGCAGGCCACGGGACTCGACGCGACCACGGCCCAGAAGGCGATCGGGCTCATCCTGGCCTTCCTCCGGAAGGAAGGCCCGCCCGAGGAAGTCAATAAGCTCATCGCCGCGATGCCGGGCGCCGACGCGGCGATCGCCCAGTCCGGCGACGGCGGCCCCGGCGAAGGCGGCGGCGGCCTGATGGGCATGCTCGGCGGCATGATGGGCGGCGGCGTGATGGCGCTCGGCCAGAAGCTGATGTCGGCCGGCGTGCCGATGGGCCAGATGCAGCCGCTCGGCCGCGAATTGTTCGCCTACGGCCGCGAGAAGGCCGGCGAGGACGTAATGGGGCCGATAGTCGGCTCGGTCCCGGGGCTGAGCCAGTTCGTCTGAGCTTTTGCGCGGCGGGGCGGCACCGCCCCGCCAACCGACTGTGACTCTTTGTAAACCCCTGTCATATTCCCGTGCGGGGTTTCGTGGTGTCTTGTCGCCGCGTGAGGGCGCTCCAGCCCTCCTGGTGCCGGATCGGTCGGCGCCGCACGGGATGCCTCGATCATGGTTCCGTTCCTCACCCGCGGCCCGGCCGGCGACGGCCGCGATGTCCCGCCCGGCATTCCCCTCGCGCGCCTCATCGGCCGCGCCGCGGAGGGCGGCATCCACCTCAAGGGGTTCGGCCAGCCCGCGCGCCTGTTCCCGCGCCTGAAACACTTCGAGACGCCCGGCCTCGACCCGGTGCTCGGCCGCATCGGCTCCCTCGAGGTGCGCCTCGCGACGACGCCGAAGGAGGTCAAGCGGGCCCAGCGCCTGCGCTACCGCGTGTTCTACGAGGAGATGGCGGCGATCCCGACCGGCCTCGCCATGCTCAAGCGCCGCGACGCCGACGAGTACGACCCGGTCTGCGACCACCTCCTGGTGATCGACCACGCCGCCCAGGAACAGAAGCCCTTCCGCAAGCCCAAGCCCCGGGTCGTCGGCACCTACCGGCTGCTGCGCCAGGAGCAGGCCGACCGGAACTTCGGTTTCTACACCGCCGGCGAGTACGATCTCGGCCCGGTGCTCGAGGCCAATGCCGGCAAGCGCCTGCTGGAGCTCGGCCGCTCCTGCGTGCTCAAGCCCTACCGCACCAAGCGCACCGTCGAACTCTTGTGGCACGGCATCTGGACCTACGTGCTGCACCATCGCATCGACGCGATGCTCGGCTGCGCCAGCCTGGAGGGCACCGATCCCGACCGCCTGGCGCTCCCCCTGAGCTTCCTGCACCACTTCGCCCGTGCCCCCGAGGGCTGGCGCGCCCGCGCGCTCCCGGGCCGCCACGTCGCCATGGACCGCCTCAACCGCGAGGCGATCGACCCCAAGGCCGCCCTCCAGGCCCTGCCGCCGCTGATCAAGGGGTATCTGCGGGTCGGCGCCACCTTCGGCGACGGCGCGGTGGTCGATCACCAGTTCGGCACTACCGACGTGTTCGTGGTGCTCCCCGTCGAGGCCATCGCCAAGCGCTATATCGGGCATTTCGGCGCGGAGGCGGGGCGGCACGCGGCGTGAGGAGCGGCAGCGTGGTCCGGGTGGATGGGATAACTTGTGAAGGAGGTACGAGAAGCTCGGACTGTACCGGGTGTGTTCGTGGAAGCATCGAGCTTCCCTCTCACCACCCTCCACCCCGCCGCGCCCGCACGTGGTCGCGCGTGATGGATTCGAGCGTCGGCGTCCCGAGCAGGGTCATGGCGTTGTCGAGTTCGCCCCGGAAGATCTCGATCGTCCGCGAGACGCCCTCGGTCCCGCCGGCCGACAGGCCCCACAGGAACGGCCGGCCCAGGCTGCACGCGGTGGCCCCGAGCGCCAGCGCCTTGATCACGTCGGTGCCGCGGCGCACGCCGCCGTCGAGGATGATTTCGGCGCGGGCCCCCACCGCCTCGGCCACCTCGGGGAGCGCCGCGATCGCCGCCGGCACGTCGTCGAGCTGGCGTCCGCCGTGGTTCGACACGATCACCGCCTCGATCCCGAGTCCCACCGCCTTCTCGGCGTCGGCCGGGTGCAGGAGACCCTTGAGCGCCATCGGGCCGCGCCACTGATCGCGGATGCGCGCGATGTCGTCCCAGTTCGCCGAGGGGTCGAACAGCGAGGCGACGTGCTGCGCCACGCTGGTGAAGCCGCTGCCCGCGACCTGGAAGTTGCCGAAGCCCAGCCGCGAGCGGGCGGCGCCGGCGAGCCAGGCCGGGCGGCGGGCGAGGTCGAGGGCGGTGGAGAGGCGCGGGCGCAGCGGCATGGTGAAGGCGTTGCGCAGGTCGCGCTCGCGCCGTCCCTGCACGGCGAGGTCGACGGTGAGGCACAGCACCCGGTAGCGCGACGCGGCGGCCCGGCGCAGCAGCGCCTGCATCCACTCCCGATCGCGCAGAAAGTAGAGCTGGAACCAGCGCTCGCCCCCGGGTGCGCCCGCCGCCACGTGCTCGATCGAACCGACGGAGTTGGTCGACAGGCAGTAGGGGATGCCGGCCCTGGCGGCGGCCTGCGCCCCCGCCACCTCGCCGTCGGGCCAGAAGAACCCGGCGAGCCCGGTCGGAGCCATCATGATCGGCAACGAGGAGGGGTAGCCGAGGATCGACCGCGACAGGTCGCGGGTGCCGACATCGACGCCGACCCGCGGCATCAGCATCCAGGCGTCGAAGGCCTCGACGTTGTCGCGAAGCGTGCGCTCGTCCTCGGCACCGCCGTCGATGAAGTCGAACACCGCCTTCGGCAGCCGGCGCGCGGCCTGGTCGCGCAGGTCCGCGACGGCGTGGGCCCGCTGCAACCGGGCGGTCAGGCGGGTCGGGGCGGCGGAGGGCGTCGCCCCGGCCGGGGCCCGCGGCGGCAGGGTCGGGTCGGAGGACGGCCGACGGGCGAGGGCCCGCCCCGTGCGGTGCTCGTCTGCATCCACGCTTGCCTCCCGCTCCGGTTCTTCGATCCGGTCGTCCCGACGGATAACGCCAGCGCTCAGAGCATTTTCCGACGAAGTGGATACCGGTTCGTCGCAGAAAATGCGGCAAAAATTAAAGATCTCGAGCGCTTCGCGATTGCAACGCGATCGTGAAGCGCTCGAGTCGCCCGCAACCGGCCGGAGGAGGGCGTGGAACGGCGGCAGATGCCGCGCGTCGAACCCGCTCCAGAGGCGGCACGGCATCATCATGGCGGAACGGGACGAAGGCGAGCGCGGCGAGATCGAGGATCGCTCGGCGCCCCGCGCCACGGTCGTCCACGAGGCGGTGCGCAAGCAGGGACGGGAGGAGCTGGCGCGCCCCGCCGGCTCGCTGTTCTGGTCCGGCGTCGCGGCCGGTATCGCGATCACCGCCTCGGTGATCGCGCAGGGCGCCCTGCACCACAAGCTGCCGGCCGACATGGCGGCCCGCACTCTCGTCTCGCAGCTCGGCTATCCCCTCGGCTTCCTGATCGTGATCCTCGGGCGGCTCCAGCTCTTCACCGAGCAGACGATCGTGACCGTGCTGCCCCTCGTCACCGAGCCGAGCCGGCGGGCGCTCGCCGCCACCGCCCGGCTGTGGGGCATCGTGCTCCTCGGCAACCTCGCCGGCACCGCCGCCGCGGCGGCGCTCAACGTCCACGGCCACCTGGTGAGCGCAGGTCTCCTCGACGCGATGCTGGCCGTGTCGCGGGAGAGCCTGATGCACAAGGCGCCGTCCGAGATGCTGCTCCAGGGCATCCCGGCCGGCTTCCTGATCGCCACCGTGGCGTGGCTGCGTGCGGCATCGAGCGGGGGCGAGTTCTGGATCGTCTTCGCCGTCACCTTCGCGATCGTGCTCGGCGACTTCACCCACGTGGTGGCGGGCGCGGCGGAGGCCTTCCTGCTGCTCTTTGCCGGGGAGGCCGGCCCGGCCCAGGTCTTCGGCGGTATGATCCTGCCGGCCCTGGTCGGCAACGTCGTCGGCGGCACCGGCCTGTTCGCGCTCCTGGCCCACGCTCAGGTCCGGCAGGAACTCTGAGGCGCCGGGAACTGTGACCCGCGGGGAACTTCCGGGCCGTTCATGCTGCGCTGCGGCAGGCTGCCGATTTTCTCGTCTCCCCGCGCTTGCTAAGCAGGCCGCGACGGACACGCGAGACAAGGGAGCCCGATGAGCCTCGTTCAGGCGGCCTTCGGCCGGTTCAAGCAGACGGTGACGGCTTATGCGGGCGATGCCGCGCTGATGCGGGCCGCGGTGTCGGCCTGCGCCAACGTGATCGTGGCCGACGGCGAGGTCGCGGGTGCGGAGTTCGAGGCGGCGCTGAAGGGCATGCTGGCCGACCCGATCCTCGAGAAGGGCTACGACAGCCTGATGCTGGAGGAAGAGCTCTACGACGCGATCGGCCGCGCCCGCACCCGCGCCGGGCGGATGCAGAACATCCACTTCATCGAGGCGCTGGCCGAGCGCCCGGCCGAGCAGCGCCAGAGCGTCTTCCTGATCGCCGCCGACGTCGCCGATTTCGAGGGCATCAGCCCGTCCGAGCACCGGGCCCTGACCGAGGTGGCGGGTGCGCTCGGGCTCGACCGGGACGCGCTGCTCGCCTAGAGGCCTTCACGATCGCGTTGCAATCGTGAAGGTCTCTAGGTTTTTGATTTTGAAGCATTTTCTGCGACGAACCGGTTTCCACTTCGTCGGAAAATGCTCGAAAACCTTACCCCTCCCGCAGCGCGCTCGGCGGGCGGTCGTGCAGGCGCCCCCAGGCCCGGCGGAGCTGGCGCGGCGAGGCGAAACCCGCCCGCTCGGCGACGCTCTCCATGTCCAGGCGGGTCCGGCCGAGGAGGTCGCGGGCGAGGGCCACCCGCAGGGCATTGACGTAGCTCGGCAGGCTCATCCCGGCATGGCGGTTGAACAGCCGCGAGAGGTGGCGCGGGCTGGTGGCGGCGATGTCGGCCAGCGCCTCCAGGTTCCAGGCCCGGGCCGGATCGGCGCTCACCGCGTCCTGCACCCGATGGATCGCCGGGTGCAGGTGGTTGCGCCCCTCCAGCCAGGGCGAGAGTTGCGGGTCGTGGCCGCTCCTGCGCAGGTACACGACGAGGTAGCGCGCCACCGCCGCGGCGCAGGCCGGATCGACGAGGCGCGCCACCAGGTGCAGCATCAGGTCGATACCGGCGGTGATGCCCGCGCTGGTCAGCCGCTCGCCGTCCTCGACGAACAGCCGGTCCTCCAGCACCCGTGCTGCGGGCGCCAGCGCCGCGAGCTCGGCGCAGGCCCCGTGATGGGTGGTGCAGGCATGCCCGTCCAGCAGCCCGGCCCGGGCCGCCAGCAGGGCGCCGGAGCAGATCGAGACCAGGCGGTGGCCCGGGCGGACCGCGTCCCGCAGCCAGGCGACGATCGCCGCCTCGGCCGCCCGCTCGGGCTCGCCCGGGGGATGGGGATCGCCCAGCACCAGCTCCGCCGTGCCGGCGAGCACCACGGTCGCTCCCTCCGGCAGCGGCGCGGGCAGGGGCCGCAGGCCGGACAACCCGAGCCCGATCGAGCTCGCGACCTCGGGGTGCGGCCCGACATGGCTGACGCGAAACCGCACCCGGTCCTGGATCAGGTTGGCCTTGCGCAGGACCTCGACCGGCCCGGCCACGTCGAGGAGCAGGGTGCGCGGCGGGCACACCACCACGACCGGGATCTCGGCCGGCGCGCTCACGCCGCGAGGCGGGAGGCCGGCCCGGAAAGCGCCTCCGCGACCGTCGCGATGCGGGCGAAGCGCCCGGCCAGCACCAGCTCGGTGCGCGCCCGGATCTCGTCGGCGCTCCAGCGCCGGCCGGCGGCGTCGGTCATCGCGAAGGTCAGGGTCGCCTCCGCGACGTAGTCGACCGCGTAGCCGAGGTCCGAGGCGTGGCGGGTGGTGGTCTCGCAGCACTGCTCGGTGCGGATGCCGGCGACGAGCAGCCGGCGGAGTCCGTTCTGGTTGAGCCAGACGTCGAGCCCGCTGCCGACGAGCGCGCTGTGGCGCCGCTTGTGGAACACCGCGTCGGGCGCAAGCCGCAGCGGCTCCAGGGTGCGGACATTGCCGGATGCGAGGGAGAACGGCCCCTCCTCCTCGACGTGGAAGACCTGCACCACGGGGACGTTTCGCGCCACGGCACCGTCGATCAGTGCCTGCGTCCGATCGAGGAAGCGGGGGAGGTCGGCCTCGTCCCAGTAGGGGCGGTGGCGGAAGGACTCCTGGACGTCGATGACGAGGAGGGCGGTGTCCGGCATGGGCCTGATCCTTAACGGTTGGGACGGCGCCAGGATAGGCGCCGCCCCGGATCCCGAAAGGCCGCGTCCGGACCGGAAGCGGACGAAAAAGGACAGCGGCTCAGCGCGCCGCGACCACCGCCACCCCGGCGCCGACCATGACCCCGCCGGCGACCCGGTTCACCCGCCGGACCGCCGCGCGGGTGCGCAAGGTCCGCCGCAGCCGCCCGGCCAGGAGGACGTGCCCGCCGATCACCACGGCCTCGACCGCCAGGATCACGGCGGCGAGGATCCCGACCTGCGCCGGGGTGAGGGCGGCGCCGACGACGTTCGGCAACAGGGCGACGTAGAACAGCGGCATCTTCGGGTTGCCGAGGTTGAGGGCAAAGCCGGTCAGCGCGCTTGCCGCGAGGCCGGGACGCTGGCCGCCCGCGCGCTCCGCCGGCAGCACCGGCTCCGCGGTCCAGAGCCGGATCCCGGCCCAGACCAGGTAGGCGGCGCCCGCGTACCGCAGGACCGTCATCGCCGCCCCCATCTCCTGCGCCACCACCGCGAGCCCGTACGCCGCGAGGATCAGCACGGCCAGGATGCCGGCCACCATGCCGAAGCCGTAGGCGAGGCCCGCCGCCGGCCCGTGCGACAGGGTGCGAGCGACGATGGTCATGTTGTCGGGCCCGGGGCTCGCGGCGAAGACCAGGAAGGCGGCTGCGAACGAGAGCAGCGTGACGGGTTCCATCGGGCTTCCCCTGCCTCGAGACACGCAGAGGTTCAGCAAGTTTCAGGCCGTTGCCGCTGCCTTCGGCGGATGACCCCGCCTCAATGCTGCCCGACCTCGCCCAGATGCGTCAGCAGCGCCTCGGCCACCTTGTCCGGCGCCTCCCGGGTCGGGAAGTGGCCGACGCCGTCGAGCTCGACCTGCCGGTACGGCCCGGTGAAGTGCTGCGCCTGGCCCGCGAACGAGGCCGGGAGCAGGCAGGTGTCGTCGGCGCCGTGGATCACCAGGGTCGGCACCGCGATGCTTGGCGCTGCCTCCGCCGCCTGCCGCAGCTCGGAAAAACGCGGGTCGGGCGCGTCGGCGCCCCAGCGCGAGCGGTAGAAGTTGAGGGTGACGGCGGCCCAGTCCGGGTTCTGGAGCGACGGGGCGGTCTTGCCGAAGGTCTCGTCGGTGAACCACGGCCCGGGCGGGCTCCAGGCCACCCATTGCTCGCGGGCGAAGGCGAGCGGGTTCTCGCGCACGAAGGCGGCGCCCGGCTCGGTGTTCATGAACCACTGGTACCAGAAGGCGCGCACCTGCGGCAGCGGCGGCACGCCGATGCGGCCCGGCGCCCAGGGCACCGAGAGGGCGGCGATCGAGGACACCCGCTGCGGCCGGGCCGCGGCGAGCATGTAGGCGACCCGCGCGCCCCAGTCGTGGCCGACGACCGGAAGGCGCGAGAAGCCGAGGGCATCCATGAAGCCGAGGATGTCGGTGGCGAGCGCCGCGGTCTCGCCGGTCTTCGGGCCTTCCGGGTTCAGGAACTTCGTCGGCCCGCAGCCGCGCCAGTAGGGCACGATGGTGCGCCAGCCGGCGGCGTTCAGCACGGGCACCACGCCGTCGAAGGTCCGCGGGTCGTCCGGCCAGCCGTGCAGCAGGAGGACCGGCTGGCCCATGTCCGGCCCCGAGGCCTCGTAGGTGATCTCGACCTCGCCGGCCGTGACGCTGTTGACGTCCATGGGCACTGCTCCCCGTGCACAAACGCGAGGGGCGGAAGCCCGAAAGGCCCCGCCCCTTGCTGTCTCCACGGCGTGAGATGGGTCAGGCGATGATCTTGTCGATGGTGATCGGCAGCTCGCGCACCCGCTTGCCGGTGGCGTGGAACACCGCGTTCGCCACCGCGGCGGCCGCGCCGACGATGCCGATCTCGCCGAGGCCCTTGACGCCGAGCGGGCTGACCTTGTCGTCGTGCTCGTCGACGAAGATCACCTCGATGTCGTGGATGTCGGCGTTCACCGGCACGTGGTACTCGCCGAGATTGTGGTTCATGATCCGCCCGAGGGTGTGGTCGAGCATCGACTCCTCCTCCAGCGCCGCGCCGATCCCCATCACCACCCCGCCGAGGATCTGGCTGCGGGCGGTCTTGAGGTTGAGGATCTTGCCGGCCGCGATGGCGCTCACCACCCGCGTCACCCGCACCACGCCGAGATCCTCGTCGATCTTCACCTCGGCGAAGACCGCCGAGTGGGTGTAGGCCGAGAAGCGCATGTTGGTGAGCATGCTCGGCTTGACCTTCTCGGTCGCCGTGACCGTCTCGGCGCCGCCGGCCCGCATCGCCTCGGTGATCGAGACCTTGCGCGAGGGATCGCCCTGGAGCCGGATCTCGCCGTCGGCGAAGGTCACGTGGGCGAAATCGGCGTTGGCAAGCGGTGACTCCGCCATGCCGCGGGCGTAGCCGAACAGCTTTTCCGCTACCGTGCGGCAGGCCGCCTGCACGGCGGCGCCCGAGGAGGCCGCGGTCCAGGAGCCGCCGGCGAGCGGCGCCTCGGGCAGCGCGGTGTCGCCGAGCCGGGTGGTGACCTGGTCGAGCGGCAGCCCGAGCGCGTCGGCGCCGATCTGCGCCAGGATCGTGTAGGTGCCGGTCCCCAGATCGGCGGTCGAGCAGGCGAGTTCGAGCTTGCCGTCGGGCGTGAGCGTGGCGCTCGCGCTCGACTGCATCATCATCGCCTCCCACACGCCGGTCGCCATGCCCCAGCCGACGAGCTCGCGCCCGTCGCGCATCGAGCGCGGCTCCGCCTTCCGCTTCGACCAGCCGAAGCGCTCGGCGCCCTGCTCGTAGGCGGCACGCAGGGCCTTCGAGGTGAAGTCCTTGCCCTCGCCCTCGTCGCGCTCGGCGTAGTTGCGCAGGCGCAACTCCAGCGGATCGACGCCGGTGGCGTAGGCCAGCTCGTCCATCGCGCATTCGAGGGCGAAGATGCCCGTCACCGCGCCCGGCGCGCGCATGTCGGACGGGGTGTAGGTGTCGATCTTGGCGAGCTTGTAGTCGAGCGTGACGTTAGGGCAGTGGTAGAGCAGGCCCGACCAGTTGACGACCGCCTCCTGGTAATCCTCGAAGGTCGAGGTGCCGGCGACCGCGTCGTGCGTCAGCGCCTGGAGCCGTCCGTCCCGGTCGGCGCCGAGCGCCACGGTCTGGTAGGTCTCGGGCCGGTAGCCGAAGGTGAACATCTGGTCGCGGGTCAGCACCACCCGCACCGAGCGCTTGAGGTCGAGGGCGGCCGAGACCGCGAGGTAGAGCTGGTATTGCGGCCGTAACCCTGAGCCGAACCCGCCGCCGACGTAAGGGGTGATCACCCGCACGTCGTCGAGCTTCAGGCTGAACACGCTGCAGACGTAGCCCTGCGTGTTGTTCACGCCCTGGATCTTGTCGTGGATGGTGAGCTTGCCCTCGCCCTCGTAGACCACCGTCGAGGCGTGCGGCTCCATCGGGTTGTGGTGCTCGATCGCCTGCTTGTACTCGTGGCGCAGGCGGATCGGCGCGGCGTCGTAGGCGCCCGCGGCGTCCCCGCGCGGGTCCGGCGGCGGCTTGATGCCCGAGCGCTTCTTCGGCGGCACGTAGGCCGCGTCGCGGTTCTTCGCGAGGTCGGTGTTCGGCACCTCCTCCTCGTAGGTCACCTTGACGAGGCTGGCGCCGTGGCGGGCGAGCTCGAAGCTCTCGGCCACCACCAGCGCCACCGGCTGGCCGCCATAGACGACCTCGGGGCCGTTGAGCGCCCGGAACGGCGAGCCGGGCGGCGCGACCTGGTCGCGGTAATTGTAGTCGAGCCAGGCGGTGCGCGGCTTGTTCTCGTGGGTGAACACCTTGATGACGCCGGGCACCGCCTCGGCGGCCTTGGTGTCGATCGCGGTGATGCGGCCCTTGGCGATGGCGCTCGACACCACGACCCCGTGGGCGAGGTCGGGGGCGGTGAACTCGGCGGCGTACCTGGCGGCGCCTGTCACCTTGGCGGGGCCGTCGAGCCGGCTCCTTGCGGTGCCGACATAGTGCGAGGGGGTGGCCATGGCGGTCCTCTTACGCGATGCGCTTGTCGGTCTGGGATTGCGGCGTGCCGGCGGCGGCCTGGGACAGGCCCCGCACGATGGCGCGCCGCGCCAGCTCGACCTTGAAGGCGTTGTGGGAATAGGGCCGGGCCTCGGCCAGGATCACGTCCGCGGCCTCGCGGAAGGTCTCCGGCGTGGCGGGCCTGCCCTGGAGGCGGCTTTCCGCCTCTTCGTTGCGCCAGGGCTTGTGGGCGACGCCGCCGAGCGCCAGGCGCGCGGTGCGGATCGTGTCGCCGTCCATCTCCAGCGCCGCCGCGACCGAGACGAGCGCAAACGCGTAGGACAGCCGGTCGCGCAGCTTCAGGTAGGTGTAGTGCTTCGAAAAGTCCTCGTCCGGCAGGTCGACCGAGAGCACGATCTCGCCGTGGCGCAGGGTGGTGTCGATGTGCGGCTGGTCGCCCGGCAGGCGATGGAACTCACCGATGGGGATCGCGCGCCGGCCGTCCGGTCCCTCGACCTGCACGGTGGCGTCGAGGGCCGCCAGCGCCACGCACATGTCGGAGGGATGGGTGGCGATGCACTTGTCCGAGGCGCCGAGGATGGCGTGGATGCGGTTCACGCCCGTCATCGCCGGGCAGCCGCTGCCGGGCTCGCGCTTGTTGCAGGGCGTGCCCTCGTCGTAGAAATAGTAGCAGCGCGTGCGCTGGAGCAGGTTGCCGCCGGTGGTGGCGGCGTTGCGCAGCTGCGGCGAGGCGCCGGCGAGCAGCGCGCTCGCGAGCAGGGGATAGCGCTCGTTGACCAGCGGGTCGTAGGCGAGCGTGGCGTTCGGCACCAGCGCGCCGAGGCGCAGGCCCCCCTCGTGCTGGACGATCTCGTCGAGGGGCAGGCGGGTGATGTCGATGAGGCGCCCCGGCCGCTCGACGTTGTACTTCATCAGATCGACGAGGTTGGTGCCGCCGGCGATGAAGCGCGCCGCCGGATCGGACGCGAGGGCCTGCACGGCCTCCTGCACGGTGCCGGCGCGGGTATAGTCGAACCGGTTCATTCCGCGGCCTCCCGGAACGAGGACGACTTGTGCTTCAGTACGTCCTCGACGGCGTCGACGATGTTGGAATAGGCGCCGCAGCGGCAGATGTTGCCGCTCATGTGCTCGCGGATCTCCTCGCGGGAGCGGGCGCGGCCCTCCTCGATCAGCGCCACCGCCGACATGATCTGGCCCGGCGTGCAGTAGCCGCACTGGAACGCGTCGTGCTCGACGAACGCCGCCTGGACCGGGTGGAGGGCACCCGAGGACAGGCCCTCGATCGTGGTGACCGTGGCGCCGTCCTTCTGCACCGCCAGCGCCAGGCAGGAATTGATCCGCTTGCCGTCGACGATGACCGTGCAGGCGCCGCACTGGCCGTGGTCGCAGCCCTTCTTGGTGCCGGTGAGGTCGAGTTCCTCGCGCAACAGGTCGAGGAGCGTGGTCCAGGGCGCGACCTGGAGCTTGCGCTCCTGCCCGTTGACCGTGAGGGTGACGGGAATCGTCCCCGGTGGGGCGGAGGAGCCGCTTTCGCTCAACATGGGCCTGCCATCGATCGTGAGGAGGCCCGGCACCGGCGCGCGCTCAGGAAGCGCGCGGCCCATCGGCCGGGCGGCATACCCAATAACCGTTCCAGTGTGGGGTCGTTCCCCAAGGGAGTATGGGGGGGTTGGGGACGGGTGGTCGCGGGGGGGTTCGGAGGTGCCCGCGAGAGCCGCGGCACCGGCGGCTGGCCAATCTCGACAGGCGACGGTGGTTTTCGGTCGAGCGTCGAGCGTCGGGCGCTTGGCACGGCCGGGATCGGCGCCGGAACGACCTGCAGGGTATGGCGTCGCTCGCGGTCGAACGACCGGGTCCGCGCTCCCGAACGCACCGCAGCCGTCACAGACAAAGGCGCCCCTCCCCGCGCGGAGAGAGACGCCAAGTCTGTGACACGTCTCGGGAGGAGATGCGGAGGCCGTTCAGGTCCCTGGACGCAGTGAACGGCATCGACGCGTGTCGGCGCTCATCAATGCACGGCTCCGGATAGAGTGCAAGGTGCTACGGCACCCGGCCTTGGTTCGAAGGATCGAGGGCGGCGAAGATTACCGTTACCACGGTCAAGGTGTTTTCCGTCCGCGGAATGATGCTGTTCGCTCACGCGCGGCGGGCCCGCACTCGGCGGCCCTTCCCGGACGCCGCCTTCCCGGGCTAGATGTCGGGCTCCCGCCCGCCCGCGCCGCCCGGACGACGTGACGACGCCTGCCTCCTCCACGACCTCGCCCGCCACCGGCCGCCTCCGCTTCGCGGCGGTGTCGAAGCGCTTCGGCGACCACCTCGCCGTCGATGGCATCGACCTCGACCTCGAACCCGGGGCGGTGTTCTGCCTGCTCGGGCCGTCGGGCTGCGGCAAGTCCACGCTCCTGCGCATGACCGCCGGCTTCGAGGAGCCGAGCGCCGGAACGATCCTCCTCGACGGGCAGGACCTCGCCGGGGTGCCGCCGCATCGCCGGCCGGTCAACATGATGTTCCAGTCCTATGCCCTGTTCCCGCACCGGGACGTGGCGAGGAACATCGCCTACGGGCTCGAGCGGGAGGGCTTGCCGGAGCCTGAGATCACCGCCCGGGTGGCCGAGATGCTGCGGCTCGTCCAGCTCGAGCATCTGGCCGCCCGCCGGCCCGACCAGCTCTCCGGGGGCCAGCGCCAGCGGGTGGCGCTCGCCCGGGCGCTCGCCAAGCGACCCCGGGTGCTGCTTCTCGACGAGCCGCTCGGCGCCCTCGACCGTGCCTTGCGGGAGGAGACGCAGGGCGAGCTGCGGGCGCTCCAGCGCCGGCTCGGCACCACCTTCGTGGTCGTCACCCACGACCCCGCCGAGGCGATGGTGCTCGCCGACCGCATCGGCGTGATGGCGGCGGGCCGGCTGGTCCAGGTCGGGCCGGCCGCCGTGCTCTACGAGCGCCCGGCCACCCGCTACGTCGCGGGCCTCCTCGGCGACGTGAACCTGATCGAGGGCCGGCTCGGGGAGGGCGGGGCAGGGGGCCTGCGCAACCTCGACACGCCGCTCGGCCCCTTGCGGGCCTTCGACCATCACGGCGCAGGGCCGGCCGGCGCCCCGGGCCTCTTCGCCCTGCGGCCGGAGCGTCTGACCCTCGGGGAGGACGGCCTTCCGGGCACGCTCCTCGACGCGACCTATCTCGGGGACAGGATCCTCTACCGGGTCGGCCTCGCCGACGGGCGGAGCTTGCGCGCCGCGGGACCGCCCGGAGCCGGCCCGGCCGTCGGCGCCCCGGTGTGCCTCGCCTTCGCGCCCGAGGCCGCCTCGCTGCTGCCGGCGGATCCCGCATGAGGGCGCGCCCGCGCGAGATGAGGGTGCGCCTGCGCGAGTCCCTGCGGCGCCTGCGCCTGCCGGCTGTGCCGCTGCTCTGGCTCCTCGCCTTCTTCGGCCTGCCGTTCCTCGTCGTCGTCAAGATCAGCCTGTCGGACCCGGCGACGGCGCTGCCGCCCTACACCCCGGTGCTCGCCTGGGATGCGGGGCTCGCGGCCTGGGCCGACGTGCTCGCCGCCCTCGACTTCGAGAACTACCGCACGCTGATCGCCGATCCCCTCTACCTCGAGGCGGGCCTGACCTCGCTCGCCGTCGCCTTGTCCACGACGGTGCTGCTGGTCCTCGTCGGCTATCCTGTCGCCTACGCGATGGCGCGGGCGCCGAAGGCGTGGCAGCCGCTCCTCGTCGCCCTGATGGTGATCCCGTTCTGGACGAGCTTTCTGATCCGGGTCTACGCCTGGATCGCGATCCTGAAGGCCGACGGGCTCCTCAACCAGGCGCTCCTGGCGCTCGGGCTGGTGTCGAAGCCGGTCGAGATCCTCAACACCCCGGCGGCGGTGATGATCGGGGTGGTCTACGCCTACCTGCCGTTCATGGTGCTGCCGCTCTACGCGGTGCTGGAACGTCTCGACCGCGGGCTGATCGAGGCCGCCCGCGACCTCGGGGCGAGCCGGCTGTCCGCCTTCCGCACCGTGACCCTGCCCCTGTCGCTGCCCGGCCTCGTCGCCGGCGCGCTCCTGTGCTTCATCCCGATCACCGGCGAGTTCATCATCCCGGACCTGCTCGGCGGTCCCGATACCCTGATGCTCGGGCGCGTGCTGTGGAGCGAGTTCTTCTCCAACCGCGACTGGCCGCTCGCCTCCGCGGTGGCGGTGGTGCTGCTCGTGATCGTGGCGGGGCCGGTCGTGCTGTTCCGCGAGGCCGAATCCCGCCGCCTGGAGCGTCCCTGAGATGCACCGCGCCCATCCGCTCGCCTGGGCCGCGCTCGGCCTCGGGATGGCCTTCCTGTACGGGCCGATCCTGCTGCTCGTCGTCTACTCGTTCAACGCCTCGCGCCTCGTCACGGTTTGGGCCGGGTTCTCGACCCGCTGGTATGCCGGCCTCCTCGACAACGGCCCGCTCGTCGAATCCACCCTCGTCACCCTGAAGGTGGCGCTCGCCTCGGCGAGCCTCGCGACGGTGCTCGGCACGCTGGCGGCGCTCGCCCTCGACGGGCGCCGGCGCTTCCCCGGCCGGCCGCTCCTCACCGGGCTCGTCTACGCCCCGATGGTGATGCCGGAGGTGATCACCGGCCTGTCGCTGCTGCTGCTCTTCGTGGGCCTCGGTATCCCCCGCGGCTTCTGGACCATCGTGATCGCGCACGCGACCTTCACGCTGTGCTTCGTCGCCGTCGTTGTGCAGGCACGCCTGCGCCACCTCGACCGCTCGCTGCTCGACGCCGCCGCCGACCTCGGTGCGGCGCCCGCCACCGTGTTTCGCACCGTGACCCTGCCGCTGATCGCGCCGGCCGTCATCGCCGGCTTCCTCCTCGCCTTCACCCTGTCGATGGACGACCTCGTGATCGCGAGCTTCGTCTCGGGCCCGGGCGCTACCACCCTGCCGATGCGTCTCTACAGTCAGGTCCGCCTCGGCGTGACCCCGGAGATCAACGCAATCTCGACCCTGCTGATCGGGGCGGTGAGCTTGGCGGTGCTGGGAGCCTCGGTGCTGACGGCGCGGCGGGGGCGATAGCCGGGTACGACGGTCACCGGGACGGGGCCGTCCTCGTCGCGCGGATCCGCCACCATGACGGGCAAGCGTGCGATCAGGGCGTCCGCAGTCGGCGCCTCGGCGCTGAGGGCGGGTCGCTCGCCTCGACGGATTGGACGTCCGCTTCAGGGGCGTGGGCGATCCGGATGGCGGTACGGTTCGCGACGGCTCCGAGGCGGCCCCGCTCCCGATCGAATCCGAGCGGCAGAACTATTGAACGAGGCGGTGGCGCAGTCCACTCTCCCATCCGGCAACGAATCGGAATGACGTCATGAAGGTCTCCGTTGCGGAAGCGGAAGGGCAATTGGCCGACCTCGTGCGGCGTGCAGAAACCGGCGACGAGGTGATTCTCACCCATCAGGGCCGAGCCGCCGTACGGCTCGTGCCGGTGAGGGCACCCCAGTCGGTGGAGGAACGGGAGCGGATCATCATGGCTGTCCGGGAAGCCGGCCGTGCCAAGGCAACGCCCGGACCGTCGGCCGCCCGAAGCCAGGATTTCCTCTACGATGACGAGGGTCTGCCACGGTGATCGTGGTCGACACGTCCGCACTGATGGCCGTCGCTCAGGACGAAGCGCAGGCCGTAGCCTGCATGGCCGTGCTCGTCACCGAACCCCATATCCTGATCTCGGCCGGCACCTTGGCGGAAGCCATGATCGTCTCGCAGCGGCGGAACGTTGCCGAGGGCGTGAAGGCGCTCGTCGACGATCTCGCGTTCGATGTCATCCCTATCACGGCAGCTATGGCCTACGAGTGCGCCGCTGCATACACACGGTGGGGCAAGGGTGTGCATCCGGCCGGCTTGAACATGGGCGATTGCTTCGCCTACGCGCTGGCCAAGGCACGCAGGTGCCCCTTGCTGTTCATCGGCAACGATTTCGCCCGCACCGATATAACGAGCGCGCTGAGCGGGACGTGAAAACGGCCCCAATCCTGCAAAGCCCCTCCGGACGGTCTCATGGCCGCCCCCGGAACCCGGAGCGCTTCGCATGGATGTCGGCGTGTTCATCCCGATCGGCAACAACGGCTGGCTGATCTCGGAGGCGGCCCCGCAATACAGGCCGACCTTCGCCCTCAACAAGGCGATCGTGCAGAAGGCGGAAGGCTACGGGCTCGATTTCGCCCTCTCGATGATCAAGCTGCACGGGTTCGGCGGCAAGACCGAGTTCTGGGACTACAACCTCGAATCCTTCACCCTGATGTCCGGCCTCGCGGCGGTGACCGAGCGGATCAAGCTCTTCGCCTCGACCGCCGTGCTGACCCTGCCGCCGGCCCTCGTCGCCCGGATGGCGACCACGATCGACTCGATCGCCCCCGGCCGCTTCGGCGTCAACATCGTCTCCGGCTGGCAGAAGGCGGAGTATGCCCAGATGGGCCTGTGGCCCGGCGACGACTATTTCGGCTACCGCTACGACTACTCGACCGAGTACGTCCGGGTGATGAAGGAGCTGTGGGAGACGGGCACCTCGGACTTCCAGGGCGAGCATTTCCGGATGGAGGGCTGCATGATGAAGCCCGCGCCCTCCGGCCCGATCCCGATCGTCGCCGCCGGCCAGAGCGGGCGCGGCATGGAATTCGCCGCCACTTACGCCGACTACAACTTCGTCCTCGGCACCGGCCTCAACACGCCGACGGCCTGCGCGCCGACCTGCGCCCGGCTGATCGAGGCGACAGCAAAAACGGGGCGCGACGTCGGCTCCTACGTGCTGATGATGGTGATCGCCGACGAGACCGACGCGGCGGCGGAAGCGCGCTGGATGGCCTACCGCCAGGGCGCCGACATGGCGGCTCTGGCCTGGATGCTCGACCAGAGCACGCAGGACAAGAACGCCTCGGCCGATTCGACCGCGACCTGGATGAACCTGCCCGAGGGGGCGGTGAACTTCAACATGGGGACGCTGGTCGGCTCCTACGCTAAGGTGGCGCGGATGCTCGACGAGGCGGCGACCGTGCCTGGGGTGAAGGGCATCATGCTGACCTTCGACGACTTCCTCGCAGGCCTCGACATCTTCGGCACCCGGATCCAGCCGATGATGGCCTGCCGTCAGGATCGGTTGCAGGTTCGCCAGGAGGTCGCCGCGTGAGCGTGTCCGACGCGCTCATCGCCCGCACGATCCTCGCCGGCACGGTGGCAGAGGCCGCCCCGGCCCGCGACCTGTCCTCGGCCTGGGAGCGCGACGCCCCCGAGCCGGCCCATGCCGAGCAGCGCCTGCGCGAGGCCGCGCGCGAGACCAAAGAGGCGGCGCCCGTCGCGCCGCCGCTGCCGCCGGTGGAGGACGGTCCGCTGCATGCCCTCGGGATCGGCGCGCTCCAGGCCGCCTACGCGGCGGGGGTGACCGATCCGGTGGGGCTCGTCGCGGACCTTCGGCAGCGCATCGCCCGCCACCCCTCCGGCCGCGACGCGGTGCTCGCCCCGGTGCCGGGCACGGACGAGGCGGCGGCGGAGAGCGCCCGGCGGATCCGGGCGGGGCAGGCCCGCCCCCTCGAAGGCGTGCCCTTCGGCATCAAGGACATCATCGACTGCGCCGGCGCGCCGGTGACCTGCGGCTCGCGCCTCACCGGCGCGCGGGTCGCCGACACCGACGCCACCGTGGTGGCCCGGCTGAGGGCCGCCGGCGCAATCCCGCTCGCCATGCTCGCCACCACCGAGTTCGCCTGCGGCTCGGCCCACAACCCCCGCTACGGCGCGGTCGCCAACCCGTGGGACCGGACGCGCTGGACCGGCGGCTCCTCCACGGGGTCCGGCGCCGCGCTCGCCGCCCGGCTGCTGCCGCTGGCGCTCGGTACCGATACCGGCGGCTCGATCCGGGCTCCCGCGGCCTGGTGCGGCATCACCGGCCTCAAAGCCACCCGCGGGCTGGTGCCGCGCACCGGCGTCGCGCCGCTGTCCTGGACCCTCGACCATGTCGGGCCGATGGCCCGCTCGGCCGAGGACCTGGCCCGGGTGATGCCCTGGATCGCCGGCCCCGACGGCGCCGACCCGCACGCCGCCGGCCGCTACGACGCCGCCCGGGCGCGAGGCCTCCCCGGCCTGCGGGTCGGCGTACCCGACGGCTGGTTCACGGCGATGCAGGACTCTGGCGTGCTCGCAGCCTGGCAGGCGATGCTGCGGGTGCTGGAAGGGCAGGGTGCGCGCCTCGTGCCGGTCGATCTCGGGCCGGTCGCGACCGCGCACCAGGACGGCTACACGATCGTGATGGCCGAACTCGCTGCGCTCCAGGAGCCCGACCTCGACCGCGCCGCGGCGCTCGATCCCGGCACTCGCGCCCGGATGGACCAGGGCCGGCTCTTCTCCGCCACCGACTACCTGCGCGCCCTGCGCCGCCGGCCGGTCGTGCTGGCGCAGGTCCTCGACGCGCTGTCCGAGGTCGACGTCCTGGTGACCCCGGGCCTCGGCGGTGAGGCGGCCTCGCTCGACAACCTCACGATCGACGTGAACGGCGAGGCCCACCCGCTCCAGGCGGTGCTGCCGCGCAACACCATGTTGTTCGACTATACCGGCCTGCCAGCCCTGATGCTGCCGACCGGCCTCGGCCGCACCGGGTTGCCGGTGGCGGCGCAGGTGGTGGGCAAGCCCTACGACGATGCCTTGTGCTTGAGCGTCGGGGCGGCGTTCCAGCGGGAGACGGGGCATCATCTGGCGATGCCGCCAGGGGCGGGGTGAAGCCTCCGACCTCCCGTATGGCTGAGTTCGTAAAGATGCGCTCCAGGCCGCCGCGCTACAGATGCCTGACCTTGAGGGCTCCGCTTTCGCGCTGGTTCAAGTGCTCGCAGTCCAGACGGTAGTGGCTTTGATGAAGCGTATTATCGAAGCGCAGGAGACACCTATCGCCGAATGTATCAACCTTATGTCTTTTCTACCTATTGGTTTTCAGGCAGGGTTCGAGCATGCTGGACGTAGCTGGCCGCTCAGGAGTATAGCATTCAGGGGTGCGAGTTCTCTTCGTCACCCATCCCGAAGTCACGATCGACCCGGCTGTACCGGTGCCCGATTGGGGTCTGTCGGCACGAGGTCGCGAGCGCATGGCGGCTTTCTGCGCACGACCCGAGGCGATGAGAATCGGCCATGTCTTCGTCAGCGATGAACGCAAGGCGCGAGACGGGGCTGATATGCTGCACGAGCGACTCGGGTGTCTTGTCACGACCGACTCGCGCCTTGGCGAGAACGACCGCTCGGCTACCGGCTACATCGCGCCACCTCGCTTCTGGGAGATTGTGGATCGTTTCTTTGCCGAGCCGGAGACGAGCGTTTTAGGTTGGGAGCGAGCGGTGGACGCCCAGGCGCGTATCAAGGCAGCGGTGGAGGACTGTATCGCTACCCATGGCGGCAGTGCCGGCGACCTGTGCATTGTTTCGCATGGAGGGGTAGGCACGCTTCTTCTATGTGACCTACTGGGCAAGACCATCTCACGGGACCATGGTCAGCCAATAGCTGGGGGCGGCTGTTTCTTCACCTTCAATGGCGCGACATGGATGCTGGAGCGTGGCTGGCGCGACATCGTGCCGTGATCGAGTGGCCGTTATGGGGAGCCACTGAGCCCCACAGTCTATCGCGAAAGAGCCGAAAGCAGCCGTTCGCAAGGGCAAGCTGATTGTGTTTCGCCCCTGGCAGCGGCTGGCGAACATAGACGCTCAGATGTCGTACAGCCGCGTCGCCCGCGATCCAAGCCTCAATACTCCCACTCCGCCCCCACCCCCACGGCCGTCCGTCCATCGGCGCCGGCCTCGCCCTGCACCTTGATCCGCCCGGTCACGTCGTAGGTGATCGTCGCGGCGCTATCCTCCGGCCGCGCACCCGCGCGCACCCCGACATTGACCCGCTCGCCGAGCGCCCGCGACAGGCCGACGGCCGCGCCGCCCTTCGCGCCGGCCTGGATGTCGAGGCTGTCGAGGCCGAGGCCCTTGCGGGCGCTCTCGAACACGTCGGGCCCGCCCGAGCCGCCGGAGAGCTGGGCCACGGCTTGCGCCAGTTGCAGCGCCTGGAACGGCGACAGGCCGCCGGAGGCCTTCTTGAACAAGAGGCGCGACAGCACCTCGTCCTGCGGCAGCGGCGGCTCGGAGGAGAGGGCGAAATCGGGCTGGTTCGCCGGGCCGGTGACGGCAATCTTGGCGGTGACGTCGCCGGCCTGGGACTGGGCCAGGAAGTCGAGCTCCGGGGCGGTCAGGTCGCCTGCGAAGGTCAGGCGGCCGCGGGTGAAGTCGAGCCGCTGGCCGATGATCTGGATCCGGCCGCGGCGCATCGCGAAGGCGCCATTGGCCATCGGTGCCGCCGAGGTGCCGGTGAGGCGAAGCGATCCGCCGAGTTCGGCGTCGATGCCGCGGCCGCGCACGGTGATGCGGCCGGGCGCGTTCACCGCGACGTCGAGGGTGGCAAGGAAGGGCGGGGCCTTCGCCCCGCGCCGCGTCGCGGCTTCGCGCTTGGCACGCGCCGCGAGGCGGGCGCGGGTCTGGGGTGGCGCGTTGACGTGGCGGATGCCGGGCAGCGGCTGCACCGTGGCGGGCAGGCGATCCGGCACCGAGACGTCGAGGGAGACGACGTCGACCCGGCCGGTGACCCGGGGGGTGCGGGCGAGCGGCCCGGTCAGCGACAGGTCGAGGCCGGAGATCAGCGTCATCAGCGGGCTCGAGACCAGCTCGGCCCGGTCGGCCCGGATGGTCAGGTTGCCCGGAAAGCCCGCCGCCGGCTCGACGGCGACGCGGCCTTGCGCCTGCAGCGTGCCGCCGTTGCGGGTCGCGGCGGTCAGGCGCTCGATCACGATCGTGTCGCCGCGGCCGACGACCCGGCCCTGGATGTCGGTGAGTCGCACGCCCTGGAGCGGGTCGGTGAAGCTGCCGCCGGTGAGCAGAGCCGAGCCGTCGACCTTCGGGGCCTGGAGGGTGCCGGCGATGCCGGCATCGAGGGCGACCCGGCCGGTGACGCGCTGGCCGCCGACGGCCAGCAATGTGTTGGCGAGCGCCGCGTCGAGGGTGCCTCGGGTGCGCAGAGCCAGGGCGCCGCCGGCCTCGACGGGCAGCGAGCCCGACAGCGTGAGCTGCACCCCGCGTCCCGCCGTCACCGTGCCGTCGAGGCCGGCGCGCCCGTCCTCGATCCGGCCCGCGGCCCGGGCGTCGATCGGCGGCAGGCCGGCGGAGCGGGTCTCGGGCGTGACGAGGCGGGCCACGCTCAGCGCGTAGCGCCCTTCCGGGCTGGCGGCCGGGCCGGCGAGCACGGCCTCGCCGTCGAGGGTGCCGGAGAGGTTCAGGCTCGGCGCGGCGATGCGGGCCAGGGCGAGCGGCAGGCTCTTGAGGCCGAGGCGCAGGTCGAGGCGCTGGCCGATCGTGCCGTCGAGGCTCGCCCGTCCCGCGCCGGCGGCGATGGCGAGGCCCGCTACCGTCACGCCCTCGTCGCGAAACGTGATCGTCGCCGGGCCCGCCAGCGCGAGCCGGTCGGCCCCGCGCACGGCGCTGAGGCGCGACAGATCGAGGCGCGCGGGCCCGGCCGGGACGAGGCGCGCGGCGCCGTCGAGGGCGAATCCCCGGGCCCGGGCCTGGAGGGTCAGGTCGCTGCCGTCGGGCGCGGGCCTGGCGTCGAGGCGGACGGCCTCGATCATCTCGGAGCCGGCGACGATCCGGTCGGCGGACAGCCGCCCGGAGACCCGGGGGCTCGTCCACAGGTCGGAGCCGGTAAGATCCGCGTCGAGGCGCGAGAGCGCGATGCCGGCGCCGCGCACGCCCTCGCCGGTCGCCCGCACCCGGGCGTCCTGCCGGCCCCCTGTGCGGGAGAGGGAGATCGCCGCGTCGAGGCGGCCTTGCAGGCGGGTCAGCGCCAGGGCCGAGAGGTCGTCGAGGTCGCCGGCCTTGAGCGTCACCTCGCCCTCGGCGAGGCGCGAGGCGGGATCGACCGCGGCGCGGCCCGCGAGATTCACCGAGCCGAGGGTGAGCGCGAGGCGGTCGAGCAGCCAGTCGGCGTCGCGGCGGGCGAGATGGAGGTCGCCGGTGAGCGGCTTGCCGTCGATCCGGCCGGTGAGGGCCACGGTGCCGTCGAGGGCGCCGGTGGCGTCGGTGACCGTCGCGCGGCCTTGGAAGTCGCGGACCGGGCGGCCCATGGCGCGGGCCTCGGGCGCCGAGAGGGTCAGGGCGAGGTCGGGCCGCTCCAGCGAGCCGGTGAGGCGGGCGTCCAGCGCAGCGCGGCCGGCGAGCTCGGGGTCGAGAGTCGCGAGGTCGGTGAGGTCGACCCGGCCGGTCATGTCGGCCTTGGTCTCGGTGGCGCGGCCGTCGATGGTGGCGGTGACCGCGTGGCCGGTCAGGCGCGCGGCCTGGACGGCGTAGCCGTCGGGCAGGCGGGTCAGGCGGCCGGACAAGCGCGGGTCGCGGCCGAGGGTCCGGTCGAGGGCGGGGGTGCCGAGATATAGTTTCTCCGTGCTCGCCTCGACGTCGGCGGTGACGCCGGCCCGGCCGGGATCGCCCGACAGCAAGGCCTTGACGGCGACGCGGCCGCCGAGCGGCCGACCGACGGCGAGCGAGAAGGCCGCGAGATCGGGCAGTTCGGCCTGGAGCGTGCCCGCCACCACGTCGCGGCCGATCCGGCCGGCGTAGCGGGCATTCGCGGTCGGCGCCTCGATCGTCACCGCGTCGAGGTCGGCGACGCCGTTCGGGTCGATCCGGCCAGCGAGGCGGAACGCGGCCTTCGGGCCGATCGCGCGGCGCAAGGCCGGGTCGGCGAGGTGGAGGCCGTCTACGTCGGCACTCGCGGCGAGGCGGAATGACTGGCCTTCGGGCGCCCGCGGCAGCGGCTCGGCGACGAGGTCGGCGCTCGCCCGGCCGAGCCGGCTGCCTGCCGCCGACAGGCCGGCGGCGCGCAGCGTCCCGCGCACGGCCGGCGCGTCGAGGGGACCTTTGAGGCTCGCGTCGAGCACCAGGGCTTCGAGGGTCGAGTCGCCGGCCTTGGTGACGCCGCCCTCGGTCGGAAGCGCGCGAGCCTGGAGCGTCAGGTCGGCGTTGCGGGCCGCGTCGACCCCGCCCTTGAGCGCGAGGCGGGCGGTGCGGGAGGTCAGCTCGAACCGGTCGACCTGCACCGCGCCGGCGTCGGCGAAGCGCAGGGCGCCGTCGAGGCGGGTGGTGCCGGAGAACACCGCCGCGAGGGGCCCGGGCATCAGGCCCTCGACCCGCGAGGCGAGGTCGAGCACCATCCGGCGCTCCGCCCCGACCCGGTCGATGCGGGCCTTGCCGTCGGCGCCGATGCCCTCGCCGGCCTTGAAGACGAGGCCGGCATTCCAGGCATCGAGCGTGCCCTTGCCGTCGAGGTCGAGGGTGACCGGCGGCAGGCCCGGCAGGTTCATCAGCCGCGCGGCCAGCCCCCCGGCGGGCTCGTCGTGGGCGAGCTTCACCTCCAGGCGGGAATTGTCCGGCACGTAGGCGAGCTTGAGGGTGACGGTGCCGGGCTTGTCGAGGCGGCGCAGGCCGACGCCGAGGTCGAGGCCCTCGCGCGGGTCGCCGAGGGTGGCTTGTCCCGCCCCGCCGATCCGGGCGGCCTCGCCGATCACCGGCTCGCCGAGGACGAGGTCGGTGAGCGCGAAGGCCTTCACCACCACCTTGACCGGCAGGTCGGGCAGCAGCGCCTCCTTGTCCTGCGACGGCGGGGTGGCGGAGGGCAGGGGGCGGCGCAGCACCTCCAGGCGCCCGATCTCGAGCCGGTCGATCTCCAGGCGGCGCGACAGCAGGGCGGTGCGGCGCCAGATCAGCCGGGCCTTGTCGAGGCGCAGCCAGACGCCGTTGCGGTCGGCGATGGCGACGTCGCGGATGGTGGCGTCGGAGGAGAGCGCCCCGTCGACGGCGCCGATCGAGACCCGCGAGGTCGGGGTCGAGAGGGCGCGCGACAGGAGGTCGCCGAGGATCGTGGTCTCGCCCTCGGCCGCCTCGCCGGTGGCGGCGTGGCCGAGCCAGGCGAGGGCGAGGAGGGCGACGGCGAACGCGGCGGTGAGGGGGCGCGACATGGCTCCCCCCTTCCCCGGACGACGGGAGCGAAGCGGGAGAAGATCCGGGAACCAGGGGAGACGTGCCGCAAAGCGGCTCCTGATGCTGCACCGTTGCAGACAGGCCGACGCTTCGCGACTTGTCATGCTGGATCCCGGATCTCCTTCCGCTGACGCTCCCGTCGTCCGGGAAAGGGGTGAGGCGGACAAGTCCCGCGCGCGTCCTCGCAGCTGCATCATTCAGAACGCCTGACCGAGGCTGATGTAGAGGGCGACCGGCGGCTGCTTGAGCTGCTTGTCGGGGTTCAGCGGCACCGCGAGATCGACC
Organism: Methylobacterium sp. Gmos1; assembly: GCF_053764715.1. Classification (NCBI taxonomy): domain Bacteria; kingdom Pseudomonadati; phylum Pseudomonadota; class Alphaproteobacteria; order Hyphomicrobiales; family Methylobacteriaceae; genus Methylobacterium; species Methylobacterium sp. Gmos1. Next base: position 220,640 of record NZ_JBSNCC010000005.1, on the reverse strand, counting down.
CGGATCGGGCCGATGCCGGTGTAGTAGCGAAGCCCTAAGCCCGCCGCGACGCGGATGCGCTCGTCGAAGTCGGGCAGGGTGCCGGCGAACGCCGTGCCGGCATCGACGAAGGGCACGATGCCGATCGTGTCGGTGATCTTGATCCGGCCCTCGATCGAGCCCTCGAGCAGCGAGCGCCCGCCGATCGGCAGCTGGTAGGGGCCGATCGGCCCGACGGTGCGGTACGAGTAGCCGCGGATCGAGCCGCCGCCGCCGGCAAAGAAGCGCAGGGAGGCCGGGATGTCGGCGAGGTTCGCGCCGCTGATTGAGCCGAAGCCGAGGCGCGCCGCCACGATGTAGCGCGCCTCGTCGTCGAAGGCGTAGTAGGTCGAGCCTTGAGCCTTGGCGATCAGGAGGTCCGGGCTTTGGCCTAAGCCCGCATAGGGCGTGAGCGAGGCGGTGACGCGAAAGCCGCGGGTCGGATCGAGCAGGCTATCGGTCGAATCGTAGGTGACGCCGGCGTTCAGCCCGAGGAGCCCGTAATCGACCCGGCCGAGCGCGTCGCGGTCCGAGCCGAACCGGCCGTCGAGCCCGACCTGCGCCGAGAACGCGTCGGCGAAGCGGTGGCGGATCGCCACCGTGCCGCCGGTGGCGTCGCTGAGGTAGGATTGCTGCACCTCGCGGCCGATGAAGGCGCTGGCAATCAGGTCGTTGCGGGTGCCGAACAGGGCGGGCTTGACGAAGGTCGCGGCAAGCCGCCCGCCGAGCCCGTTGGTCTCGATACCGGCGAGCTTGCGGCGGCGGGCGTAATAGTCGGTGCCCAGCCCGAGATAGGACAGGTCGGCGTCGATCCGCAGGGTCTCGCCGCCGCCGAACAGGTTGCGGTCGGCCCAGTAGGCGCGCACGCCCGGCCCGTCGACGGTGGAGTAGCGGGCCGAGACGCCGACGATGTGCGGCGAGCGCTCGGTGACGTCGACGAAGACCGGCAGGCCCCCGTCGGGATCGAGCGCCGTGCCCTCGCGCACCCGTACGCCGCCGAGCGCCTCGATGCGCGAGACCGAGCGGCGGATGTCGGTGAGCGCCTGCGGCGAGTACGGATCGCCCGGCTCGGCGTAGATGAAGGAGCGCACCACCGCTGGGTCGACGTTCTCCGTGCCGCGCACGGTGATGGGGCCGAGGACCGCCTTCGGCCCGGGATCGACCACGAAGGTCACGTCCATGGCGCGCGCGGCGTGGTCGACCACTGGCTCGCGCCGCAGCACCTTGGCGAAGGGGTGGCCCTGGCGGCGAAAAGCGTCGACCAGCGCCGCCTCGCGGGCGAGCACGGTGGCGGAGCGGGCCGGCGGGTCGTCGTCGAGGCGGGTGAGGCGGGCCGGCACGGCCTCTGGCGAAAACGGCACGCCGGCCGGATCGAGCACGGCGATGCGCCGCAAGGAGTAGAGCGGGCCCTGGTCGACGGAGACCCGCACCGCCACGAGGGAGCGGTTGCGCGCGGCCTCCGCGGCGCGCACGGCGGCACGGGCGGCGGCGTCGCCCCCGAGCACGACGTCCTCGATGCGGAAGCCCACCGTGCCGGCATAGTAGCCGAAGCCCCATAGAGCATCGACGAGACGGCCGGCATCGGCCTCGGCCCGGCGCAGCAGGCCCTCGCCGTCCGGCGGCGCGTCGTTGCGCAGGCGGTAGAGGCTGGAGGTGTCCTGGAGGGCGCGCAGCAGGTCCTCGTCCTCGACGCCCTGGAAGCGGACCGAATAGGGCAGGGCGGCCGGGCTCGGAGCCGGCGGCGCCTCCTCGGAGCCGAACAGGCCGAACAGGTCGAAGGCGCGCGCCGGCTCCGCCGCGCCCAGCCCGAGCGCGAGGCTGGCAGCCTTGGCAATTCCCAACCACCGGCGCGCCTTTCGCGCGCCGCGACCGTCGACCCGTTCCCGCATGCCCCCCGGCCGTGCTTGCAGGCCCCGCCCATCCGGACGAAGCCTAGAAATACTGTCGCGCCCGCGGCGCGCCCGTCTTCCGGCAGTCGCGAGGCTCGATCCCCGCGACGCCCGAACCCTCCGCTCCGAGTTCCTTACCCAAGGGTCGAGCGAATTCGTGTCCAAACCGTGTTCGTCGATCGGCCCGGTCCCGGGACAAGCTAGAGCATATGCCGGCCAAGAGAAACCGCCGCGCCGGTTCGACCGGGGGGAAGAGGGGGCGCTAACCCTTTGGTCTCCGCGAAGAGATTATCGGCGCCCGCGGCGCGCGGTCGCGCCTGCTTCCTCGTCAGCCGGCGCGTTGAGCGTGACCGTCCTCTCCTCGCTGTCCACAGGGTCTGTCGCATGGTCCCGGTCGTGTTCCACCCGGCCTACGAGGCCCAGCTGCCCGAGGGCCACCGCTTCCCGATGGGGAAGTACGGGCGGCTCGCCGCCGCGATCGAGGCCCGCGGCCTGGTGCCGGACGGGTTCGTGACGCCCGAGCCCGCGGACCCGGCGCTGATCCGCCTCGCGCACGACGCGTCCTACGTCGAGCATGTCGTCACCGGCACGGTGCCGCGGGCGGTCGAGCGGGCCATCGGCCTGCCGGTCGACGGGGGGGTGGCGCGGCGCTCGCTCGCCGCCTGCGGCGGCACGCTCAAGGCCGCCCGGCTGGCGCTCGCGGGCGGGCTTGCCGGCAGTACCGCGGGCGGCAGCCATCACGGCAGGCGGGACGGGGGGCGGGGCTTCTGCGTCTTCAACGACGTCGCGGTGGCGGCGCTCGCCCTGAAGCGCGAGGGCACGATCCGCCGTGCCCTCGTCATCGACCTCGACGTGCACCAGGGCGACGGCACCGCCGATTGCCTGCGCGACGAGCCCGACCTGTTCACCTTCTCGATGCACGCCGAGAAGAACTATCCCCACGACAAGGTGCCGGGCGACCTCGATGTCGGGCTGCCCGACGGGCTCACCGACGACGACTACCTGGCGGCGCTCGCCCTCCACGTGCCGCGCCTCATCGAGGAGCAGCGCCCGGACCTGGTGTTCTACAATGCCGGCGTCGATCCCCACCGCGACGACCGCCTCGGCCGCCTGGCGCTCACCGACGAGGGCTTGGCGCGGCGCGAGGCCCACGTCGTCGGTGCGGCGCGCCGGCGCGGCATCCCCCTCGTCGCGGTGATCGGCGGCGGTTACGCGACCGACATCGAGGCGCTGGCCGCCCGCCACGCGCTCGTCTTCGAGGCGATGGCGGAACTGGCGTGATCGGGGAGCGGAACGGCCGAGGCTGCTTCGCCGTTGATCCGCCGAAGTCCACATGCCTGCGCACCACGGAGACTACGATGAGCCTCATCGGCCGAATCGTCACCAAGATCCTGGGGAACGACGATCCCCGCCTGCGCCCCGACAGCCGTCCCTATGACGACCGGGTGACCTACAACGATTCCGGCAACCTCGTCGGCCGCCTCGTCACCAAGATCCTGCGCCGCTGACCGCGACAGGCCGATCGATCGCGACGCGACACCCCCGCTGGCCCCCGGCGGGGGTGTCGCCGTTGTGGCGGCCGCGATCGTTTAGGAGAAAATCGACCATCGGTGCGCTTTCGCACTTGCGAAGGCCGCCAGGAGGTTTATCTTTTGCAGTGCACGGTCGCGATGGCGTCGCGGCCCTGCTGCCCTCTTTTGGGCGTTTCCTCCCTAGACTTCGGGCCGCCTGCAAGGGCGGCCTTTTTTCTTGGGGCCGAAGGCTTCATGCGCGAAGGCGCGGCTCGCAGGTCCCTTTCATCCGACCCGCGGCCTCCCCCGGAACGACGCCAAGCGCGTCGAGACTGTCGGGGACGCCGAACGGGCCCTCACCGCGAAGCCACGTACCGCCGCTGCACCCGCGCCACCCGCGCCACGCCCCGCGCCGCCCGGGTCTCCGGCACCGCTACCACCTCCCCGGCGAGAATCCGCTGCTTGAGCGCGACCAGCGCCGGATCCCCCCAGCGCGCCAGCCAGTCCTGGAACATGGTGTGGCGGTCCATGTCGTAGCCGGCTTCCGTCAGCGGATGGGGCGGGTGCAGGTGGATCACCGGGGCAAGGCCCGGCGGGATCGACGCCGTGGCGGCGTGCAGGCGGCCCTGGCGCAGGAGCTTGTCGAACCAGTGCGCCCGCGGCCCCGGATGCGCGTCGGGCAACGCGACCTCGATCCGGGCCAGATGCGAGGCCGCCACAAGCGTCGCCCCGAGCCCGGAAAGCGACGCCCAGAGAGCGGCATCGGCCGGGCGGCCGCAGGCGGCGCGCAGGGCCGGGATGCCTGCGCCCCGCACCCGGGCGAGGAGCCGGACCTGGCGTGAGGGGAGTCCGAGGCAGAACAGCACCCCGTCCCGGTCCGTAGACCGCGCCGCCGCATCGTCGGAACCGATCTCGCTCAACCCGGGAGCGGGGCAGGGCGGCAGAGACGTGAGCGGCCGGCACAGGGCGAGGGCCTGGCTCCAGCCGTCGCCGAGCGCCGTCTCGTAGGCGACCGGCACGAGGGCGTCGGCCCCCTCCAGCACCACGGCGCCGCGGAGCGTGACGAGGCCGGGGCGACCACCGCAGGGAGGCTCCGCCGGCTCCTCGGGATCGCGCCGGAAGGTCGCGCCCGCCCCGTAGCCGCCGAGGCTCCAGCTCGCCATCGGATCGGCGAGCGCCCGGGCGAGGACCGCCCGCAGGGCGGCCGGATCCGGCGAAGGGCGGATCGACAAAGGGTCTTCCCCGCCTTGAGCGCAGCGCAGCAAACCGCTACCTCTTCGGGGGCAGGGGGCGCCTGCCCGGGTCGAGAATCGCAGATCGTGTCGGAAACCTCGCCGTTGATCCCCGATCCGGACCCGTCGGCAACCCGCAAGCGGGTCAGCGTCCGCGGCCGCCTGCGGAACTACTTCTTCACCGGCGTCATCGTCGCGGGTCCGCTGGCGATCACGATCTACATCACCTGGTGGTGCATCAGCCTGATCGACGGCTGGGTCAAGCCGCTGGTGCCCTCGGCCTACCTGCCGGACCATTACCTGCCGTTCAGCGTGCCAGGCCTCGGCCTCGTCATCGCCTTCGTGGCGCTGACGACTCTCGGCGCGCTCACCGCCAACCTCGTCGGCCGCTCGGTGGTGGAGTTCGGCGAGGTGCTGCTCGCCCGTACCCCGGTGATCTCGGGGCTGTATCGCGGCCTGCGCCAGGTGTTCGAGACGCTGTTCTCCACCAGCGGCACCTCGTTCCGCACCGTCGGCCTCGTCGAGTTCCCGGTGAAGGGCACCTGGTCGATCGTGTTCCTGTCGGCCCCGGCCGGGCCGGACGTGCAGACCGCGCTCGGTTCCGGGCACGACCATGTCGGCGTGTTCCTGCCTTGCGCCCCGAACCCGACCACCGGCTTCTTCTTCTACCTGCCGCGCGCCGAGGTGATCGAATTGTCGATCAGCGTCGACGACGCCGCCAAGCTGGTGATGTCGGCCGGCGTGATTCAGCCCGAGGACCCGCAGAACCGCCTCCAGGCGATGGCGGCGGGCCTGCGCGCGGCGCAGGTCGGACCCGGCCCGGCGACGATGCCGGCGCGGGACCGGCTGGACGCCTGACGCCCCTTACGTCCGGGATACGCACGGCAATCCGCCGGATACGGCGGAGCCGTCGGAGCGGTGCATTTCTGCAACGGTCGCGGTCGCCCGCAGCCGCCACGCTTCTTTGAACGATTGCAAGCCGCCGGTACTCACGAAGCTGGCCCAAGCGCTTCGCCGGCTCCCTGCGACTTCATCTTATACCAGGTAAAAACAAGACCTGTTCGTTTCCGACAGTCACGCCGTTGCGAAGGCGGCGCGCGGCTGCCAAGGCGAAAAGGTCTCGCGAGAACAGGGCGCCCCTCGCGAGGCGATAGTTCTGTCTCTCGGACGATCCGCCATGACGAAGCCGGCCGCGCATGCCCGCGCCACCCTGTTGCTCGCCACCACCATGCTGGCGCCCGCCGCCGCCCTCGCGCAGCAGCCCGCCCCGCCCGAGGGCGAGATGGCGCTGGAGACGATCGACGTCTCGGGGGCCAGGGGCACCGGGCGCGGCGACACGGTCGGCTACCTCACCCGGCGCACCGCCTCGGCGACCCGCACCGACACGCCGCTGATCGACACGCCGCAATCCGTCACCGTGGTGACGCGCGAGCAGATCCGCGACCAGGGCTTCCAGAGCCTCACCGAGGCGATCCGCTACGTGCCCGGCGTGATCCCGCACCAGGGCGAGGGCAACCGCGACGACGTGGTGATCCGCGGCCAGCGCTCGAACGCCGATTTCTACGTCAACGGCATCCGCGACGACGTGCAGTATTTTCGCGATCTCTACAACATCGAGCGGATCGAGGTGCTCAAAGGTCCGAACGCGATGATCTTCGGCCGCGGCGGCGGCGGCGGGGTCATCAACCGGGTGCTGAAGGAGGCCGACGGCGTGCCGATCCGCGAGATCGTCGCGCAAGGCGGCGCCTTCGACAACAAGCGCGTCGCCCTCGACATCGGCGACCGGTTCTCCGACAGCGCCTTCTTCCGCCTCAACGGCGTGGTCGAGGACACCGGCACCTACCGCGACTTCGGGCATATCCGCCGCTACGGCATCAACCCGACCGGGACGCTGGTGCTCGGGCCCGACACGACGCTCAAGCTCTCCTACGAGTATTTTCACGATGACCGCGTCACCGACCGCGGCATCCCCTCGCAGTTCGGCCGGCCCTACCGCTACCGCGACAACACCCGGACCTATTTCGGCAACCCGGACCTCAGCTACGCCCGGATCGACGCCAACATCGCCACCGCGACCCTCGACCACCGCTTCGAATCCGGCGTGCAGCTGCACAGCCAGCTGCGCTTCGCCGACTACGACAAGTTCTACCAGAACGTCTTTCCCGGCAGCGCCGTCAACGCCGCCGGCACCAGCATGACGTTGAGCGCCTACAACAACGCCACGCCGCGCACCAACTACTTCAGCCAGAACGACTTCACGTACAAATTCGCCACCGGCCCGCTCGGCCACACCCTGCTCGGTGGGTTCGAGCTCGGCTACCAGACCGGCCTCGCCTACCGGCAGGACGGCTTCTTCTCGACCACCGGCACGACGTCGCTGGTGGTGAACCCGCTCTCACCGGTCTCGCGGGTACCGGTGAATTTCCGCTACAATGGCGGCAACAACAGCCGCTACGACCTCGGCCTCGCCGCGGCCTACGTGCAGGACCAGGTCGAGATCTCGCCGCATCTCCAGCTGATCGGCGGCCTGCGCTACGACCATTTCGATTTCGCCGCGACCGACCGCGGCACGCAGGTCACCACCGCGCGGATCGACGACCTGGTCTCGCCGCGGGCCGGCTTCGTGGTGAAGCCGTGGGAGAACCTGTCCTTCTACGGCAGCTACAGCGTTTCCTACCTGCCCTCGTCCGGCGACCAGTTCTCCTCCCTGACCCCGGGCCTCGCGATCGCGGTGCCGGAGCGGTTCGAGAACCGCGAGATCGGCGCGAAGTGGGACGTCTCGCCGGTGCTCCAGCTCACCGCCGCGCTCTACGACCTCGACCGCTACAACCAGCGCTTCGCCGACCCGAACCGCCCCGGCTACTTCCTCACCACCGGCCAGACCAACACCAAGGGCGCCGAGATCGGCGCCAACGGCTTCGTCACCGACTGGTGGCAGATCGCCGGCGGCTACGCCTTCACCGATGCCCGCATCGTCAGCAACTTCAGCTCCGGCTCGACGGTGATCCGCACCGGCAATACCGTGGCGCTCGTGCCGTTCAACGCCGTCACGCTGTGGAACAAGTTCGCGATCACGCCCGAATTCGCGGTCGGTATCGGTGTCATCAACCAGACCCACACCTTCGCGTCGTCCGACAACACCGTGCGGCTGCCGAGCGTGACCCGCTTCGATCTCGGCCTGTTCTACCAGGTGTCGGAGGGGGTGCGGGCGCAGGTCAACATCGAGAACCTGTTCGACCGGCGCTACATCGCGACGGCGGATGCCAACAACAACATCACGCCCGGCGCCTCGCGCACGGTGCGGGTGCAGGTGATTGCGCGGTTCTGAGCAAGGGTGTCGGTCCTACCCGGCGCCGGGGACGTCGTGCAGACGGTCCGCGATGTCCTGGCCGGTGACCGCAATGGTTGAACCGGCCCATCCGATCGATGGATAGGGCCGCTTTCGGCACCCGGCCCTTCGCGAACGAATGCTCCGCCGTGGTTCCCCCGCTCCGCGGGATCCACCCGTCGTCCTGTCGTGCATCGGGCCCTATGTGCCAGTCTTCAGGAGGAGACACCCATGCCCGACGACAAGGCCAAGCACGAGGACGGCCACAACAACCAGCGCCGCGGAGACGCACCCGAGCCTAAGACCGGCGACCGCATCATCGACGGCCGCCTCGACCCCGACGCGCAGTCGCCCTCCGACGAGCGCGCCAAACCCTTCGATCCGAAGGAGAACGATCCGGCCTGACCTGCCGGGGCTGACAGCGAACCCCGCCGGTTCTGCGGCCTCGGCGGGGTAGCGTCACCTTCGGGCGACACGAAGTCGGCGCGTCGCGCGCCGACTCGGCAGAACGATCGGGGAAACGTTGGATTGGTCCAACGCGCTCCGCGATGCGAGTAATCGCCTTCGAGCCGGTGTCAGGATCAAATCGGTCTGCACTGTCGAAGGAGACGCCCCTCACGCCGCCTTCTTGCGCGTAATCAATTTCACGAGATCCCGCAGGATCGCGGTGGTCTCCTTCAGCCGCTCCGCGACCGTGGCGAGATCGCGGATGAACACCACGCTCATGTCCGGCCGCACCTTGGCGAAGGAGCGCTGGTCCGCGATGTAGCCGGCGAGCTTGGCCGGGTTGGCGAAGGACCGGTCGCGGAAGTGCATGACGATGCCCTTCGGGCCGGCCTCGACCTTCTCGACGTTGGTCTCGCGGCACAGGATCTTGATCGTCACGATCTTGAGAAGCTGCTCCACCTCCGGCGGCATCGGGCCGAAGCGGTCGATCAGCTCGGCGCCGAAGCTCTCCAGTTCCCGGTCGTTCTCCAGCGTCGCGAGGCGGCGGTAGAGGCCGAGGCGCACCGAGAGATCCGAGACGTACTCCTCCGGCATCGTGACGGGAGCACCCAGCGCGATCGTCGGCGACCATTGCTCGTCGGTCGGCAGCGCGTTGCCGGACTTGAGCGCTGCAACCGCGCTCTCCAGCATCTGCTGGTACAGTTCGTAGCCGACTTCCTTGACGTGGCCGGACTGCTCGTCGCCGAGCAGGTTGCCGGCGCCGCGGATGTCGAGGTCGTGGCTGGCGAGCTGGAAGCCGGCCCCCAGCGTGTCGAGGGATTGCAGCACCGAGAGGCGCCGCTCCGCCTGCACCGTCAGGGTCTTGCCCTCGGGCGTGGTGAACAGCGCGTAGGCCCGGGCCTTGGAGCGGCCGACGCGGCCGCGCAGCTGGTAGAGCTGGGCGAGGCCGAACATGTCGGCACGGTGGACGATCAAGGTGTTGGCGGTCGGGATGTCGAGGCCCGATTCGACGATCGTGGTGGCGAGCAGGATGTCGTACTGGCCCTCGTAGAAGGCCGTCATCACGTCCTCGAGCTGGCCCGCCGCCATCTGGCCGTGGGCCACCGCCACCTTGGCCTCCGGCACCTCGCGGTCGAGGAAGCGCTTGACCTCCTCCAGGTGCTCGATGCGCGGCACGACGTAGAAGGCCTGGCCGCCGCGATAGCGCTCGCGCAGCAGCGCCTCGCGGATCGAGAGCGGATCGAACGGCATCACGAAGGTGCGCACCGCCAGCCGGTCGACCGGCGGCGTCGCGATGATCGAGAGTTCGCGCACCCCGGTCATCGCGAGTTGCAGCGTGCGCGGGATCGGCGTCGCCGAGAGCGTCAGGACGTGGACTTCCGACTTCAGCGCCTTCAGCCGCTCCTTGTGGGCGACGCCGAAATGCTGCTCCTCGTCGATGATGATGAGGCCGAGATCCTTGAAGACGATGTTCTTGGCAAGCAGCGCGTGGGTGCCGACCACGATGTCGACCGAGCCGTCGGCCAGGCCCTCGCGGACCTTCTTCAGGTCGGCATTGCCGACGAAGCGGGAGGCCTGGGCGACGTTGACCGGCAGGCCCTTGAACCGGGCCTCGAAGGTGCGGGCGTGCTGGCGGGCGAGAAGCGTGGTCGGCACCACCACCGCGACCTGCTTGCCGGACAAAGCGGTGACGAAGGCGGCGCGGAGCGCCACCTCGGTCTTGCCGAAGCCGACGTCGCCGCAGACCAGCCGGTCCATCGGCCGGCCGGAGGTGAGGTCGCCCAGCGTCGCGGCGATCGCCGCTTCCTGGTCCTCGGTCTCCTCGTAGGGGAAGCGGGCGGCGAACTCGCCGTAGGTGCCCTCGGGCGGGGCCATCTTCGGCGCCGACTTCAGGAAGCGCTCGGCCGCGACCTTGATGAGGGCGCCGGCCATCTCCATGATCCGGCGCTTGAGCTTGGCCTTGCGCGCCTGCCAGGCCCCGCCGCCGAGCTTGTCGAGGGCGACCTCGGCATCCTCCGAACCGTAGCGGGTCAGGAGCTCGATGTTCTCGACCGGCAGCAGCAGCAGGCCGCCGCTGTACTGGATCTCCAGGCAGTCGTGGGGTGCGCCCGCCGCCGTCACGGTCTTCAGCCCGACGAAGCGGCCGATGCCGTGATCGGCATGGACCACGAGGTCGCCGGGGGCCAGCGCCTGCACCTCCAGGATCACGTCCTGCGGGCGCTTGGCCTTGCGCTTGGGCCGCACCAGCCGGTCGCCGAGGATGTCGCCCTCGGCCACCACGGCGAGCTGGCCGGCGGAGAAGCCGCCCTCCAGGCCCCAGACCGCGACGCCGATATCCTGGCCGCGCTTCATCGCCAGGACGTCGGAGAGCCGCGTGATGCTCCTGGGCTTCGGCAGGCCGTGCTCGGTCAAGACGCCGCAGAGCCGGTCGCGCGAGCCCTCGGACCACGCCGCCAGGACGACGTGGTGGCCGGAGGCCTGCAAGTCGCGGACGTGGGTCACGGCCGCGTCGAAGACGTTGACGCCCTCCTGCGCCCGCTCCGGCGCGAAGTCGCGGCCGGGCACGCCCTCGCAGTCGATGAGGCGTCTCCCTGAGACCTCCGGCACGTCGAAGGGGGCGAGGCGGGCGACCGTCGCGCCCTCGACGCGCTTCGCCCACTCGTTCGGCGACAGGTAGAGCGCGTCGGGCTTCAGCGGCTTGTAGGGCGCGGTGCCGCTCTGGCGCTCCCTCAATGCCTCGCAGCGGGCGTCGTAGTATTCCTGGACTTGGCTCAGGCGCTCGGCCACCGCGTCGTCGACCTGGTGGTCGAGGACCAGCGGCACGCCGGCGACGTAGTCGAACAGGGTGTCGAGGTGGTCGTAGAACAGCGGCATCCAGTGCTCGAGGCCGGCGTAGCGTCGTCCCTCGCTGATCGTCTCGTAGAGCCGGTCGTCGCGGGTCGCGGCGCCGAAGGCCGTGACGTAGCCCTGGCGGAAGCGCCGGATCGTCTCGGTGGTGAGCTGCACCTCGCTCATCGGCACGAGGTCGAGGGAGCGCAACTGCCCGATGGTGCGCTGGGTCTCGGGATCGAAGGCGCGGATCGATTCGAGGGTGTCGCCGAAGAAGTCGAGGCGGACCGGGTTCGGCAGCCCGGGCGGCGACAGGTCGATGATGCCGCCGCGCACCGCGTACTCGCCGGTATCGCGCACGGTGCCGGTGCGCAGGAAGCCGTTGGCCTCGAGCCAGGCGACGATCTGGTCGGTGTCGAGCGCGTTGCCGGGGGCGGCGGAGAAGGTCTCGACGGCGATGCGGGATTTCGGCGGGACGCGCTGAACCAGGGCGTTGACCGTGGTGGCGAGGATGCGCGGCTTCTCGGCCGAGGAGCGGGTGCGGGAAAGCCGCGACAGCGCCGTCATCCGCTGCGCCGCGATGGCGGCGTTCGGCGAGATCCGGTCGTAGGGCTGGCAGTCCCAGGCCGGGACGCTCATCACCTCGATCTCGGGGGCGACGAAGGCGAGAGCGCTGGCGAAGGCCGCCGAGCGGGTGCCGTCGCGGGCGACGTGGACGAGGACCGCCGGCCCTTCCGAGACCTGCGCCAGCGCGCGGGCGAGGTCGGCCACCACCAGGGCGTCGAACCCGTCCGGCACCCGCGCCAGCGTCGTGCTGTCGCCGGCCTTCAGCGCCTCCACGGCCTTGGTCAGGGCGGCGGATTTCGGCAGGGCGAACCGGGCGGCCGCGGGCTTTTTCGGAGCTGCGGGCGGGGCGGGAGGCTTGGGGGCGGGCTTGGCCATCGGGTCTTTTAGCGGGTCTTTTGAGCGGGCGGGCCGGGAACGGAACTTGGGATCAATCAACGCGTCCGGAAGAAGCGCGGTAAAACCCTCCCCCCTCTGCGGGGGAGGGTGGCCCCCGCGTCAGCAGGGGTCGGGAGAGGGGACGCCGCTTCCGGAGAGGTCGCGACCTGCATGAAGGGCGCGAGCTGGATCCGCGTCGCGCTGCCCCTCTCCCGGCCTGCTTCGCAGGCCACCCTCCCCCGACCCAAGTCGGGCATGCCCGACTTGGGCAAGTGAATGCGGAACTCGGGCAAGCCCGAGTTCCGTTGGGGGGGAGGGTTCAAGGCCCGCGCTTCACCTTGAATCGACCTCACAGATCCACCGGCGCCCCGTGCTGGTGGAACGCCTTCATCCGGCGATAGACGGCCGTGTCGTAGTTCGAGGGAACCTCGGCCTCGTCGGTGATCCAGCGGAACAGGTCGCGGTCCGGCACCTCGATCAGGAGCTCGAAATCAGCGAGTTCCTCCTCCGTCAGCGTCCCGATCTCGGCATCCGCGAAGCGGCCCATGATCAGGTCCATCTCGCGGGTGCCCCGGTGCCAGGAGCGGTAGAGGGTGCGGCGGCGGCGCGGATCGAGGTCGGCGCTGGTGCGGGTGGTGCCGGTCATCGCTTGAGACAATTCCTCGGGCTGGTCCGGAGCGGCTTTACCGCCCGGGGCGCGGGTGCGAAACCCTGCTGCTTGATATGGGACGCGCCGCGCCCTGCGACACCCGCGGGGCCGCAACCGCGGCGCGGTCCTGTATAGAGCCCCCGAATCTCCTCCGCTTCCGCCCCGATGTCGCTGCGTCCCTCCCTGCTCGATCCCCTGTTCGCCCCCGCGACCGTGCTGCCGGGGGCCGGTCCCAAGGTCGCCGTGCTGATCGACAAGCTCGTCGGCACGCCGGAGCGGCCGGCCCGGGTGGTCGACCTCCTGTTCCACCTGCCCCAGCGCGGCATCGCCCGGCAGCTGCGCGGCTCGATCGCCGAGGCGCCGCCCGGCGAGCCGGTAACCCTCGCGGTGACCGTGGTCGCCCACCGCCCGCCGCAGAGTGCGGGCCGCAAACCCTTCCGGGTGCTGGTCGAGGACCAGACCGGCGACATCACCCTGGTGTTCTTCAACCTGCCCCGCGCCCGCATCGAGAAGATGCTGCCGCTCGGCAGCCACCGCTACGTCTCCGGCCGGATCGAGCTGTGGGACGGCTTTCGCCAGATGGTGCACCCGTCCCGCATCCTCGACGAGAAGGGCCTGGCCGACCTGCCGGCGGTCGAGCCGATCTACGGCGCCACCGAAGGCTTGACCTCGCGGGCGATCGGCAAGCTCGCGGTCGCGGCCCTCGACCGGCTGCCAACTCTGCCGGAGTGGCAGCACCGGTCGTGGCTCGAGCGCCAGGGCTGGCCGGCCTTCGCCGATGCCCTGCGCACCGAGCACCGTCCGGCCGAGGCCGCCGAGACGGAAGAAGACCTGAAGACCCCGGCGCGCCGGCGCCTCGCCTATGACGAGCTCCTGGCCTCGCAGCTGGCGCTGGCGCTCGTGCGCAGCCGGATGCACCGTCCGGCCGGGCGGACCAATGTCGGCGACGGGGCCCTGTCGCGGCGGATCGAGGCGGCCCTGCCGTTCGGGCTCACCGGCGCCCAGACCCGGGCACTCGCCGAGATCCGCCGCGACATGGGCTCGGACCGGCGCATGCTGCGCCTGCTCCAGGGCGATGTCGGCTCGGGCAAGACCGCGGTGGCGCTTCTCGCCATGGCGTCCGCCATCGAGGCCGGGCGCCAGGCGGCGATGATGGCGCCGACCGAGATCCTGGCCCGCCAGCACGCCGAGCGCTTGAGGCCGATGGTCGAGGCGGCGGGGCTCACGCTCGCGCTGCTGACCGGCCGCGACCGGGTGGCGGAGCGGCGCGCGACGCTCGCCGGCCTCGCCGACGGCTCGATCCACGTCGTCGTCGGGACCCACGCCCTGTTCCAGGACGACGTGGCGTTCCACGACCTCGGCCTCGCTGTGGTCGACGAGCAGCACCGCTTCGGCGTGCACCAGCGCCTGGCGCTCGGGAGCAAGGGCGAGGCGGTCGACATCCTGGTGATGACCGCGACGCCGATCCCCCGCACGCTCGCGCTCACTTACTTCGGCGACATGGAGGTCTCGGTCCTCGACGAGAAGCCGGCCGGGCGCCAGCCGATCAAGACGGTGCTGGTCTCGACCGACCGGATCGAGGAGGTGACGCTCGGCCTCGAACGGGCGCTCGCCAAGGGCGACCGGGTCTACTGGATCTGCCCGCTCGTTGCCGAATCCGAGTATGTCGACCTCGCGGCGGCCGAGGAGCGGTTCTCGGCCTTGCGCGAGCGCTTCGGCGAGGCGGTCGGCCTCGTCCACGGCAAGATGCCGGGCAAGGACAAGGACGAGGCGATGGAGCGCTTCGTCGTCGGCGACACCAAGATCCTGGTTTCGACCACGGTGGTGGAGGTCGGCGTGGACGTGCCGCAGGCCACCGTGATGGTGATCGAGCACGCCGAGCGCTTCGGCCTAGCGCAGCTGCACCAGCTGCGCGGCCGGGTCGGGCGCGGTTCCGGCGCCTCGACCTGCCTGCTGCTGTTCAAGGGACCGCTCGGCCAGGTCTCCCGCGCCCGGCTGGAGATGATGCGCGAGACCGAGGACGGCTTTCGCATCGCCGAGGAAGACCTGCGCCTGCGCGGCGAGGGCGAGGTGCTGGGCACCCGTCAGTCGGGCCTCGCCAATTTCCGCCTCGCCCGGCCGGAGGCCGACGGCGACCTGATCGTGGCGGCCCGCGACGACGCGAGGCTGATCGTCGAGCGTGATCCCGGGCTCAAGACCGAGCGCGGTCTCGCCCTGCGGGCGCTGCTCTACCTGTTCGAGCGCGACGCGGCGGTGAAGCTGTTGCAGGCGGGGTGAGGCGGTCGCTCCGGTTCAAGCGAGTGCGCACTCTCCGGCGTGCCTCCGGGCTCTGCCCGTGCGGACCGGGAACGACGGGGTGCACGTCGACTCCCGCGAAGGGAGTCGAACGACCCGTCAGAATTCCGGCTCGTTCAGCACCCGGGTGCCGATGCGGCTCTGGAGGTCGATCGGGGCGCCGGTCTGCTGGCCGGCGGCATCAACCTCGATCACCGGGATGCCGGCGTCGCGCATCTGCTCGCGCAGGCGCTCCGACAGCATCCGGAAGGCGCCGCCGGTGTCGCGGGGCGGGACGTGCAGGAGGACTGCCGCCGGACGCGGCATCATCGCCAGCACGTCGTCCGCCGCCTCCAGGGAGGCGGTGACGCTGGCATAGCCCAGTTCGGCCAGCTCGGCGGAGAGGGCCCGATCGACGGCGCGGTGGCCATCGTCGACGACGAGAACTTTTTGCAGCGCACCCATGGTCAAGCGTTAGCCGATCCCGTGCCTCTCGTGAAGGCACCGGGGCAGTAACGCTGTGAGCCGACGAAAGTTCACCGCCGCCGAAGGCCGAGACCCACCCTGCGTCCCTGGACCCGCCCCGGCGATGATCCGTCAAATCACTGGACAAAAATGCTTTTTCGCGCCCGGACAGCCGCCGGATGACGCGCCGGCGGCCTATGCGATCTCCGTGACCGCGGTGGCGACGCCGGCGAAGAGCGAGGCCCGGAACCGCGATTCCATCCAGCCGTCAGGATTTTCGTCCTCCGTGATGCCGCGGCGCAACATGCGGGCGGTGCAGGCCGGTCCGCGAAAGCTCAGGCGTCCCTCCGGATCGCGGCGCAGCTGGATCAGGCCGGCCCGCTCGGTCGCCAGGGCGGCCCGCTCGGGGGCGGCGAGGACGAGGCCGACATCCTGGGCGTCGCGCCGGCCGCAGAGCAGGGCGATCTCGTCGAAGGCCACGACGTCGACCACGCCGGGGCGGCCGGGCAGGCGGGAGCTGAGGCGGCAGGGCGCCCGGTGGACGTAGGCGAGGGTGCGCAGCCGGCCCGGCACGCTGGTGCGGGCAAAGCCCGCCTCCATCCAGGCCGGGGCGACGAGATGTGTCGGCACCGGCTGGTCGAGGGCGGCCGAGAGGGCGGCCGCGTCGAAGACCGGGTGGCATTCGAGGGTCGCGCCGGCCAGCAGCGCCGCGGTGAGCCCGGTGGCGAGGCCCTTGAGGTCGCTCGCCGGCAGAAGGCTGAGGATCCGCTCGCCCGGCTCGACCCGCAGCGGCACCAGGCAGCCGGCGGCGGCGGCTGTCAGCGCCTCGGCCTCGCGGCGCACGGCCACGGGCGCGCCCGCCGGCTCGGGCGGGGGGCCGGCCGGGCGGGACGGGGCGGGTGCTGCGGGGAGCGCGAAGGTGACGAGGCCGGCGGAAGGTCCGGTGCCGAGCGCGGCGGCGTCGCCGCGGTGGTCGAGCACCACCTGGTCGAGGCTGAGCACACCGTCGGGCACGTAGGGCCCGAAGGCGGCGATGAAGCGCAGCGGGAAGTACCGCAGCGCGACCCGGCACATCTTCTCCGCCGGCCGCTCGGAGCCGAGCACGCCCTGGGTCAGCACGGCGAGGATCTGCGCCGCCTCGATAGCCTCGAGCAGGCGGTCCTCGTCCCAGGTGACCGGCAGCGGGCAGGGGACGTGGCCGGCCTGCTCGATGGCGAGGAAGGCGAGATGCGCCTCGGCCATGCCGGCCATGCACAGCCCGACGGGGCTCCTCGGCGGCAGCCGCAGCGTCGAGAGACCCTCCGCCAGCCGCGCGACGATCTCGCGGGCGGCGGCGTAGGTCCAGGCGATGGCGGGGCGGCCGCACCAGGCGGGCTTGCTCGCCTGGTCGACGAGGGCGATGCGGGCGGGGTGCCGGTCGGCGATCGCCGCGAGCAGCGCCCCCAGCCCCATCGAGGACGAGGCCGCGGCCAAGGAAGAAGCCGTGGGAGGGGCCGCCCAGGCCGGACCGGGCAGGGACGACGCGTCGTCTCGTCTCATCGTCGCCAGAGCCGCCAAAGCCGCCACCTTCGTCCGCCTGCCGCGCCGGGCATCCTGCTGCGGGGCATCCTGCCGCCGGGCATCCTGCCCGCGCATGGTTAAGGACGTTTTAACCGTGCCGGCCCCCTCGCGGTCCGCGAAGGGATCGGCTAAGGGGCGCTTCGTCGGCGGCCGAGGCCTTGCCTTCGCCTCAATCCGGGGGAAAGCAGGCGCCCCGGAGGCCGGGCGGAGCCCTTCGGCCGCGCTCCGCCCGCTGTCGGCGCACCCGCATCGATGCGGGTCTCGCGCGCCATCAAGGCCACCGACGTCCTGCCGTTTGAGGGGTCCACTCCTGATGTTCTTCGCGAATCGTCCCGCGCGCCCGAACCAGGCCGCCATTGCCTTCGCCCTGGCCGGCCTCGGGCTCGGTCTCGCGGCCGCCCCGGCGCTCGCCCAGCCCAAGAAGCCCGCCGCCCCGGCGCCGGCCGCGCCCGCCCCGGCGGCGCCCGCCGGCCAGGCGCAGCAGACCGGCCCGATGGTCGTGCAGGTCAAGCCCGAGCCGTCCCAGGCCGACTGGACCAAGGTCTGCGGCAAGGACCAGGGCAGCGGCAACGAGGTCTGCTACACCACCCGCGACTTCGTCTCCGACCAGGGTCAGGCGGTGCTCGCCGTGGCCGTCTACGACATGAAGGGCCCGCAGGGCGCCAAGGTCGTGCGCTTCCTGATGCCGCTCGGCCTGCTGCTCCAGCCCGGCATCCGCTTCACGGTCGACAACGGCCAGGCGACCCCCGGCCGCTACGCCGTCTGCTTCCCCAACGGCTGCTTCGCCGAGGCCCCCGGCCTGAAGGACGAGGTGGTCGCCGCGATGAAGAAGGGCACGACCCTGAACGTCAGCGTGCAGAACCAGATGCAGCGCGAGGTCACCTTCGCGGTGCCGCTGACCGGCTTCGGCAAGGCCTTCGACGGCGCCCCGATCGACCCGAAGGTCCTCGAGGAGCAGCAGAAGAAGCTCCAGGCCGAGCTGGAGAAGCGCTCCGAGGAGATGCGCAAGCAGCTCGAGCAGAAGGGCGGCGCCCCGGCGGCGGCCGCTCCGGCCAAGTAAGGTTCGGTTGATCGTCGCGGGTCGGACGGCCCGCGACCGGATGCACGAAGGGCCGGGCGGCGACGCCCGGCCCTTTCTCGTGGGCGATCGGCAATGTCTTGAAGAACAGGGCTCTTCCCCTCCCCGCGAGAGGGAGGGGGCGAGGCCTGTCCCTCAATTCGCCGCGTCGCCCCGCATGCGGTAGCCGCCCTCGTCGTCGCGCTCGAACATCTCGGCGATGCGGGCATGGCGCAGGGCCTCGCCGGAGCGGTCGGGCACCAGGTTCTGCTCCGAGACGTAGGCGACGTACTCGGTGTCCTGGTTCTCGGCGAGCAGGTGGTAGAACGGCTGGTCCTTGGACGGCCGCACCTCCTCGGGGATCGCCTGCCACCATTCCTCGGTGTTGGCGAAGACCGGGTCGACGTCGAAGATGATGCCGCGGAACGGGTAGATCCGGTGGCGCACGACGTCGCCGATGTTGAACTTGGCGAGGCGGATGACCGCGCCGGACGGCGCGGCGTCGGACTGCGGGGCGGGCATGGCGGAGGAGGTCTGTCCGAGTTGCATGGGCGTCACATAGGATGGCGGGGGCGGGATTGCACCGGCGCAGGGCAGGCCCCGGCCCCGAAGGTCTCACGATGCCGGGAGCCGGGGACGGTTCACGCCTCCAGGCCGTAGGCCCGGGCGAGGTCGGGATCCTTGGCGGCCACCAGCCGGGCGAGGTTCACGATCACGCTGGCCTGCTTCCAGGTGGCGTCGTCCTGCATCTTGCCGTCGAGCATCACCGCGCCGGTGCCGTCGGGCATCGCCTCCAGGATGCGCCTGGCGAAGGCGACCTCGGAGGGATCGGGCGCGAACACGCTTTTGGCGATCGCCACCTGGCTCGGATGCAGGGTCCAGGCACCGGCGCAGCCCATCAGAAAGGCGTTGCGGAACTGCACCTCACAGGCGGCGGCGTCCGAGAAGTCGCCGAACGGGCCGTAGAACGCCTTGATGCCGTTGGCCTGGCAGGCATCGACCATCCGGGCGATGGTGTAGTGCCAGAGGTCCTGCTGCACGCTCGCCCGCTCGGCCGAGCCCGGCGCCGGATCGGCGATGACCCGGTAATCCGGATGGCCGCCGCCGACCCGGGTGGTCTTCATGCCGCGCGACGCCGCGAGATCGGCCGGCCCCAGGCTCATGCCGTGCATGCGCGGCGAGGCGCAGGCGATGGCGTCGACGTTGGCCACGCCCTCCGCCGTCTCCAGGATGGCGTGGACGAGAATCGGCTTTCCGACCCCGGTCTTCGCCTCGAGCTGGGCGAGCAGCTGGTCGACGTAGTGGATGTCCCAGGGTCCCTCGACCTTCGGCACCATCACGACGTCGAGCTTGTCCCCGACCGCGGCGACGATCTCGACCAGGTCGTCGAGCAGCCAGGGTGAGTTGAGGGCGTTGACGCGGGTCCACAGGCCGGTGCCGTGGGCGGCGAAGTCGGTCTCCCGCGCGAGAGCGATGAAGCCCTTGCGGGCATTGAGCTTCTGGTCGGCCGGGACCGCATCCTCGAGGTTGCCCAGCACCACGTCGACCTGGCTCGCCAGCTCCGGCACCCGGGCGCGCACCTTGTCGTTGTGCGGCGGCACGAAGTGGATCATGCGCTCCAGGCGCACCGGCAGCTCGCGGAACGGGGCGGGCGCCCCGGAGGCCAGGGGCTGGAAGAAGCGGCGCGGCAGTTTCATGGGGTCTCTCCAGCCTCCGTCCCGGCCGTCCTCGCGGAGGTCCGGCCGTGACGGAGGGTTAGTGCAGGCCCGTCGCGGCCGTAAAGGCCCCCCGCGTCGGCAGATGGTCGGGGTCGCGGCGGCGACCGCGGCGCGCAGGCTCCGCCGTAAGCGGACATGCGGCCCCCGCTTTCGGAGAGGGGCCCGTCCCGCGCCCGCTGCACCATACTCCGACTTGTCTCCCGCTCTTTTTCTCAAGTCGTCGCATGTCGACTTGCGGCGCTTGATTTTGAATGTATCCTCCCGAATGCCGGAAAGGGACAGAAGATCCCGGGCGGCGCGGCCGCCGGATTGATTCCCGGCCGCGGACCTCGACGCCACGACCTGGCGGGCACACGGGAAAACCTGTGCGCAGGTGCTGTTTCGCACCTGCGCAATGGAACGCGCACGAACCCCCGGCGTTCATCGGGCGAGGCGGGCGGCGGAGGACAAGAACCATGTCCCGAGAGATCAATCGGCGCGGGCTTGCCGGCGCCGCGATCATGATGCTCGCCCTGTCGGTGCCGGCGCAGGCCGGCACGGTGGCGGACCGGCAGCGCTCGACCGTGCGGGCGAGCTTCACGGCGGGGGACCTCGCGGCGGCCCGGCCGGAGGGGCTGCCCGCGTCGGTGCGGCTGCCCGGCGACGATCCGGCGGCATTCCGCGCCTTCGTCGACGGCGCCTCGATGGCCGCGCGCGAGCCCTGGCTCGCCCTGTCGGGCGGGGGCGAGAACGGCGCCTTCGCGGCGGGGCTGCTGAAGGGCTGGTCCCGGGCCGGCAATCGGCCGGATTTCGGCGTCGTTACCGGCGTCTCGACCGGTGCGCTCATCGCCCCCTTCGCCTTCGTCGGCGCCTCGCAGGACGCGGCCCTGGAGAAAGCTTATACCGACACCTCCGCGGCGGACGTGTTCGAGTTCGGCGGCGGCCAGGAGAGCTTGACCGACACCTGGCCGCTCAAGCGCGGCATCGAGCGCAGCGTCACGCCGGCGCTCCTCGACGCGGTGGCGGCGGAGCACCGCAAGGGCCGGCGCCTCCTCGTCGTCACCACCGAGCTCGATTCCCTGCGCCCGATCCTGTGGGACATGGGCGCCATCGCGGCCGCCGGCGGTCCCGCGGGCCTCAAGCTGTTCCGCGAGGTAATGCTGGCCTCGGCGGCGATCCCCGGCATCTTCCCGCCGGTGATGATCGACTCCACCGGTCCCGGCGGCAAGCGCTTCCAGGAGATGCACGCCGATGGCGGCGCCACGGCGCCGTTCTTCGTCGCTCCCGGGCGCATGCTGCTCGATCCCGTCGCGGGTGCGCCCGCCGGGGAGGACCGCCTGCCGGCGCCGGCCGTCTACGTGGTCGTCAACACCTCGCAGGCGCCCGACTTCCAGGTCGCCCAGCGCTCGATGCTGAGCATCCTCGGCCGCTCGCTCTCGGCGATGATCAAGGCCCAGACCACCGGCGCCATCGCGGTGACGAGGGCCTACGCGGCCCGCACCGGGGCGACGATCCACGTCGCCACCATCGACCAGCGCTTCCCCCAGGTCTCGCAGGCCCCGTTCGAGCAGGGCTACATGCGGGCGCTGTTCGCCCACGGCGAGCGCCTGGGCAAGGCCGGCACCGCCTTCGACTGGTCGCCCGACACCCTGACCACCAGCGCGACGGGGCGCAGCGCCAGCAACGCGCCTTGAAACCGTACGCGAAAAACAGGCCCAACCGGCCCGGGCGCAGCGTCCCGGGACACGACTCCGACTTACGAGATCGTGGCCTTTCCGGTTTTCACGAGCTCCCCTTTTTCGGACGGCTGTAGCGTAGCGGAAGGAGATCCGGAATCCGGCACAACGACTTGCCGCAAAGTGGCTCTCCATGGTGTCCCGTTGCAAAAAAGCGGGCGCTCGGCGACGTCTCGTGCTGAATTCCCGGGCGCAATTCGCTGATGCCGCATGCGCTGGGGAAGGGCGCGGAGCCACACGGAGCTGTCGGACCACCGTCGAAGCCGCGCGGCGCCCTCCACCATCGGATACTCCCGAGGGTTCGGCCCAGGCGCCCGGGGGTGACGCGACGTGCTTTTCACCCGCGTCGGGAGAACCCATATTTCCCTATGATCGGCTGGACCGGTCAGGGACCCGGGGTAGCCGCATGGGCAAGCGATCCGACCTGCTGGCGCCGACGCTCGAGGCCGCCTTCGCCGCGGGCGGGGTCCACCTCGCGGCGGTACCGGTGGACGACTGCGAGAACACCCGGGTGCTGGTCGACGAGTTCGGCGGCCAGGTCCCGCAGGTCGAGCCGGGCTAGGGCGGTGGAGGCGCTTGCGCCGGATCCACGCTGGCGCCGGCGCGCGGCAGGCGCCCTGATGCTGCTCGGCGCCGGCGGCCTCGCGGCGTCGGCCCCGCTCTTGCTGCCGGAGGGAGCCCGCGCCTGGCACCTGCGTGCTGCCGCCGACGATCCGGCGGCGCTCGCGACCTTGCGTCTCGCCGCGGTCGCCGACCCGGAGCGGATCGGCACCGGACTCGACGCGGCGGTGGCTGCCGGCGACGAGGACCTTGCCCGCAGCTTCCTGGCGCTCGCCGAGGAGCGGAACGTCCCGGTTTCGCCCGAGCGGCGGGCTGCCGTGACGGCGCTCTCCGAGGGTGCGCCGCGCCGGGCGCTCGCGGAGGCCGCCACCGGCTTCGTCAGCGGCGAGGGGGCCGGGATGGCCGGCCTCGCCGGCGCGGTGGCGGGCGACCTCGTCGGCTACGGCGACCTGCGCGACCTGTGGCGCGAGGGCGGGCGGCTCGCCCGGGGCGAGGCCTACGATCCGCTGCTCCTTGGCCTCGCCACCGCCGGGCTGGCGCTCACCGGCGCCACCATCGTGTCGCTGGGATCGAGCGTGCCGGTCCATGCCGGCACCACGACCCTGAAGCTCGCCGCCCGCACCGGCAAGCTGTCGCGGCCTCTCGCCGCCCGGCTCACCCGGAGCGCCGGCGCGGCCGTGGACCGCGAGGCCCTGGCGCTCGCCACCGCGGCCGCCGGCCGGCTCGACCTCGCGGCCCTGCGCCAGGGCGCGAAGGGCGTGCTGCGGCCGGGCGCGCTGCGGGAGATTCGCAGCGTCGGCGAGCAATCGGCCCGGATCCAGGCCAGGCTCGGCACCCGCGGCACCATCCAGGCCCTCGCGGTGGCGGAGAACGCCGACGACCTGCGCCGGGTCGCCCGCCTGTCCGAGGGCCTGGGCGGGCGCACCCGCGCGGCCCTGGCGCTGCTCGGCCGCGGCGCGCTGGTGCTGGGATCGAGCCTGCTCGTGGTCCTTCAGGGCCTGTGGCTCGGCCTCGCGTGGTTCCTGGCCGCCGCCCTGTTCTGCCGCCGCGCCGGCACGGCGCTCGGACGCCTGATCTGGCGCCGCCGAGGCCGGGCACCGAAGCCGGCGCGCGTCGCGGACGTGCCGGCCTGATCTCGCGGCATCGGCGCTCGCACTGCATCGTCGTCTCGCCGCGCCGCGGCGTTCCACGGCGAGAGCCGGCGCCGCAACGACTGCCAACTTCCGCAACGTTCGACGGCAATCGACTGCCTGGACCGGCGGTCGTCGCCGCCCGTGCGCCAGGTTTCGCTTGGAGAGCCGGGCGCAACGGGCACTGATCCCGTCGCCTCGACCATCGCGTCCGCGACGATATTCGGCGCTCGACGTTCGAACGCCGATCATCCCCCTCCAAAAGGATGATGCCAATCCCGACCAGCCGATTGCGGCCGAGGCTGGGGGCAAGCATCCGGCCTAAGCCGCATCAATCATGTCGGACTTAACCTCGGTGCCGAAACCGCGATGAACAATCTTGTGCCGCAGAGGCTTTGGTACTTATATGGATCGGAACGGGTCGCGACCCGCTCGATCGCTGAGTTTTGCCGGGGGGCGCCGATGCACGCGGGTGGATGGGGCGAACGCGATCTGTGCGGAATTGCGCGGATGGGCAACGGGCGGCGGCGCAGCCGCGTCACCGGGACGACCGCGCCGTGACCGCCTGGCAACCGGCGGCGGCGGCCGCCCTCGACGCGCTCGCCCTCGCGGTGCTGGTGGTCGACCGGCACGGGCACATCCTCCACGCCAACCGGGAGGCGGCGGACCTCATCGATCGCCCGGACGGGGCCCTGTCGGGCCCGCACGCCGGCGGCGGGCAGGGAACGGGGCAGGGCACCCGGCACCTCGGGGCACGGCAGGCGGAGGGCCGCTCGCGGCTCCACGCCCTGATCCAGGCGGCCTGCGACGGACGGCCCGGTGAGGCCGGCGGCTTCTTGCAGCTCGACGGCGGCGGTCCCGACGAGCCGGGCGTCTCGGTCTGCGTCTCGCCCCTCCTCGACGACGAGGCGCCGGGCCGGGCGGTGGTGGTGGCGCGCCTGCTGCGGGCGCAGGGGAGGATCGAGCTGCAGCTGCGCACCCTGTTCGGCCTCACCCGGGCGGAGGCGCAGGTCGGCGCGGCGCTCGCCCGCGGCGGCTGCCTCGCCGAGATCGCCGCGGAGCTCGGCATCAGCGTCACCACGGCGCGCACCCACGTCGCCCGCATCTTCCTCAAGACCGGTACCAAGCAGCAAAGCCAGCTCGTTGCCCTGGTGGCGGCGGTGCAGCTGCCGGTGGCCTGCGCGGAGACGCCGCCCGTCGCGGCTCACGCCCTGAGATCGAGCCGGTAGGCGTAGGCGTCGCCGCGAAACAGGCCCTCGACGTACTCGATCATCCGGTCGTCCCGGTCGTAGGAGCGGCGCTTGATGAGGAGGCAGGGGAGGGCCTGGGTGAAGCCGAACACCGCGCACTCGGCCTCGTCCGGCGTCGCCGCCTCGATCGTCTGGCGGCAGCGCACCAGGGCGGCCCCGTGAGCCCCGAGAAAGGCATAGACCGAGCCGCCGAGGTCGCCCTCGGCCAGGGCCGGCACCGCCGTGAGGTCGTACCAGGCCACCTCCCGCGACAACGGCATGCCGTCGCCGCAGCGGATGCGGACGAGCTTGAGGAACGGCGCCGTCGAGGGCAGGCCGAACAGCGAGGCGATCGAGCGGTCCTGGACCACGCGGCGCTCGACGACCCGCGTCGAGGGCACCCGGCCGAGCTCGCGCATCTCCTCGGTGAAGCCCTTGAGCCGGTCCATCCCCGGGCTGAGCCGGGTGCGGCCGGGCGCGACGATGAAGCCGTGCCGGCCATGCGCCGTGAGGTAGTGCTGGCGGCGCAGCGAATCGTAGCAGCGCTGCACCGTGGTACGGCTGACCCCCAGGGCCTCGGCGAAGGGCCGCTCGGCCGGCAGCGTCGTGCCGCCCGCCACCGTGCCGTCCTCGATCAGCGCACGCAAGCGCTCTTCCAGCTGCTGGTAGAGCGGCTTCGCGGTATCGTGCCGCAGACGCACCAGGCTCGTCAGGGCAGGGGGGCCCGGGCCGGGCCCGGACGGGTGCTCGGGCATCGGCGGGTCAGACGATGCGAGGTGAGCGCGCCGGGGCGGCGGGAGCGACCGGACGGAGAGGGAACATGAGCGTCGACATGGCGGCCGATCCGGCTCTCTTCGTGCTCGGAAGCTTCGTGGTGGCTTGTTCTGCCACGGTTGACCGGCTGCCGCGAGCGGGCGAATCACTGAGGGCACAGGCTTTCCTGGTCGAGCCCGGGGGCAAGGGCCTCAACCTCGCGGTCGGGGCCCGGCGCCTCGGTGCCAGCGTCGACGGCCTTCTGGCGATCGGGGACGACGCCCTGGCGGCGCTCGCCGCGCCGGCGCTGGCCCGCGCCGGCCTGGATCCCGGGATGCTGCGCCGATTTCCCGGCCCGACCGGGGCCGGCATCGGCTTCACCGACGCAGCTGGCGAGAACTGCCTCGCGGTCCATCCCGGCGCCAATGCCCGGCTCGGGCCCGCGGAGGTGCGGGCGGCGGAGGGGCGGATCGCCGGCAGCGCCCTCGTCCTGGCGCAGTTCGAGGCCGGCGACGAGGCGGTGGCGGAGACGTTCCGGATCGCCCGCGCGGCGGGCCGGCGCACCCTGCTCAATCCCTCGCCGTTCCGGATGCCGGCGCCGGGAATGCTGGCCGATACCGCGATCCTCGTCGTCAACGCGGTCGAGGCGGCGGCGTTCGGCGCCGCCCTCGGTGCGCCGGTGTGGGAGGGCGCGGCGGAGCCGGCGGCGTTCGAGGCTATGGCGGCGGCGCTCCTACCCCGCGGGCCGGACCTCGTCGTGGTCACCCTCGGGGCGTCCGGGGCGCTTGCCTTCGCGGCTGGCCGACCGGCCGTGGTCCAGCCGGCCTTCGCGGTGGCAGCGCTCGACACGCTCGGCGCCGGCGACGCCTTCACGGCCGGTCTCGCCGTCGGCCTCGCCGAGGGGCAGCCTCTGCCCCAGGCCATGCGCCTCGCCGCGGCCTGCGGCGCCTGCGTAGTCCGTCACAAGGGCGTGTTCGACGCCCTGCCGGACCGCGCCGCGGTCGCGGCGCTGCTCGCGGGCGCCGCGTGACGCACCCGTCGTGAAAGGACGTTTTTCGGGAAGCCGGAGATGTCGGCCTGGAGCATCGTCCGACCAAGTGGCCACCGGGTGGGCGAAGAGAATGCGGTAAAATACAATGACCTGGAGAGCTTCGCGATCGTGAAGCTCTCTAGGTGAACAGGCCGGCGAGCACGCTGCCGAGCACCGCGACTGCCGCCAGGGTCACGAGGAACCGGATGTCGTCGAGTCTTTCCCTGATCATCGCCGAACCTCCGTCGCGTGACCCGGCGATGTCTACGGCCCGGGCCATTCCAGCGCGGTGCGCCGACGCACCTCCACTTGCGGGATGGTGAACGGCGCCGGCCCGACCTTGCCGGTCATCGCACAGGCCGGACGCCAAGGCCTTGAGGCGGCACCACGAAACAAGGTGAATCGCAGTGAGGCCAGAGCGGCTTGGCCGTTGACAAGAGGCCTCGCACCTAAGAAAAAAGGCCACACGCGAGGTGTGGCCCAAGTCTAGGGAGGAAACGCCCAAAGAGGGCAGCAACGCCGCGACGCCATCGCCGCGTTGCCATTCCATAGCTAAAACCTGCCCATCCTGCTGGCAAGGGCCGACTCGCGTTTTGTGGCATCCGCGACGCAGGTGATGCCGTGGCGCAACGCCTCACCCAGCGTCAAGCGCCGGGATCCGCGACCACCGCGTTCCGTTCTCGTCGATCGCGACACGTGAAGGAGCCGCCGCGATGACGCCGACCGATCCGACGACGCGGCGCATCCCGGTCCGCGGCCTCACCCTGAACATCGCCGAATCTGGCCCCGCCGATGGGCCGCTGACCATCCTGCTGCACGGCTTTCCCGAGACCTGGTGGAGCTGGCGGCACCAGATCGGTCCGCTGGCGGCGGCCGGAATGCGGGTGGTGGCGCCGGACCAGCGCGGCTACGGCCTGTCGAGCCGGCCGGACGGCATCTCCGCCTACCACCTCGACCGCCTCGCCGAGGACGTGATCGGGCTCGCCGATGCCCTCGGGCCGGATTCCGGGCAGGGCGCGCGCTTCCGCCTCGTCGGGCACGATTGGGGTGGCCTCGTCGCCTGGTGGGTGGCCTCGCGCTACCCCGAGCGGCTGGAGCGGGTGGCGATCCTCAACGCACCGCATCCGGACGTCTTCGGCGCCTATGCCCGCCGGCATCCGAGCCAGGTGCTGCGCAGCTTCTACGTCGGCCTGTTCCAGATCCCAGGCCTGCCGGAGGCGCTGCTGCGGGCCGGCGACTGCGCGGCGCTCCGCCGCGCCCTGACCAATTCGAGCCGGCCCGGCGCCTTCTCGCCGCACGACCTCGACCTCTACGCCGCCGCCTGGCGCCGGCCCGGCGCCATCACGGCGATGCTGAACTGGTACCGGGCGCTGCGCCTACCCCGGGAGCCGGCGCGGGGGCCGATCCGGCTTCCCGTGCTGGTGCTGTGGGGGGAGCGCGACACGGCGCTCGAGCGTGGCCTCGCCGCCGAGAGCCTGCGCCTCTGCACGCAAGGCGCGGCGCGGTACTTCCCCGCCGCCACCCACTGGCTCCAGCACGAGGAGCCGCAGGCGGTCAACGACGCCCTGATCGGCTTCCTGACCGCCTCGTCGCCGGCTCAGGCCTGATCGCCGAACAGCAGCCGCTTCGTCGCCTCGGTCACGTCGTCCTGCCGCATCAGGCTCTCGCCGACGAGCAGCGTACGGATGCCGGCCCGCCCCAGCACCTGCGCGTCGGCGTGGCCGCCGATGCCGCTCTCGCCGACCAGGATCCGGTCCGCCGGGACCAGCGGGCTCAGGCGCACGGCGTTGTCGAGGGAGACCGCGAAGGTGCGCAGGTCGCGGTTGTTGACGCCGATCAGCCGGGTGCCGAGGGGGAGCGCCCGCGCGAGTTCGGCCTCGTCGTGCACCTCGACCAGCACGTCCATGCCGAGGTCGTGGGCGGTCTCGACCAGCGCCGTCGCCTCCTCGTCGTCGAGGCTCGCCATGATGACGAGGATGCAGTCGGCGCCCCAGGCCCGGGCCTCGACCACTTGGTAGGGCTCGAACAGGAAGTCCTTGCGCAGGACCGGCAGCGAGCAGGCGGCGCGAGCCGCCGTCAGGTATTCGGGCTTGCCCTTGAACGAGGGCTCGTCGGTGAGCACCGACAGGCAGCTGGCGCCGCCCGCCTCGTAGGCGCGGGCGAGCGCCGGCGGATCGAAATCCTCGCGGATCAGGCCGCGGGACGGCGAGGCCTTCTTGATCTCGGCGATCAGCGCGAAGCGGTCTTGCGCGATATGGGCCGCGATCGCGTCGGCGAAGCCGCGGGGCGGGTCGGCCTTCGCGGCGCGCTTCTCCAGCTCGGCGAGCGGCACGCGCAGCTTCGCCGCCGCGATCTCGCGCCGCTTGTAGGCTTCGATATGGGCGAGGACGTCGGCCGAGCGCGGCCGGGCCTCGCCGTCGGAAGACGTCGTTTCGGTGTCGGACAAGGCCGTGTCCTCCCCTCGGGAGCGTGTCGGGGGTATCGAGCGGGTATTCTCTCGGATCCAGCCGCGAGGCGGGGTCACGCGTGGGAGACGGCCGCCAGGCGATCCAGGACCGCCTTGGCCGCACCGGTATCGATCGCCTGGGCGGCGCGCGCCACGCCGTCCTGCAGGCTGTCAACGCGCCCGGCGACCATCAGGGCCGCTGCGGCATTGAGGACGCCGATGTCGCGGTAGGGCGTGTGGGCGCCGCCGAGCACGTCGCGCAAGGCTCCCGCATTGTGCGCCGGGTCGCCGCCACGCAGCTCCTCGGCTTGCGCGAGGCGCAGGCCCAGCTCCCGCGGGTCGATGGTGAAGCGGCGCAGCGCCCCGTTCTCCCACGCCACCACGGCGGTCGGGCCGGTGGTGGTGATCTCGTCGAGCCCGTCCGAGCCGTGCACGGTCCAGACCCGGTGGCTGCCGAGCTCGGCCAGCACCCGGGTCATCGGCTCGGCGAGCGAGGCCGCGTAGACGCCCAGCAGCTGCGCCGACACCCCGGCCGGGTTGCACAGGGGGCCGAGCACGTTGAACAGCGTGCGCGTGCCGATCTCGACCCGCACCGGCGCGACGTGGCGCATCGAGGCGTGGTGCGCCTGGGCGAACATGAAGCACAGGCCCGCCTCGGACAGGCAGCGGGCGAGGTGGCCGGGGGTGAGGCCGATGCCGACGCCGAGGGCCGAGAGCACGTCGGCGGCGCCCGAGCGCGACGAGGCGGCGCGGTTGCCGTGCTTGGCCACTGGCACGCCGCAGGCGGCGGTGACGATCGCCGCGAGCGTCGAGACGTTGTAGCTGCCCGAATGGTCGCCGCCGGTGCCGACGATGTCGATTGCGCCCTCGGGCGCCACGACGCGGGTCATGCGCTCGCGCAAGGCGCCGGCCGCACCCGTGATCTCGTCCAGAGCCTCGCCGCGGACGTGCAACGCCATCAGGAAGGCGCCGGCCTGGGCGTGCGTCACCTCGCCGGAGAGCAGGTGGTCGAAGGCGCGGCGGGCCTCCTCGCGCGTCAGCGCGGCGCCCGTGGCGACCTTCGCCAGGTAGGGCTTGAACGAGTCCATGACGAGTACGGCCTGATCTCAGCGCGGGCTCACGCGCCCGGTTCCGTCAATGCACATCTCGGCCGCGCTTGTCACCCCGGCTCTCGCCGTTCCGGGTCCTGGCGTTCCAGTCGGCGGCGAGGTCGAGGAAATTGCGCACCATGGTCTGCCCGTGCTGCGACAGGATGCTCTCGGGGTGGAACTGCACCCCGTGCACCGGGCGCTCGGCATGCTCCAGCGCCATGACGAGGCCGTCGGCCTCGGCCGTGACCACGAGGTCCTGCGGGCAGGTCGCCCGCTCGACGATCAGCGAGTGGTAGCGGGTGGCCGCGAACGGCCCGTTGATGCCGCGAAACAGCCCGGTCGCCCGGTGCTGCACCTGCGAGACCTTGCCGTGCATGGGCGCCGGCGCCCGCACCACGTCGCCGCCGAAGGCCTGGCCGATCGCCTGGAGTCCGAGGCAGACGCCGAGCATCGGGATCTCGTCGCTCAAGCTCCGCACCACGTCGAGGCAGACACCCGCCTCGCTCGGCGTGCAGGGTCCGGGCGAGAGCACCAGGGCGTCGGGCGCGCGCCGGCGGATCTCCTCGACGGTGATCGCGTCGTTGCGCACCACCTCGATCGACCCGGCGAGTGGGCCGATCAGGTGGACGAGGTTCCAGGTGAAGGAATCGTAGTTGTCGATGACCAGGATGTCGGACATGGGGCGCCTCTCGCGGGCGCGGTGTGGGGCTTGGGGCGGCGGGAGGTCAAGGGGGAGGGGCGTCAGCGGCGGCTCGGGGTCGTCTGCCAGGGCGTCGAGATTGTAAGGGCGTCTTCCCTCTCTGCTCGACGACATCGATACCCTCCGGGTCATTCCGGGGCCGCGTAAGCGGAGCCTGGAATCCAGAACCGCGGATGGTTCAGGATCGAGCGAAGACTGTTCCGCCTTCCTTTGAAACCCCTGCGCGTCTGGATTCCGGGCTCCGCTTGCGCGGCCCCGGAATGACGCGGAGGGGTTCAGCACTGTCGAGTTAAACCGGGGTCCCACCGACTCTCGGAATACAAAATACCCGCCCCTCCCTTGCGGGACAGGCGGGTGTGAAGTCGAGGGTCCGTGGTGGAGGGAAGTGCCTATTCCTTCTCGCCGGTGAGGCTCAGCAGCATCTGGAACAGGTTGATGAAGTTCAGGTAGAGCGACAGTGCCCCGAACACCGCGAGCTTGGAATTGGCTTCCTCGCCCCAGTTCTCGGCGTACTGCTCCTTGATCGACTGGGTGTCGTAGGCGGTGAGCCCGGTGAAGATCACGACGCCGATGAGCGAGATCGCGAATTGCAGCGCGCTCGAGGCGAGGAAGATGTTGACCAGGCTGGCGATGACGAGGCCGATCAGGCCCATCACCAGGAACGAGCCCATCCGCGACAGGTCGCGCTTGGTGGTGTAGCCGTAGAGGCTGGTCGCCCCGAACATCGCCGCGGTGATGAAGAAGGTGCGGGCGATGCTGGTGCCGGTGAAGACCAGGAAGATCGAGGCCAGCGACAGCCCCATCACCCCGCAGAAGGTCCAGAACAGGGTGTGGGCGGTGGCCGCCGAGATCCGGTCGGCGCGGAACGACAGCACCAGGATGAAGGCGAGAGGGGCCAGCATCACGACGTATTTCAGCGGCGTGCCGAAGAGCGGCTTGTAGAGCGCCGGGGTCGAGGAGACGCCGAGGGCGACGAGGCCGGTCAGGGCCAGGCCGAGGCCCATCGTGTTGTAGACCCGCAGCATGTGCCGCCGCAGGCCCTCGTCGAAGACCGCACCGGCGGGGGCCGCGTGGGTCTGCCAGGCGTAGGGGGTGTTCATCGGGGAGAGTGCTCCGGGATGGTGGCGGATGAAGTCAGTGATGCAGGGCCGCCAGGGTGGCGGCGGCCCGGCCGAGGTCGGGCTCGCTGCCCGAGCCGCTGAGCGCGTAGGCGCCGCGTCCCGCCTTCCAGTAGACCGTGACGGCCTCCGGCGAGCGGACGATGGCGGGGGCGCTCGCCTCCGTGTCGGCGCTGCGGGTGGCGAAGAGCGCGACCTTGCCGAGGGTGCCGGCATCGATCGCGACCTCGACGCCCGCGCCGCTGCGCGAGGGGAAGATCTGCATGTCGTCGACGCGCCAGTCCGACGGCAGGTCGGGCAGGGCGATGCCCGTCGCTGCCTCGACCTCGCGGCGGTCGTAGGCGGGGGTCGGGCGCTGCGAGGTCACCCGGGCGCGGACCAGGGCGGCCTGGCGCGCCTGGAGCGCCTCCTCGACGAAGGCCGGGGAGTGGGTCGACGCGATGGTGTTCTGCACCCCGAAATCGCCGGTCTCGTTGTGCAGGAGCCAGCCGGTCCCGACCAGCATGGCGATCACCGCGGCGCGCTGGAGCCGGGCGCCGATGCGGCGCCATGTGAGCGCCCGGTCGAGGCGGCGGGCCGCCGCGGCGAGGCGCTCGGGCGACGGGCCCGGCCGCACGGCCACGCTCTCCGCCGACCCGAACGCGGCGCGCAGGGCGTCGCGGGTGTGCAGGTCGGCCATCACCCGGGCCGCCACCTCCGGCCGCGCCGCGAGGTGCTCCTCGACCTCGATCCGCCGGCCGAGATCGAGCTGGCCGTCGATGTAGGCGTTCAGGTCGGTCTCGGTGATCGGATCCATGGCCGCCTCCGGTGGTTGCTCGCCGCCCATCACGACGCCCTCGCGCTGTTCCCGCCCTCGACCACGCGCAGGCGCGGTCGCTCCGGGGCGTCCTCCGGGGCCGGCAGGCGCGAGCCGCCGCTCTCGATGTTGCGCAGGGCCGCCCGCGCCCGGCCTAGGCGCGACATCAGCGTCCCGATCGGGATGCCGAGCACGTCGGCGGCCTCCTGGTAGGCCAGCCCCTCGATCGTCACGAGGTGCAGGGCCTCGCGCTGCTCGGCCGGCAGGCGCTGGAACGCCTCGCGCACCTGGGCGAGGCGCACGTGCCCCTCCTGGGCCGGCGGCGTCGCCTCATCGACGATGTGGCCGAGGGCGTCGGCGTAGCGCGCCTCGACCTTGCGGCGGCGCTGGTCGTCGATGAAGGCGTTGTGCAGCACCGTCATCAGCCAGGTGCGCAGGTTGGTGCCCGGACGCAGGGAGCCCTGGCGCTCGAGGGCGCGCACGAGCGTGTCGTGCACGAGGTCGTCGGCCTGGGCGGAATCGCGCGTCAGGGACCGGGCGTAGCGCCGGAGCGGCACCAGGAGGTCGAGGACGTCGGGGCGCTTTCGAAGCATCATATGGGGTGAACGATCACGGCCCCCGGTCTAATCCCGTCTCCATCGCACCTTATGCGCAACGGGATCACATCCGCGTGAGCAGCGGCAGGTTCGCGGATCGGGAACAGGGATCCGACCCGATGCGCCGCCCCGGCTTTCCCTCCCGGACCCTGGTCCGCGGAGACGACGCTGCCGCATCCGGCCGGAGAGACCGTGCCGTCGCCTGGCTGGTGCTAGCCGAGGACCCGGCCCGTGCGACAAGCTGGAGGTCGTCGCGCCGCGACCACGGCAGGTCGGGTGCGATCGTGGAGCACCAGGGCCGGAAGCGGTTCCGGGCCCGAGAGCGAGGGGCCGCCCTCTTGCCTCCTCCATCGACAGGTGGATCCACCAGCGGTTTTGCTCCGAAACGCATGCCGGCTCGCGGAGGAAAGCGCAGTAAGATCGAAGACCCAAAGCCGGGACGGAAGGAGATCGCGCCGTTCCTGTCTTCAGGATCTCCCGCGCCACGAGCCGCGATCGGCACGCCACGGGAATGCCGCCGGGGGGCGGTCCGGGTCGAGATCCGGTCAGATCGAAGGGAGGGATGGTGGAGCTTAGCGGGATCGAACCGCTGACCTCCTGCATGCCATGCAGGCGCTCTCCCAGCTGAGCTAAAGCCCCATCCGTCAGCCGCAGCGCTGGGTACGCTGCCGGGTCTCGTCGATCGCTGGCTGCGATCTGATCGTATCGGGCACGGCCTGAAGCAGGTTGGTGGAGCTTAGCGGGATCGAACCGCTGACCTCCTGCATGCCATGCAGGCGCTCTCCCAGCTGAGCTAAAGCCCCATCCGTCAACCGCGGCGCTGGGTACGCCGGCGGGTCTCGTCATGATCGCGGACCGCGATCGGATCACCCCAGGCGAGCCTGAAGCAATTTTGGTGGAGCTTAGCGGGATCGAACCGCTGACCTCCTGCATGCCATGCAGGCGCTCTCCCAGCTGAGCTAAAGCCCCACTCCGCAGGACGTTTGGGATCCGTCCCGGAACCGGACCGGCGCTCCCTTTCGGGGGCGCCGTCGGTGAGCGGCGGTATATGAGGCTGTGGCGCCGGACACAAGCCCTCGGGGCGGGTGTTCGCGAAGTTTTCGTGACCGTCGCGAATTCCCAAGAGAAAACAGAGGGGTGGCGCGATGCCGGCCTCCCGCCGCCGTCGCCCGACCCCCGAACCGGTCAGGATTCCTCGTCGCTCTCGATGTCGCCGTCGATGAAGTCGGAGACGTCGTCGCCGCTCTCCTCGTCCTCCTCCAGGAAGGTGTCGTCGTCGCCGCCGGTATCGGCCACATCGGCATCGTCGTCGACCGAGACGTCGTCGCCGCCCTCGGCGGCCTCGACCTCGTCGAGGGAAACCATCTCGGGGGCGCCGGCCTCCTCCTCGGTCTCCTCCTCGCGCGGGGCGCGGTTGGCGATGGCCGGAGCGGGGACGCGGGTGCTGGAGAGGGCGGCCACCTGGTAGACGGTGCCGCATTTGGGGCACACGGCAGGGTCCCTGCTGAGGTCGTAGAACTTCGCGCCGCAGCTCATGCACTGGCGCTTCAAGCCGAGTTCCGGTCTGGCCACGGTAGTCACGTTCCTGTCGATGTCGGTAAGAGTGGGTCCGGTTAGTCGCGCCCGCCCCCCCTGTCAAATACCTGTGGGGCCGGCGGATGACGCCGCGATGCCCGCGTGGTAACGACCCGGCCGTTTTCCCGCGCTTCTTCCCGCGATTCTCGAGAACCAGGCCCTCTGCCCGTGTCGCACGATTCCACTCCGTCCCCGATCACCGCCCAGGCCGGGACGGCCCTGCGGGGCCGGCTGCGGCCGCCCGGCGACAAGTCGATCTCGCACCGGGCGATGATCCTCGGGCTGCTCAGCCTCGGCGAGACGCGGATCGAGGGCCTGCTCGAAGGCGACGACGTGCTGCGCACCGCCGCCGCCGCCAAGGCGCTCGGCGCCGGGATCGACCGCGACGGCGAGGGGCGCTGGCGGGTGCGCGGCGTCGGCGTCGGCGGCCTGTCGGACCCGGCCGGCGTGCTCGATTTCGGCAATGCCGGCACCGGCTCGCGGCTGATGATGGGCGTCGTCGCCGGCCACCCCGTCACCGCGACCTTCGACGGCGACGCGTCCTTGCGCAAGCGCCCGATGCGGCGGATCCTCGACCCGCTGGTGCAGATGGGCGTCACGGTGGTGGAGCAGGCCGAGGGCGGCCGGGTGCCGCTCACCCTGCGCGGACCGCGCGAGGCGGTGCCGATCACCTACGAGAGCCCGGTCGCCTCGGCGCAAGTGAAGTCGGCGGTGCTGCTCGCCGGCCTCAACGCGCCCGGGGTCACCACCGTGGTCGAGGCGGCCGCGACCCGCGACCACACCGAGCGGATGCTGCGCCTGTTCGGCGCCGAGGTCGAGGTCGAGGCGATCGGCCCCGGCGGGCACGGCCGGCGCATCGCGCTCACCGGCCAGCCGACCCTCACGGCCACCGACGTGGTGGTGCCGTCCGATCCGTCCTCGGCCGCCTTCGCGCTCGTCGCCGGCCTCGTGGTGCCGGGCTCCGAGGTGGTGATCGAGGGGGTGATGATGAACCCGCTGCGCACCGGCCTCCTCACCACGCTCGTCGAGATGGGCGGCGACATCGAGCGGCTGAACGAGCGCGAGGAGGGCGGCGAGACCGTCGCCGACCTGCGGGTGCGCCACAGCCGGCTCAAGGGCGTGACCGTACCGCCCGAGCGGGCGCCGGCGATGATCGACGAGTACCCGGTGCTCGCCGTCGCGGCGGCCTGCGCGGAGGGCACCACCCGGATGCAGGGCCTGCACGAGCTGCGGGTCAAGGAATCCGACCGCCTCGCCGCGGTGGCGGCGGGGCTGAAGGCCAACGGCGTCTCCCACGTCGTCGAGGGCGACGACCTCGTCGTCCACGGCGACGGCGCGGCGCCCAAGGGCGGCGGCACGGTCGAGACCCATCTCGACCACCGCATCGCCATGGCGTTCCTGGTGCTGGGGATGGCCGCGCGCGAGCCGGTGACCGTCGACGACGGCGCGATGATCGCGACGAGCTACCCCGCCTTCCTCGCCGACATGCGGGCGCTCGGCGCCGCGCTTGCCGCGTGAGGGCGCCGATGGTCATCGCGATCGACGGGCCGGCGGCCTCCGGCAAGGGAACGCTCGCCAAGCGCCTGGCGCAGCATTACCGCCTGCCCCACCTCGATACCGGCCTGCTCTACCGCGCGGTGGCACTGACGCTCCTCGACGCGGAGCGGGATCTCACCGACGTCGCGGCGGCGGCGGCAGCGGCGCGCGGGCTCCAGCCGGCCTTCCTCGCCGATCCGCGCCTGCGCGGCAGCGCCATGGGCGAGGCGGCCTCGATCGTCTCGGCGCAGGGAGAGGTGCGCGCCGCCCTCCTCGACTGGCAGCGCCGCTTCGCCGGCGCGCCGGAGGGCGCCGTGCTCGACGGGCGCGACATCGGCACGGTGGTGTGCCCGGACGCGGCGGTGAAGCTGTTCGTGACCGCCTCGGCCGAGGAGCGCGCCCGCCGCCGCCACCGCGAGCTCGACGGCCGCGGCGAGCCGGTCGCCTACGAGGCGGTGCTGGCCGACATCCTGCGCCGCGACGCCCGCGACGCCGACCGCGACGCCGCGCCCTTGCGGGTGGCGGAGGACGCGGTGGTGCTCGACACCACGGCGCTCGACGCCGAGGCCGCCTTCCGGGCCGCCACCGACCTGGTCGACGGGCGGGGCGGGGGGCGGGGCTGAGCGCCGGCTTCACGTCCCATACCCACCCGCGACCTCATCCTGAGGCGCGGGTGGGATGGACGGCGAAGACCCGTCTGCGCCGATCGTGACGCCCGCCTGACACCCCTCCGCCACGAATCCGTGGCAGATCTCCCCGACACCGCGCGCGACCCGCCGCGCCCTCCACTTCGGACGCTCTCCTCCCATGATCCGCCTCGACAAGATCGCCAAGCAGAACGGCAACCAGCTCCTCTTCATCGAGGCCTCGGCGGCGTTGCAGCGCGGCGAGAAGGTCGGGCTCGTCGGACCCAACGGCGCCGGCAAGACGACGTTGTTCCGGATGATCACCGGCGAGGAGCAGCCCGACGAGGGCCAGGTCTCGACCGACCGCGGCATCACCATCGGCTATTTCAGCCAGGATGTCGGCGAGATGGCCGGCCGCTCCGTCCTGTCCGAGGTGATGGATGGGGCAGGCCCGGTGAGCGAGATCGCCGCCGAGTTGCGCGAGATCGAGACCGCGCTCGCCGATCCCGACCGGGCCGACGAGATGGAGGCGCTGGTCGAGCGCTACGGCGAGGTGCAGGGCCGGTTCGAGGAACTCGGCGGCTACGCGCTCGAGGGCCGGGCGCACGAGGTGCTGGCGGGTCTCAGCTTCTCGCCTGAGATGATCGAGGGCGATGTCGGCGCCCTGTCGGGCGGCTGGAAGATGCGCGTCGCGCTCGCCCGCATCCTGCTCATGAACCCCGACGTGATGCTGCTCGACGAGCCGAGCAACCACCTCGACCTCGAGAGCCTGATCTGGCTCGAGGACTTCCTCCGGGGCTTCGACGGCGCCCTGCTGATGACCTCGCACGACCGGGCGTTCATGAACCGGATCGTCGGCAAGATCATCGAGATCGATGCCGGCTCGCTCACCACCTATTCGGGCGATTACGGCTTCTACGAGCAGCAGCGGGCGCAGAACGAGGCGCAGCAGCAGGCGCAGTTCGAGCGCCAGCAGGCGATGCTGGCGAAGGAGATCAAGTTCATCGAGCGCTTCAAGGCGCGCGCCTCGCACGCCGCCCAGGTGCAGAGCCGGGTGAAGAAGCTCGACAAGATCGAGCGCGTCGAGCCGCCGCGCCGCCGCCAGAGCGTCGCCTTCGACTTCCCCGCCGCGCCGCGCTCGGGCGACGACGTGATCAGCCTGAAGTCGGTGCGCAAGGCCTATGGCAGCCGCACGATCTACGACGGCCTCGATTTCGGCATCCGCCGCAAGGAGCGCTGGTGCGTGATGGGCGTCAACGGCGCCGGCAAGTCGACGCTCCTCAAGCTCGCCACCGGCACCACGACGCCGGATGCGGGCAGCGTGACCATCGGGGCCAGCGTCAAGCTCGGCTACTTCGCCCAGCACGCCATGGACATCCTCGACGGCGAGCGCACGGTGTTCGAGTTCCTGGAGGAGAGCTTCCCGCAGGCCGGCCAGGGCTCGCTGCGCACGCTCGCCGGCTGCTTCGGCTTCTCGGGCGACGACGTCGAGAAGCGCTGCCGGGTGCTCTCGGGCGGCGAGAAGGCGCGGCTCGCCATGGCGCGCATGCTCTACGACCCGCCGAACTTCCTCGTCCTCGACGAGCCGACCAACCACCTCGACGTCGGTACCAAGGACATGCTGATCGCCGCCCTCGCGCAGTACGAGGGCACGATGCTGTTCGTCTCGCACGATCGGCACTTCCTCGCCGCCCTGTCGAACCGGGTGCTCGAGCTGACGCCGGACGGCATCCACCAGTATGGCGGGGGGTACTCGGAATACGTCGAGAAGACCGGACGCGAGGCGCCGGGGTTGCGGCACTGACGAGCCCGGTCCGCTCTCCGCGACGGCCTTGAAACCCCGTGGGTTTCAGGCGCGTCGGCCCACCATCTCGACCCCGTCACCCGCCAGCATCGGCGCCACCGCGTCAGCCGGGACCGGCCGGCTGATGAGGTAGCCCTGGACCTCGGTGCAGCCGGCCTCCCGGAGGTGGACGAGCTGCTCCTCGGTCTCGACGCCCTCGGCGGTCGTCGTCATGGCGAGGCTGTCGGCCAGCGTCGTCACCGCCCGCACGATGGCGAGCGCATCGGGCCGCACGGAGAGGTCGGCCACGAAGGCGCGGTCGATCTTGATCTTGTCGAACGGGAAGGCCCGCAGGTAGCCGAGCGACGAGTAGCCGGTGCCGAAATCGTCCATCGCGATCCGCACGCCGAGCCCCTTGAGGCGGTGCAGGATGGCGAGCGTCGAGGCGTTGTCCTGGAGCAGCACGCCCTCGGTGATCTCCAGCTCGAGCCGGTGCGGGTCGAGCCCCGCGTCGCGCAGGGCCGCGATCACCGTGGCGTCGATGTCGCCGCTGCGGAACTGCACCGGCGAGAGGTTGACCGAGACCCGCAAGGCCTGCGGCCAGCGCGCCGCCTCGCGGCAGGCCTGGCGCAGGACCCACTCGCCGAGCGGCACGATCATCCCGGTCTCCTCGGCGACCGGCACGAAGGCGGCGGGGCTGACCACGCCGCGGACCGGATGGTGCCAGCGCACCAGCGCCTCGAACCCCGCGATCCGGTTGGTCGACAGATCGAGGAACGGCTGGAACGCGAGGGCGAATTGCTCCTCGGCGAGCGCCGTTCGCAGGTCGAGCTCGACGCCGCGCCGGGTCTGGATCGCCACGTCCATGGCGGGCTCGAAGAAGCGGTGGACGCCGCGCCCCTCGGCCTTCGCGCGGTAGAGCGCCATGTCGGCGGCCCGCAGCAGGCCCTCGGGATCCTGCCCGTCGGTCGGGGTGAGCGCGATGCCGATGCTGAGGCCGATCGCGACGCGCTTGCCGTCGATCTCGTAGTCGCGCGCGACCGCCTCGATCAGCCGGCCGGCGAGGCGCCCGGCGCGGAAGCGCGAGGTCGGCCGCAGGACCACCGCGAACTCGTCGCCGCCGAGCCGGGCCAGGGTCGCGACGCCGGCCTCTACCTCGCCGCGGAGCGCGACGCCGAGCCGGGCGGTCACCTCGCGCAGGAGCTTGTCGCCGACCGCGTGGCCGAGGGTGTCGTTGACGGCCTTGAACCGGTCGAGATCGAGGCACAGGACCGCCGTGGCGCGGCCTGGGACCGGCGGCTTCGCCAGGGCCTCGGCCAGGCCCTCGTGCAGCAGGGCGCGGTTGGGCAGGCCGGTCAGCGCGTCGTGGCGCGCCATGTGGACGATCTGCGCCTCGGCGCGCTTGGCCGCGGTGACGTCCTCGTGCACCGTCACGAAGCCGCCCTCCGGCGTCGGCGCGTAGGTGACGGCGATGACGCGTCCGTCGATCAGGGTCTGGTCGAGGCGGTAGCGGGCCCGTTTGGCCAGCCGCTCGCGCACCTGGAGCCAGGCCTCCTCCGGGCGCAGGCCCGGGAAGTTGCCGGCCTCGGTGCGGCGGTGGATCAGCTCCTCGGCGGTGATGCCCGGATGCACCGTGTCGGGCGACAGGCCGTAGAGGTCGAGGAACTGCCGGTTGACCACCGTGACCCGGTGATCGGCGTCGAACAGGACGAGGCCGTGCGACATGTGGGCGAGGGCGTGGTCGAGCCAGCGGTTCTGCTCGGCCAGCCGCGCATCGGCCCGCGCCCGGTCGGTCGCGTCCTCGTGCACGAACAGGGTGGTGCCGTCCGGCAGCGGCGCGATCGTGGTCTTGAGCAGGACGCCGTTCGGCAGCGGCCGCTCGCGCTGGAGCCGGACCCGCTGCGCGATGCGCGCCGATGCGAAGGCCCAGGCCTCGTCGGGATTGAGGTGCGGGAAGTTGCCGGCGCCGGCGCTGGCGCGGATCATCCACTCGAGCGGCGTGCCGGGGCGCAGAAGCTCCGACGGGATGCCGAAGAGATCGCGGAGCCGCTCGTTGTAGCTGATCAGCCGCAGATCGGCGTCGAACAGGCTGATCCCGAGGGGCAGGTTCGCCACCACCGCCTCGAAGCGTCGCGACTGCTCCTCGAAGCGTCGCGACTCCTCCTCGAAGCGGTGCGCCCGTTCGCGCTCGGCCAGCGCCGGCCCGGACAGCTCGGCGCAGAGTCCGCGCCACCCCGTGACGGTCCCGTCCGCCGCGAGCAGCGGCGCCCCGCCGAACCGGAACCAGCGGGTCCGGCCATCCGGGTGCTGGTGGGGTCGGATCACGTCCCGGAACGGGGTCGGGCTGCGCAGCGGCGCGTCGCCGCCCGGATCGCCGTCGAGCCCGGGCCAGGGGCGGCCGAGCGGCTCGGCCGCGCCGGTCAATGCCGCGTAGCGTCCGCTCACCCTCGTCAGCCGCAAGCCCGCGTCGGTCTCCCAGATCCAGTCTGCTGCGAGGATGTCGAGATCGAGATCGTCGGGCGGCATCACGCGGTCTTCTACGAGCACCGCCAGAGTCTCACACAATCGCTGCGATTTCCTTTCCCGGATTGTATCCGGGGCCTCATGCTACCTGTGGGTCGGGTCACGCCGGGGACCTTGCCGGCCGGCTGCGCGGGGCGAACGGTCTCCCGGCCCGAACGGCGCCGGCCCCGTGCCGCGGCTCGGCGAGAAGCCGCCATCTCACGTCCCCCGCGGCTTCGCCCGCCGGGTCGGGGGAGCGGTGGTCGGGTCCTCGGGCCAGGGGTGGCGGGGATACTGGCCGCGCATGTCGGCGCGCACCGCCGCCCAGGAGCCGCGCCAGAAGCCCGGCAGGTCGCGGGTGATCTGGATCGGGCGCTGGGCCGGCGAGAGCAGGTGCAGCACGAGCGGCACGCGCCCGCCGCCGATGGTCGGGTGGCGGGCGAGGCCGAACAGCTCCTGCACCCGGACGGCCAGGGCCGGCCCGCCCTCGGCGGCGTAGTCGACCGGGATGCGCGAGCCGGTCGGCACCTCGATATGGGTCGGCGCCTCGGCGTCGAGGCGGGCGCGCAACGACCACGGCACGAGGTCGTGCAGGGCGTCCGAGAGCCGGTCGGCGCCGATCTCGTCGAGGCGGGTGAGGCCAGAGAGATGGGGGCCGAGCCAGTCGGGCAGGGTCTCCGTGAGGTGGGCGTCCGAGAGGTCGGGCCAGGGCTCGCCCTCGGCGGCGCGGAGAAAATTCACCCGCTCGCGCCATTGCTGCGCCGCCTTCGACCACGGCAGGGCGGCGACCCCGAGGGAGGCGAGGCCGCGGGCCAGGATCGCGGCGCTGGTCTCGTCGGGCGGGACCGGCAGGATTCGCTCGGCGAGCGCGATGGCGCCGAGGCGACGCTGCGACCGGGCGCGCAGCGCCCTGGCCTCGGGGTCGAACTCGATCCGGGTGCGAGCCTCGATCCGGTCGGGAAACAGCGCCTCGATGGCGGGAAGCGCGATCGGCGCGGCGGCGAGAATGCGGGCGGACGAGGCCTTGCCGACGATCTCGGCCACTGCCAGGAACGGCTCGCGGGCGAGGCCGGTGGCGGCATCGAGGGCGGCGCCGCGGCCGTTGGCGAGGACGTACTCGCCGGGCCGGCCGCGGGCCCGGGCGATCCGGTCGGGGTAGGCGAGCGCGAGCAGCGTGCCGGTCTCGGGCGTCTCAACCTCCGCCGGCGCGACCATGCCCGTCGCCAGTTTCGCCCAGCCGGCGGCGAGGCGGCGCATGTCCTCGGCCCGGCTTGAGCGATCGCGACGGTAGCGCTCGACCCGCTCGGTGAGGTCCACCGCATCGCCGCCGAGGCCGCGCTCCACCAGCACCGCCGCGAGATCGGCGGCGGCCCGCGCCGCCTCGCGGCCACGCTCGGCGGCGCTCACGACCATGCGGGCGAGGCGCGGCGGCAGGGGGAGGGCGCGCAGCGCCCGGCCGGCGGCGGTCAGGCGTCCGTCGCCGTCGAGGGCGTCGAGGCCGGCGAGCAGCGCGCGGGCCTCGGCCAGCGCCGGGGCCGGCGGCGGGTCGAGGAAGGGCAGGGTCGTGGGATCGGCGACGCCCCAGGCGGCGCAATCGAGCACCAGCCCGGCGAGGTCGGCGGCCAAGATCTCGGGCCGGGTGAACGGTTCGAGCGCCCCCGTCGCGGCCTCGGCCCACAGCCGGTAGCACACGCCCGCTTGCGTGCGGCCGGCGCGGCCCCGGCGCTGGTCGACGGAGGCGCGGGAGGCGCGCTGGGTGACGAGGCGGGTCAGCCCCAGGTCCGGCTCGTAGACCGGCACCCGGGCGAGCCCTGCATCGACCACCACCCGCACCCCCTCGATGGTGAGCGAGGTCTCGGCGATCGAGGTGGCGAGCACGACCTTGCGGCGCCCCGCCGGGCTCGGCCGCACCGCCCGGTCCTGCTCGGCCCGGTCGAGGGCGCCGTAGAGCGGGGCGAGGTCGACCTCGGAGAAGTCGGAGAGGCGTTCGCGCAGGCGCTCCTCGATGCGGCGGATCTCGGCCTGGCCGGGCAGGAAGGCGAGGACCGAGCCGGGCTCGGCCCGGAGCGCCCGCATCACCGCGTCGGTCACCGCGTCCTCGATGCGCTCGCGCGGGTCGCGGTCGAGGTAGCGGGTCTCGACCGGGAAGGCCCGGCCCTCCGACAGGATCATCGGGGCCTCGCC
This sequence comes from Methylobacterium sp. Gmos1, assembly GCF_053764715.1. NCBI lineage: Bacteria > Pseudomonadati > Pseudomonadota > Alphaproteobacteria > Hyphomicrobiales > Methylobacteriaceae > Methylobacterium > Methylobacterium sp. Gmos1. The sequence continues at coordinate 177,350 of NZ_JBSNCC010000005.1, read as the reverse complement.
CATCAGCGCCGCGACCCGGGCACCGTCGATCGTCGCCGACATCGCCAGGAGGCGCAGGTCCTCGCGCAAGGCCCCTTGCGCGTCGAGCGCCAGCGCCAGGCCGAGATCGGCGTCGAGGGAGCGCTCGTGGAACTCGTCGAACAGCACCGCGGCGATCCCGTCGAGCTCGGGATCGTCGAGGATCATGCGGGCGAACACGCCCTCGGTGACGACCTCGATCCGGGTGCGGGCCGAGACCTTGGAGCCGAGGCGCACCCGCAGGCCCACCGTCTCGCCGACGGCCTCCCCCAGGGTCGCGGCCATGCGCTCGGCCGCCGCCCGGGCGGCGAGGCGGCGCGGCTCCAGGAGGACGATCCGGCGGTCGCCGCGCCAGGGCGCCTCCAAGAGGGCGAGGGGCACCCGGGTGGTCTTGCCGGCCCCGGGCGGGGCCACCAGCACGGCGTTCGGCCGGCCGGGGGGCTCGGCCAGGACGGCGGCGAGGTCGCCGAGGACGGCATCGATCGGCAGGGAGGGGACGGCGCGCATGGCGCCGGGATGGCGGACGCGCGCCGAGCGCGCAAGCCCGGACCGGAGGAGGGCGGCCGATCCGCGGGCCAAGCCTCTCCTACGTAGTTTCTGCGGAATTTTTCGCGATGATTTCCGGTGTCGCTGCGGAACCGCGTGCGTGGCGAAAGATTGACGCTCGGGTTGGCCGAGGGGGCCACCGGCTGGAGATTACCGCGATGAAGTCCCTGACCTTGGCGCTGGCGGCGAGCGTGCTGCTGGGCGGTCTCGCCATGACCCCGGCCTCGGCCGCCGTGACCGGCCCGGCCCCGGCGGTCGCCGGCGCTGAGTCGACGGTCGAGCACGTCGCCATGCGCCGGCACTACCACTACCACCGCATGAAGCGCCACGACCGCCACATGCGTCGCCACATGCGCCGCAACCACATGCGCGCCGGCGACCCGAACGCCCGCAACCCGTCGCGCCCGGGCTACCAGCAGCAGCTCGGCAACACCACGGGCGGCCCGCGCTACTGAGCGGCGCCGTCGAGCGATCGACGCCGATAGCGAGGGGTGAGGTACGGAACCTCCCCCTCCAGGCCGTGCCGGGCCTGACCGGCATCGCCACCTGCTCGCGCCGTGAATCCGGCCCGACTCGGGCCGCGGGCATCGAGCATTGATTGGGGTGAGCCGCCCTTCGGTCAAAACGGGTTCTCGCATCGCAAGCGCGATCATGGGGGGACCGGTCCGGACCCTCGTGCCGCCTCTCGCTCGCGCGGTTGTGCGACCGGTGGTTTCGACGTAATCCGCCGTGCCCGTCCGTTTTCGTCAGAGGGCGGGCGGGGACGGCGGATGGCGGCTGTGCCGCACCCGCCCCGGATGGGGAAGCGGTGTGAGCGACGCGCGCGGGTCGTCTGCGGATCGCAACGGAGAGGCCCTGGTCTCGCGCCTCGTGGACACGATGCCGCTGCGCTCCGGCAGCTTCATCGTGACCCTCTACGGCGACGTCGTCGAGCCGCGCGGCGGCCGGCTATGGATGGGCAACATCGTCGAGATCTGCCGGACGGTCGGCATCAGCGAGACGCTGGTGAGAACCGCGGTGTCCCGGCTCGTCGCCGCGGGTCAGCTCACCGGCGAGCGCCAGGGCCGGCGCAGCTTCTACCGCCTCACCGACGCGGCGCGGCGCGAGTTCCTGTCCGCCGCGAGGATCCTGTTCGAACCGCAGCCGGATGCCGGCTGGCGTTTCGTCTGGCTCGGGCCCGATCAGGCCGACGGTCCGGGGCCGTCGCTGGAGCGGGAGGGATTCGTCCGGCTCGGGCCGCAATGGCTGCTCGGACCGGCCCATCACCGCCTGACGGATCCGCTCCCGGTGATCTTCGAGGCCGGCGCCGCGGCGGGCCCGATGCTCCGCGACCTCGTCGCGGCACATTGGGACCTCGCCGCCTTCGAGGCGGCCTACGCGGCCTTCCTGGCGGCCTTCGCCGCCGTCGCCGAAGCGCTCGACGCCGGTCTGCGCCCGACGGATGCGGAGGCGCTGCAGCTCCGGCTGCTGCTCGTGCACGGCTATCGTCACGCGGCGCTCCGGGATGCGCGGCTGCCCGCCGCCGCCCTGCCGCCCGACTGGAGCGGGCACCGCGCCCGCCGGCTGTTCGCCGACCTCTACCTGCGCCTCTCGCCCGCCGCCGACCGCCATGTCGGGCGGCAGTTCCTGGCCGGCGAGGACCCGCTGCCGCCCCACACGGCGGAGACCGCCGGTCGGACGGCGTCCCTCGCCCGTCTCCGCGACGACGCCTGACCCGTCGCCGGGCATCGGCCCGCGCAGGGACGACGCCGGATCGAGACATCACATGAATAGCAAAAATAGGCGTTGATGTGTGATGTTTCGGGTGTTACATGATCGTGCCGGTCGATCGGCGCGTGCGCCGTACCGCATCCCGCGCCCTGATATGCAGTCCGGAAGAATTCTTCCGGACTGCATATCAGGAGCCCGCGCGGCGCCTGAGCGAAGCCGATTTCCGTATTGCGAACGCGATCCGGCAGGATCGCCTGAAGCAATCAATCGGAAATCGTATCACAGGAGGGTCACGCATGTATGCGCAGCTGGTGAAGACGGACAGCACGCATGTCCGCGGCCTCGACGAGATGTCGGCCGAGGAGCGCGCGTTCCAGGAGCGGATCGACCGCGGCGAGAAGATCGAGCCGAAGGAGTGGATGCCCGAGGGGTATCGCAAGACCCTGATCCGGCAGATCGGCCAGCACGCCCATTCGGAGATTGTCGGACAGCTGCCGGAGGGCAACTGGATCACCCGCGCGCCGACGCTCGAGCGCAAGGCGATCCTGCTCGCCAAGGTCCAGGACGAGGCCGGCCACGGGCTCTACCTCTACTGCGCCGCCGAGACGCTCGGCGTCAGCCGCGACGAGCTGATGGAGCTGCTCCACGCCGGCAAGATGAAGTACTCGTCGATCTTCAACTACCCGACGCTGACCTGGGCCGACATGGGCGCGGTGGGCTGGCTGGTCGACGGTGCGGCGATCATGAACCAGGTGCCGCTGCAACGGACCTCCTACGGCCCCTACAGCCGGGCGATGGTCCGGATCTGCAAGGAGGAGAGCTTCCACCAGCGCCAGGGCTACGACATCATGATGAAGATGGCGCGCGGTACCCCGGCGCAGAAGCACATGGCGCAGAACGCCCTCGACCGGTTCTGGTATCCGGCGCTGATGATGTTCGGCCCCTCCGACAAGGATTCCGTCCACTCGGCGCAGTCGATGGCCTGGAAGATCAAGATGAACACGAACGACGAGCTGCGCCAGAAGTTCGTCGACCAGACCGTGCCGCAGGCCGAGCATCTCGGCCTGACCATCCCGGACGAGGGGCTGTGCTGGAACGAGGAGAAGGGCGGCTACGATTTCTCCGAGCCCGACTGGAGCGAGTTCTTCGCGGTCATCGCCGGCAACGGGCCGTGCAACCGCGAGCGGCTGGGGGCCCGGGTGAAGGCCTGGGAGGACGGCGCCTGGTTCCGCGACGGGCTCAAGGCCCACGCCGAGAAGGCCGCCCGTCGCACCGCCATGGCCGTCGCGGCCGAGTGATCGCATCCCCGAACGATCGGGTCCGACGGGCGGCCGCCGGCCGCCCCGCAACAAGATTCCCGGGAGGATCGAGAATGTCCAGCGAATGGCCGTTGTGGGAGATCTTCATCCGCGGTCAGCACGGCTTGAACCACCGCCACGTGGGCAGCCTGCACGCGCCGGACGCCGAACTCGCGATCAGGAACGCTCGCGACGTCTACACCCGGCGCAACGAGGGCGTGAGCATCTGGGCGGTGCGGTCGAGCGACATCGCGGCGTCGAGCCCGAGCGACAAGGGCCCGCTGTTCGAGCCGGCGAACAGCAAGGTCTACCGCCACCCGACCTTCTACGACATCCCGGACGAAGTGGGGCACATGTGATGCCGTCCCTGCCCGACGTGATGACGCCCGACGCCGCGCTCGCGGCCCGTCGAGCCCCCGACGCGCCCCTGCACGACGCTCCGCCGCAAGAGGCTCGCTCGCAGGACGCGCCCGCCGATCCGGCCCGTGCCGCCCTGTTCGAGTTCCTGACCCGGATGGGCGACAACGCCCTCGTCCTCGGGCATCGCCTGTCGGAATGGTGCGGCCACGGCCCGGTGCTGGAGGAGGACATCGGCACGGCCAACGTCGCCCTCGACCTGATCGGGCAGGCCCGGTTCTGGCTCGGCCTCGCCGGCGAGATCGAGGGGAGGGGGCGCAGCGCCGACGACCTCGCCTTCCTGCGCGACGTCTGGGATTTTCGCAACGTCCTCCTGGTCGAGATGCCGAACGGCGATTTCGGCCGGACGATCATGCGCCAGTTCCTGTTCGACGCCTGGCACGTCGCGATGCTGCGGGACCTGACCGGCTCGTCGGAGGCGCGCGTGGCCGAGATCGCCGCCAAGGCGGTCAAGGAGGTCCATTACCACCTCGAGAAATCGGCCGACCTGGTCATACGCCTCGGCGACGGCACCGGGGAAAGCCACCGCCGGATGCAAGGCGCCCTCGACCTGCTGTGGCCCTATGCGGGCGAGCTGTTCCTCGGCGACGCCATGGACGAGGTCGTGGCCGCGGCCGGCATCGCCCCCGATCCGGCGAGCCTGCGATCCGCCTGGGACGCCACGGTCCTGCCCGTCCTCGCCGAGGCGACGCTCGCGGTGCCAAACGGGTCGTTCGCGCAGAAGGGCGGCCGCCGGGGCATCCACACCGAGCATCTCGGACGCATGCTGGCCGAGATGCAGTTCCTGCAGCGCGCCTATCCCGGCGCGACCTGGTAGGCCGCCATGGACGCCCGTGCCCTTCCGGCGATCGACGAGATCCGGGGCTGGCTCGCCGAGGTTCCGGATCCGGAAATTCCGGTGATCTCGGTGGTCGAGCTCGGGATCGTGCGCGATCTCGCCTGGGACGGCGGCACCCTGGTGGTCACGGTGACGCCGACCTATTCGGGGTGTCCGGCTGCGGCGGTCATCAACGTCGCGATCGAGGATGCCTTGCGCGAGCGTGGGATCGACAAGCTGCGCATCGTGCGGTCGCTGACGCCGCCCTGGACCAGCGACTGGATCGACGACGCGGCCCGGGAGAAGCTGCGGGCCTACGGCATCGCCCCGCCGATCGACGGGACGGCGGCGGACGGGCGGCTGCTCGGGCGGATCGGCCGCATGACCGGGGGCGCGAATCTCCGCGTCGCCTGCCCGCGCTGCGGTTCGAACCGGACCGAGAGGGTCAGCCAGTTCGGCTCGACCCCGTGCAAGGCGAGCTGGCGCTGCACGGACTGCCTCGAGCCCTTCGACTACTTCAAGTGCATCTAAGCAGATTTCGCCGAAGTGGTTGCCGGTTCGGCGCCAAAAACCTGCGGCAAAACAAGAACTGAAGCGGACGAAGCGTTGGTCTGCCAACGCAAGTCTGCTTAGAAATGTATCTAAGGTGTGGTCCGTGACGTGCCGGTTTCGGCGCAGCCGGACGATGCCTCAACCTGGGAATGCCGGCGGTCATGGCACGCTTCTATCCCCTCGACGTCGCGGACGTCCGTCGTGAAACCCGGGACGCGGTGGTCCTCACGCTCAGGCCCCGCGACGGCGACGCCGAGGCCTTCGCCTTCACCCAAGGACAGTACCTGACCTTCCGGCGCGCCTTCGACGGCGTCGAGCTGCGCCGCTCGTACTCGATCTGCGCCGGCCGGGACGAGGGAGCCCTGCGGGTGGGCATCAAGCGCGTCGAGGGCGGCGCGTTCTCGACCTGGGTCAACCAGGACCTGAAGCCCGGCGACGTGCTGGAGGCGATGCCCCCGATGGGCAGCTTCCACGCGCCGATCGAGCCCGAGCTCGCGAAGCGCTATCTCGGCTTTGCCGCCGGCAGCGGCATCACGCCCCTTTTGTCGATCCTCAAGACGGTCCTGGCCCGCGAGCCGCGCTCGCACTTCACGCTGATCTACGCCAACCGTCAGATCTCGTCGATCATGTTCCGCGAGGAGCTGGACGACCTGAAGAGCACCTATCTCGGACGTCTGGCGATCGTCCACGTTCTCGAGACCGAGACGCAGGACATCGATCTGTTCACCGGGCGCATCGATGCCGCAAAATGCGCCGAGTTGTTCCGCCTCTGGGTCGATGTCGCGTCCGTCGACACCGCCTTCATCTGCGGGCCCGAGCCGATGATGCTGGCCGTCGCGGCCTCGCTGCGCGAGCACGGCCTGTCGGACGCGCAGATCAAGTTCGAGCTGTTCGCCGCGGGCCAGCCCGGCCGGGCGAGGACGCGCGCCGCCGCGACGGCGGCCTCGGCCGCGGACGCCCAGTGCGAGGCGACGGTGACCCTCGACGGTGCGACGCGCACGTTCCGGATGCCGAGGCAGGGCGAGAGCCTGCTCGACGCGGCGCTCGCGAACAGCATGGACGCCCCTCATGCCTGCAAGGCCGGCGTCTGCTCGACCTGCCGCGCCAGGATCCTGGAGGGCGAGGCCGAGATGCTGACGAACCACGCCCTCGAGGATGACGAGGTGCGGCAGGGCTACGTCCTCACCTGCCAGTGCTACCCGACGACGGACAAGCTGGTCGTGAGTTTCGACCAGTAGTCGACGGGCCGACCCTGCTTCAGCCACGCGACGCCCGGATCGGCGGTTGGCCCCCGGCCGGGGACCCGGTCGGAAACGTCGCGGGCGGCTTGACGGGACCGGCGCATTCCCGGACGAGCCGGTGGCCGGCGGATGCAGGCCGTGCGCGGATGACGAGATGACCCAGGAATTCTCCCACCCGAAATTCCCCCACCCGACGCGCCGGACGATCCTCGGCGGCACCGCGGCCCTGGCCGCCGGTCTCTCGGTCGGCACCGCCGCGGCGCAATCGCCGGCGCCCGCGGAACGGCGCTCGCGGCTGATCCTGCTCGGGACCGCCGGAGGCCCGACGCCGAAGCCGAACCGGGCGGCGCCCGCGCAGGCCATCGTGGTCGACGGGCACACCTACCTCGTCGATGCCGGCAACGGGACGGGCCGGCAGATGGTGCTGGCGAAGCTGAAGCTCGGCTCGCTCGACTCGGTGTTCCTCACCCACCAGCACTCGGACCACAACGCCGATTACGGCAACGTGCTGCTGCTCGCCTGGGCGACGGATCTGGCCCACCGCGTCGACACCTACGGCCCGCCGCCGCTCGTCCGGATGACGCGCCAGTTCCTCGAGCTGAACGACTCCGACATCAAGACCCGGATGGCCGACGAGGGCCGGCCGCCGCTCGCCGACCTGATCGTGCCGCACGAGATCACCGGGCCGGGCGCGGTGATGCGCGACGAGCGCGTCACCGTCACGGCGGCCCTCGTCCAGCATCCGCCGGTCGAGCCGGCCTTCGCCTTCCGCTTCGACTGTCCCGACCGGTCGATCGTGATCTCCGGCGACACCCGCTACTCGCAGAACCTGATCGCCCTCGCCAAGGGTGCAGACGTCCTCGTCCACGAGGTCATGTACCTGCCCGAGCTCGACAAGCTGATCGCCACCGAGCCCAACGCCAGGACCCTGCGCGAGCACCTGATCGCCAGCCACACCACCACCGAGGAGGTCGGGCGCGTCGCGACCGAGGCCGGGGTCAAGACGCTGGTCCTGTCGCACTTCGTGCCGGGCGGCTACCCGTTCATCAAGGACGAGGTCTGGCTCGACGCGGTGCGGCCGCACTTCAAGGGCGAGATCGTCGTCGGGCGCGATCTGATGGAGCTGTGAGGGCAGGCTCCCCCGTTCCCGACGGCCTCACCCCAGCTCCGTCTCCAGGAACTCCCGCACCGCTCCCGGGTCGATCCCCGGCGCGATGAAGCTCTTGCCGATCCCTCGGGCCAGGATGAAGGTGAGCGCCCCGTCGCGGACCTTCTTGTCCTGGCGCATGGCGTCGAGGAGCTGGTCGGCGTCGCCGCAGCCGCCCGGCACCTGCGCGAGCGTGGTCGGCAGGCCGGCCATCGCCAGGTGGTTGGCGACGCGGCCGGCATCCTGGCCCGGACAGAGGCCGAGCCGGGCCGAGAAGCGGAAGGCGAGGCACAGGCCGATCGCCACCGCCTCGCCGTGCACGAGGCGGGCGGAATCGTAGGCGGCCAGGCGCTCCAGGGCGTGCGCGAAGGTGTGGCCGAGGTTGAGCAGCGCCCGCTCGCCGTCCTCGCGCTCGTCGCGCACCACGACGCCGGCCTTGGCCCGGCAGCAGGAGGCCACCGCCGCCTCGCGCGCGGGGCCGCCGGAGAAGATCTCGGAGAGGTTCGCCTCGCACCAGGCGAAGAAGTCGGGATCGTCGATCAGCCCGTACTTCGCCACTTCGGCGTAGCCGGCGCGCATCTCGCGCCGGGACAGGGTGTCGAGGGAGGCGGTGTCGGCGATGACTAGGCTCGGCTGGTGGAAGGCGCCGACGAGGTTCTTGCCGTGGGGCGAGTTGATGCCGGTCTTGCCGCCGACCGACGAGTCGACCTGGGCGAGCAGGGTGGTCGGCGCCTGGACGAAGCGCACGCCCCGGCGCAGGGACGCGGCGGCAAAGCCCGCCAGATCGCCGACGACCCCGCCGCCGAGCGCGAGCACGAGGTCGCCGCGCTCGATCCGGTGACCGATCAGCCCGTCGCAGACCTGGGCGAAGCCCGCGTAGCTCTTCGAGCCCTCGCCCGGCGTCACCGCGATCAGGGCGGTGCGCAAGGACGCCTCGGCCAGCGAGGCGGTGACGGCCGCGCCGTACTCCGCCGCCACGGTCTCGTCGCTCACCACCCCGACGGCCTTCGCCCCGAGGCCGGCGACCAGGGGGCCGATCCCGGCCAGCAGCCCGCGGCCGATCAGGATGTCGTAGGCCCGGCCCCCGTCGAGGGGAACGTGAACGGTCTGGCTCTGCACAATCGTCCTCGAAGTCGCTCGGGATCCGCTCGCGCGGGGTCGGCTCACTGGGCGGCGAGGCCGTGGCCGGCGAAGTCGGGCGCGCCGGATTCCGGGTCGTCCCCGCCGTCGCGCGCCGGATCGGCCCCCGGATCCCCCGACATATCTCCCGCCGGATCCCCCGCCATATACGCGTCGAGGGCCTCCAGCACGTCCTGAACCACCCGATCGTGCGAGACGTCACGGGACACCACCACCACGTCGGCCCCGCCATAGACCGGATGGCGCACGTCCATCAGGCGGCGCATCGTGCCCTCGGGATCCTCGTTCTGGAGCAGCGGCCGGCCGGGGCGCTTGCGCACCCGGCGCATCAGCACGTCGAGATCGGCCTTGAGCCAGACCGAGACCCCGGCCTCGGCGATGCGCTGGCGCGTCTCCGGACGCATGAAGGCGCCGCCGCCCGTGGCGAGCACCATCGGGCCCTCGCGCAGCAGGCGCGTGATGACCCGTTCCTCGCCATCGCGAAAGCTTGGCTCGCCGTAGATGGCGAAGATGTCCGGGATGGTCAGGCCGGCCGCCGCCTCGATCTCGTGGTCGGCGTCCTTGAAGATCAGGCCGAGGCGCCCCGCCAGGCGCTTGCCGACGGTGCTCTTGCCCGCGCCCATGAGCCCGACCAGCACGATCGAGCGCAGGCCAAGGCCCCGGCGCACGCGCGACTCGATCGACTGTTCATGAGGGGGCCGCTGGTTCATGCGGCGTTCTTTAGCCTGTTTTTCGCGCAGGGCGAAACGGCGGATATCGGGGAAAAGCCGGTGGTTCCGCCGCGGCACCCGTCCCGGCCTCCGGGCGGCCCCGGGCACCCGCGCAACAGCCGCCGGCATTCCGCCGGGCAGGGCGTCGCGGAGCCTTGCCTCCCACGTCGCCGCGTGGTCGAACCGACGGCCAAGGTGGCCCGCGACGACCCCGTCCCGGGCCGCTCGCTGTCACGCGTAGTCCGGGGCCTCGCCGACGTGCCGACCCTCTTCCGTTTCCTGGCCGTGGTGGCGATCCTGGCCGGGCTCGCCTTCGCGGCGATGTTCGCGCTCGCCACCTTCGTCGAGCCGACCCCGCGCGAGATCTCCGTCACCATCCCGAATGCGAAGCTCCAGCCGAAATGAGCGGCCGGGCATGAGCGCTCCGGGCCCGCAGGCCCTCATGCACGCCTATCTCGACATGCTGGCGGCCGAGCGCGGGGCCGCCGCCAACACGCTGGCGGCCTACCGGCGCGACATCGACGACTATCTCGCCTACCTGGCGGGCAGGCGCCTCGCGCCCGGCGCCGTCGAGCCGGCCGGCATCCGGGCCTACCTCGCCGAGCTGGAGGCGCGCGGCCTCAAGAGCACGTCGGCGGCGCGCCGGCTCTCCTGCGTGCGCGGCTTCCACCGCTTCCTCTACGCGGAAGGGCTGGTCGAGAGCGATCCCACCGCCCCGGTCACCGGGCCGAAGCGCGGCCGCGGCCTGCCCAAGGTGCTGTCGGTGGCGGAAGTCGACCGGCTGCTCACGGTCGCCAAGGACGCCGCCCTGAACGCGTCGACCCCGGGCGAGGCGGCGCGGGCCGGGCGGATGCACTGCCTGATCGAGCTTCTCTACGCCACGGGCCTGCGCGTCTCGGAGCTGGTCGCCCTGCCGCGAGCCGCCGGTTCCACCAAGGAGCGCTTCCTGGTGGTGCGCGGCAAGGGCGGGCGCGAGCGCCTGGTGCCGCTGACGGAGGTGGCGCGCAGCGCCATGGCGGCCCATCTCGCCACCCTCACGGCGCCCGGGCCGTGGCTGTTTCCCGCCGACAGCGAGACCGGCCACCTGACCCGCCAGGCCTTCGCCCGCGACCTCAAGGCGGTGGCGGCCGCCGCCGGCATCCGCACCGACCGGATCAGCCCGCACGTCCTGCGCCACGCCTTCGCCAGCCACCTGCTGCAGAACGGCGCCGACCTGCGGGTGGTGCAGGAACTGCTCGGGCACGCCGACATCTCGACGACGCAGATCTACACCCACGTCCTCGACGAGCGCCTGAAGCAGATGGTGCGCGACCTCCACCCCCTGGCGGAAGCCTGATCCAGCCACGCTCGCCCGGGTGACGCGGGGCCCGGCGCGACCTATTTCCCGGCCCACGGCGGCGCCACAGCCGCGGGGGGAAAGCGCGCGTGCCGGACTCGACCCTGTCCATCGTCGCCCAGGTTTTGGGGCTGGCGCTCGTCGTCGCGACCCTGCTGCCGTTCTGGCGCAGCCGGGCCGGGCTGGTGCGCACCTTCGATTTTCCGCGCTTCCAGATCGCCGCCGCGATCCCGCCGGTTCTCGTCCTCCTGGTGGTGTCCGGTCACGACCCGGCCTCCCTCGCCCTCGGGGCCGCGCTCCTGGGCGCGCTCGGCTTGCAGCTGCGCCACATCCTGCCCTTCACCCGCCTGACGACGCCCACCGCCCGCGCCGCCCCGGCGGAGGCGGACAGGGACGCCTGCGTGTCGATCCTGATCGTCAACGTGCTGCAATCGAACCGGGCCTATGACCGCTTCCTCGCGGCCGTCGAGAGGAGCGACCCCGACCTGATCCTGGTTCTCGAGACCGACGCGGCCTGGCGCGACGCGCTCCTTGGCCTGCGGGGCCGCTACCCCCACGGGGTGGACCGGGCGCAGGACAACACCTACGGGCTCCTGCTCTATTCCCGCCTGCCCCTCGACGACGTACGGGTGCGCTTCCTGATCGAGGACGACGTGCCCTCCGTGCGCGCCGGCGTCACGCTGCCGTCGGGCGACCGCTTCACCTTCCACGGCGTGCATCCGCGCCCGCCGCATCCGGGCAACAGCAGCGCGACCCGGGACGGGGAACTGGTGCTCGTCGCCCGCGAGGTCGCCCGCGAGGGCGGCCCGACGGTGGTGGCGGGCGACCTCAACGACGTCGCCTGGTCGCGCACCACGGCCCTGTTCCAGGCCATCGGCGGCCTCCTCGACCCGCGGGTCGGGCGCGGCGCCTACCCGACCTTCCACGCCGGATGGCCGATACTGCGCTGGCCCCTCGACCACGTCTTCTTCAGCGAGCACTTCCTGCTCGCCCGGCTGGAGCGCCTGCCGAATATCGGCTCCGACCACTTCCCGATCCTGATCGCGCTCTGCCGCGATCCCCGAGCCGAGGCCGTGCAGGAGCCGCCGGCTGCCGATGCCGAGGATCACCGCGAGGGCGCCGAGGCGGTGGCGGAGGCGCGGGAGGCGGCGGACTCGTGAAAAGTCAAACAGTATGACTATTCAGCCGGGCGCCGCCGTGCTGTAAGGATCCGGTCGGCGCCGTCGCGCGCCCCACCGGTCGGTCTTCAGCACGCGGATGCGCGCCCCCTTCGCCACGCCTCATCCTCTCCCCTCGGGCCTTGTGGTGATCCCGGCAGGGCGGGCGCGCTCCAACCACGCCGAGGTGGCGCGCAGCCTCGGCACCGCGATCATCGCCGGGCGCTACCCGGCCGGGGCCAAGCTGCCGGGGGACGGCGACCTGCTGTCCGCCTTCCGGGTATCGCGGCCGGTCCTGCGCGAGAGCGTCAAGACGCTGGTGGCCAAGGGGCTGCTCACCACCAAGGCCCGGGTCGGCACCGTGGTGCGCGAGCGCGCCGCCTGGAATATGTTCGACGCCGACGTGCTGGCCTGGCACCTGGAGGCCGGCATCGACCGGCGCTTCCTGCGCGACCTCGCCGAGATCCGCCTGGCGGTCGAGCCGGCGGCGGCGGCGCTCGCCGCCGAGCGCCGGTCCGAGGGCGACCTCGCCGCGCTCGAGGCGGGCCTCGCGCGGATGCGGGCCGAGCCGTCGGATTCGATCGGCTTTGCCGAAGGCGACCTCGCGCTCCACGTCGCGGTGGCGGTGGCCTCCGGCAACCCGTTCATGCGCTCGATCGGCGGGGTGATCGAGGTGGCGCTGCGCGCCTCGTTCCAGCTCAGCGCTCCCGTCGAGGCGGCGGAGCGCGAGACGGTGCTCGCGGCGCACGCCGCCATCCTCGCCGCCATCGCGGGCCGCGACCCGGCGGGCGCGGCCGAGGCCGTGCGCCGGGTGATCCACAACGGCCTGCGCCGCCACGGCGCCGCGGCCTGACAACCACGGAGGCAAACGCCATGACGAACGCATCCCGCCCCTATCGCGGCGTCTTCCCGGTCGCCCCGACGATCTTTCACGAGGACGGCACCCTCGACCTCGACGGCCAGCGCCGGGCGATCGACTTCATGATCGAGGCCGGCTCGCAGGGCCTGTGCATCCTCGCCAACTTCTCCGAGCAGTTCGTCCTCACCGATGCCGAGCGCGAGGAGGTGATGACGGCCGTGCTCGCCCACGTCGCCGGCCGCGTCCCGGTGATCGTGACGACGACGCACTTCGCCACCCATATCTGCGCCGAGCGCTCGCGCCGGGCTGAAGCCCTGGGCGCCGCCATGGTGATGATCATGCCGCCCTATCACGGGGCGACGATCCGGGTGACCGAGGCCGGCATCGAGCGTTTCTTCCGCCAGGTCTCGGACGCGATCTCGATCCCGATCATGATCCAGGACGCGCCGGTCTCCGGCACCGCGCTCTCGGCGGCGTTCCTCGCGCGGCTCGCCCGCGAGGTCGGACAAGTGTCCTACTTCAAGATCGAGACCGCGCAGGCGGCGGCGAAGCTGCGCACGCTGCTCGAACTCGGCGGCGACGCGATCGAGGGCCCGTGGGACGGCGAGGAGGCGATCACGCTGCTCGCCGACCTCGACGCCGGCGCCACCGGCGCCATGACCGGTGGCGGCTATCCCGACGGCATCCGCCAGATCATCGACCCCTACCTCGCCGGCCGGCGCGACGAGGCGATCCGGGCCTACGGCCGCTGGCTGCCGCTCATCAACTACGAGAACCGCCAGACCGGGCTCGCCGCGGCCAAGATCCTGATGAAGGAGGGCGGCATCATCCGCTCGGACGCCGTGCGGGCGCCGCTGGAGCTGCCCCACCCGGCGACCCGGGCCGGGCTGATCGAGATCGCCCGGAGCCTCGACGCGGCGGTCTTGCGCTGGGGGCGGTGAGGGGGCGCCTCCGCGCAGTCACGGCTGGATTCCGAAGCCTGTCTGACGCTCTGCGGCGGTCCTGACATCCATAGGGCCAATCCGGGGCCGCGAAAGCGGAGCCCGAAATCCAGAGCCGCCAAAGTGAATGAGGAAGCGAACATCTCTCCGCCCGATCCGTTCGTCCCATTCACGACCTAATCCTGAGGTGCGAACGCAGTGAGCCTCGAAGGAGGCCTCCAGGACCCCGGGTGGTCTCTGGAAGCCTCCTTCGAGGCTGCTCCGCAGCACCTCAGGATGAGGTCGTGAATGGGATGAGAGGATTCGTCGATAGGTTGCCCGTCTGCCTGGACCTAGCTCCAAGCGTTTTCGATATGCCAACGGTCACGCTAGCTGGAACGCCCGCACCAGCACCGCGGCCTGCGCCGGCCGCAGGCTGTGCAGGGTGCCGACCAGCACCAGCCGGTTGAGCCAGGCATGCGGGCCCTCGGGTGCCGTGACCGCGATGGTCGAGAAGCGATAATCCGGCGCGCCGTCGCGGCCGGGATCGATCAGCACCTGGTTGCGCACGGTGAGGATCGCCCCGTCCTCCGCCTTCATCTCGTAGAGCGCGTCGAGCTGCCGGACGCCGTCCTTGCGCACGAGCTGCCGGTCGGCCCCGCCGGGCAGGACCGTGCCGCGGATCCGCGGCCCCTGGAAGCGCCCGCCGGTGATCGGCACGATGCGGCGCTCGCCGAGCGATGAATCGCCGAGCGGCACCAGCGGGGCGATCTCGACCACGGCCTCGTAGACGAACTCCGTGCGCGGCGGCACCAGCGGCAGGTCGGTGAGGCCGGCGGGCGCCTCCTCCGCGGCGGCCGATCCCGCGAGGGCGAGGCCGGCGCCGGCGAGAAGCAGCGTGCGGCGGTCGAGGTGCGGGGCGTCGCGGTGCGGCATGGCGGATCCTCCTTGTATTTGATCTCGCGATCATGCGCCCGGGACGCGCGCCGCGACAGGGCAGGGACGCGCTGCCGCAGCGTTTCGCGCGCGAAATCCCGTCGCGCTCGCTTGACGGCCGGGTCGGGCCGGGGCCGAGTGCAGCGGCCACGACATCCTTGCCCGCTCACATCCGGGCGGATCTCTGGGGGAAGGGGACGACCATGCGGCGCGGCATCACGCGGGGGGCGGGGCTCGTCCTCCCGGTCCTCATCGTCACCTCCCTGACCCTGCCGGTTCTCGCCGGGCCGCTCGCCTGCGGCGACCTCGCCCGTCTCGCCCGGCCGGACCTGCGCATCACCCGGGCCGAGGCCGTGCCCGCCGGCACGCTGCCGGCCGAGAACCCGGGCCGCGCCGCGCTCACCGGCGCCGCCCGGGCGAAGGCGGCGCTGCCGGCCCATTGCCTCGTCGAGGGTACGATCGACCCGCGGACCGGGGCAGGGGGCGTCGCCTACGGCATCGGCTTCCAGTTGCGCCTGCCCGAGGCGTGGAACGGCCGCTTCCTGTTCCAGGGCGGCGGCGGGCTCGACGGCGTGGTCGGCGAGGCGCTCGGCGCGATCCCGGTCTCGGGCGCGACGGCGCCGCCGGCGCTCCTGCGCGGCTACGCCGTCGCCTCGACCGATTCCGGCCATCGCGGCCGCGACAACGCCGATGCCTCCTTCGGCCTCGACCAGCAGGCGCGGATCGACTTCGCCTACCAGGCGGTCGGCGAGGTCGCGCGCGAGGCGCGGGCGCTGATCGCGTCCCGCTACGGTCGGCCCCCGGCGCACGCCTACTTCATGGGCTGCTCCAACGGCGGCCGCTCGGCCCTGATGGCGGCGACCCGCTTTCCCACCGCCTTCGATGGCGTCGTCGCCGGCGCCCCGGCCTTCCGGCTGACCCGGGCGGCCCTCGGCCAGGTCTGGGACACGCAGGCCTTCCTCGCCGCCGCGCCAAAGGATTCCGAGGGCCGGCCGATCCTCGCCGAGGCCTTCAGCGAGGCCGATCTGAATCTCGTGGCGCAGTCCGTCCTCAAGGCCTGCGACGCCGCCGACGGGCTCGCCGACGGCGCGGTCGAGGCGGTGGCCTCCTGCCGCTTCGATCCCGCGAGCCTCGCCTGCACCGGCGACAAGACCGCGACCTGCCTCGGCGAGCGCCAGGTCGAGGCCCTGCGCCGCGCCTTCCGGGGCGCGCAAGACGGCAAGGGCCAGCCGGTCTACGCCTCCTGGCCCTGGGATCCCGGCCTCGCGGCGCCAGGCTGGCGGGCCTGGAAGCTCGGCACGTCGAAGACCGCGACGCCGAACGCCCGCAACGCCACGCTCGGGCCGGCGGCGATCGCCAACTACTTTCTGACCCCGCCGGATCCGGGCTTCGACGCCCTGCGCTTCGACTTCGACCGCGACACCCCGCGCACCGCCGAGACCGCCGCCCTCAACGACCCGACCGGCACCTTCCTGTCGACCTTCACCGCCCGCGGCGGCCGCCTCCTCGTCTACCAGGGCGTCGCCGACCCGGTCTTCTCCGCCCGCGACCTCGTCGAGCACTGGGAGGACCTGGCCCGCACGAACGGCGGCGCGGCGTCCCTCGCGGAGGCGGCGCGCCTGTTCCTGGTCCCGGGCATGACCCATTGCGGCGGCGGGCCGGCCCTCGACGACTTCGACCCGCTCGCCGCGATCGAAGCCTGGGTCGAGCGCGGCGAGGCGCCCGACCGGCTCATCGCCCGCGGCACCGCCTTCCCGGGCCGCACCCGGCCGCTCTGCCCGTTCCCGCAGGAGGCGCGCTACCAGGGCGGCGAGGCGGAGCGGGCGGAGAGCTTTGCCTGCGCGGCGCCGTGAGGCGCGGCGGTCGATCAATCCTGCGCGAGGCGGTGCCCTACGAAGCGCTCGTTTCCCCTCTCCCCGCGGGCGGGGAGAGGGCCGTGCCCTCGTTCAGAGGGAACGGCAAGCCCGAAGGGCGAGGGTGAGGGGGTGTTTCAGGAAGAGGCACACTCGTCGAGACCCCCTCACCCTCGCTCCGGCTTGCGCCTGCGCTCACTTCATCGACGACGAGGTCGATGAAGTCCTCTCCCCGCCCGCGGGGAGAGGGGAGAACCCGCGTCTCTTCTTCTGCCGATCACCTCGATACCCGAGGTGGAAGGAGGCTGAGCCCGCCTGCTTCGTGCACCAAGCCCTCGCTCCCACCGCCCTGCGTCGTCGCGCCGACCTTGCGTTGCGGTGCGGAAGGGATCCAAACTCGCGGACCCAGGCGGGGGCCGTGAGCTCCCGGGACGACGACGAGGACCCCGCATGATCGAAGCCAGCGCGCCGGCCGCCGCGACCCCGATGGATGACGGCATCGTCGCCGCCGCGGAGGCCTGCCTCGCGGGTGTCGGGCGGGCCCGGGAGGCGATCCACGGGGTCATCTTCGGGCAGGAGACGGTGGTCGATCTCGCGCTGGTCACGGTGCTGGCGGGCGGGCACGGGCTGCTGGTCGGCCTGCCCGGGCTCGCCAAGACCAAGCTCGTCGAGACGCTCGGCACCGTGCTCGGGCTCGACGCGCGCCGGGTGCAGTTCACCCCCGACCTGATGCCCTCCGACATCCTCGGCACCGAGATCCTCGACGAGGACCAGGACCGGCACCGCTCGTTCCGCTTCGTGCGCGGGCCGATCTTCACCCAGCTGCTGATGGCCGACGAGATCAACCGGGCGAGCCCGCGCACCCAGTCGGCGCTGCTCCAGGCGATGCAGGAGCGCTTCGTCTCGGTCGCCGGCGAGCGCCACGACCTGCCGCGCCCGTTCCACGTGCTGGCGACCCAGAACCCGATCGAGCAGGAGGGCACCTACCCGCTGCCCGAGGCCCAGCTCGACCGCTTCCTGCTCGAGATCGACGTCGGCTATCCCGACCGCGCCGCCGAGCGGCGCATCCTGCTCGAGACCACCGGCGCCGAGGAGCACCGGCCGCAGGCCGTGATGGACACCGATGCCCTGCTCTCGGCCCAGCGCCTGGTGCGGCGCCTGCCCGTCGGCGAGGCGGTGGTCGAGGCGATCCTCGACCTCGTGCGCGCGGCGCGCCCCGTCGGGGGCGATGCGGCCATCGCCGACAAGCTGCTCTGGGGCCCGGGCCCCCGCGCCAGCCAGGCCTTGATGCTGGCGGTGCGCGCCCGCGCGCTGATCGAGGGAAGGGTCGCGCCCTCCGTCGACGACGTCGCGGCGCTGGCCGAGCCGGTGCTCAAGCACCGCATGGCGCTGACCTTCGCGGCGCGGGCCGACGGCGAGACCATCCCCGGCCTGATCGGCCGCCTCGTCGGGCGGCTCTGACCCGGTGGCCGCGACGCGCGTCCTCGACGCCTCCGCCCGCACCCCCGGCCGGCGCGAGACCGAGACCGCCCTCTCGCTCGCCGAGCGGATGCCGCGCCTGATCCTGGAGGCCCGCCGGGTCGCCGCGACCCTGGCGCATGGTCTGCACGGCCGCCGGCGCGCCGGCCCGGGCGAGAGCTTCTGGCAGTTCCGCCCCTTCGTCGCCGGCGAGGCGGCGAGCCGGATCGACTGGCGCCGCTCGGGGAGGGACGACCGGCTCTACGTCCGCGAGCGCGAGTGGGAGGCCGCCCACACGGTCTGGCTGTGGGTCGACCGCTCGGCCTCGATGGGCTTCGGCTCCGCCCTCGCCCAGGCGCCGAAGATCGAGCGCGCGCTCGTCCTCGCGCTCGCGCTCGGCGACACCTTCGTCGAGGCCGGCGAGCGGGTCGGGCTCCTCGGCCTGTCGCGGCCGCAGGCCGCCCGCACCATCGTCGAGCGGATGGCCGAGACGCTGTCGGCCGACACCTCTGGCCTCGACGAGGACCTGCCGCCGCGCGCGCCGGTCGGGCGCTTCGACGAGGCGGTGCTGATCGGCGACTTCCTCTCTCCGCCCGAACAGGTGCGGGCCTCGGTCGCGGCGATCGCCGCCGCCGGCAGCCGCGGGCACCTGGTGATGATCGTCGATCCGGTCGAGGAGACGTTTCCGTTCTCCGGCCAGGCCGAGCTGCACGACCTCGAAGCCGGGCTGTCGCTCCGGGTCGGCGATGCCGCGGCCTGGGGCGAGGCCTATCGCCGGCGGATCCGCGCCCACCGCGACGCGTTGGCCGAGATCGTCCGGGCGCAAGGCTGGACGCTGACGCTGCACCGCACCGACCGGCCGGCGAGCGAGGCGGCGCTCCGCCTCGTCACCCTGGTCGCCGCCGCCCGCGGCGCGGGCTGAGGACGCACCTGATGTTCGGATTGCCCCTCAGCTTCGCCGCCCCCGCCGCTCTCGCGGCGCTGGTCGCCCTGCCGGCGCTCTGGTACCTGCTGCGGGTGACGCCGCCGCGGCCGCGCCGGATCGACTTCCCACCGCTGCGCATCCTCGCCGACCTGCTGCCGGAGCGCGAGACCCCGGCCCGCACCCCGCCCTGGCTCTTGGCCTTGCGCCTCCTCGCCGCCGCCTGCCTGATCCTGGCGGTGTCGGGTCCGGTCTGGAACCCGGCGCAGCAGGGCGCCGGCGACGGGCGCACCCCCCTCGTCCTGATCCTCGACAACGGCTTCACCGCCGCGCAGGACTGGCGCGACCGGGTCCGCGTCGCCACCGCCGAGGTGGAGGCGGCGGCCCGCGCCGGTCGGCCCGTCGCGCTGCTTCCCACCGCCTCGGCGCCTGTGGCCCTCGAGGCCACCGGCCCCGGCCCGGCCTTGGAGCGCCTGCGCGCCATCGAACCGCTGCCGCACCTCGCCGACCGCTCGGCCCACCTCGCGACGCTCTCTGCCTTCCTCGAGAAGTCACCCGGCGCGGCCGTGGTCTGGGTCCATGACGGCGTCGCGGGGCCGGACGGCGACGGCTTCCCGGCGGCCCTCGCCCAGGCCGCCGCGCGCGGGCGCGCCGACGTGACCGTGCTCAAGGCCGAGCGCCCGCCGGCTCTCGCGCTCGCCGGTCCCGATTCCTCCGGCGGCCGGCTCGGCGTGAGCGTGGTCCGGGCCGCCGCCAACGGCCGCGATTCCGGCACCGTGCGCGCCCTCGACGCCAAGGGCCTGCCGCTCGCCGAGACGAATTTCGCGTTCCCGACCGACGCCACCGCCACGGAGGTCCGCTTCGACCTGCCGGTGGAGCTGCGCAACACCATCGCGCGGTTCGAGGTGGCGGGCGAGCACTCGGCCGGCGCGGTGGTCCTCGCCGACGAGCGCGGCCGGCGCCGCCGGGTCGGCCTCGTCTTCGGCGGCACCGCCGACCAGGCGCAGCCGCTGCTCTCGCCGACCTACTACCTGTCGCGGGCGCTGACCCCCTTTGCCGACGTGCAGGAGCCCCGGCCCGGGCGCGGCGTCGCCGAGTCGATCGGCCAGATGCTCGATTCGCAGGTGTCGGTGCTGGTGCTCGCCGATGTCGGCGCCCTCGATCCCGCCACCCTGGAGCGGGTCTCCGCCTTCGTCGACAAGGGCGGGCTGCTCCTGCGCTTCGCCGGTCCCCGGCTCGCTGCCGGCAGCGACGACCTCGTGCCGGTGCGCTTGCGCCGCGGCGGGCGGACGCTCGGCGGCACCCTGTCCTGGGACAGCCCGCGCACGCTGGCGCCCTTCGCGCCCGAGAGCCCGTTCGCGGGGCTGACCCCGCCGGCCGATATCGGCGTGCGGCGCCAGATCCTCGCCGAGCCGGACGGCGAGCTCGCCCGGCGCACCTGGGCCGCCCTTCAGGACGGCACCCCGATCGTCACCGCCGCCAAGCGGGGGGAGGGCATGGTGGTCCTGGTCCACGTCACCGCCGATACCACCTGGTCGAACCTGCCGCTGTCGGGACTGTTCGTCACCATGCTGCGTCGGGTCGTGGCGCTTGCCGGCACCACCCCGCCGACCACCGGCAGCGCTCCCGGCGCCCCGCCGCCGGTGCTCGCGCCGCGCCTGACCCTCGACGGGTTCGGTGCCCTGAAGGGACCGCCGGCCACCGCCCGCGCCGTGCCGGCGACCTGGACCGAGCGCGCGACGCCGGAGCACCCGCCGGGCTATTACGGCCCGGCCGATGGCGGGCTCGCCGTCAACGCGCTGACGGCGGAGGACCGGCTGAAACCCCTCGACCTTAAGGCGCTCGCCGGCGCCCGGTTCGGTGGCCTGGAAGAGGCGCGCACCCGCGACCTGCGCGGCCCGTTCTTCCTCGCCGCCCTGCTGCTGCTGGCCCTCGACACCCTGGCGAGCCTGTGGCTCGGCGGCTTCCTCGGGCTGATGGGCGCGCGCCTGCGCCGCCGACCGGCCGCGGCGGCGCTGATCCTGGGTCTTCTGGTGCTGGGGGCCGCGCCCGAGACGGCGCGGGCCGCCGAGCCCGTCGCCAACCGGCCGAACGGCATCGAATCGGCGCTCGTCACCCGTATCGCCTACGTCGTCACCGGTGACGCGACCGTCGACGAGACCAGCCGGGCGGGCCTTGCCGGCCTGACCCAGATGCTGGCGAGCCGCACGGCGCTCGAACCCGGCGAGCCCGCCGGCATCGATCCGGCCCGGGACGAGCTCGCCTTCTACCCGCTGATCTACTGGCCGATCGTGCCGAGCCGGCCGCGTCCGGGCGAGGCGGCGATCCGGCGAATCGACGCCTTCATGAAGAACGGCGGCACGGTGATCTTCGATACCCGTGACGCGATGACGGCCCGCCCCGGCGGCCCGCCGACCCCGGAAGCCCTCTACCTCCAGCGCATGCTGTCGACGCTCGAGGTGCCGGAGCTGGAGCCGGTGCCCCGCGACCACGTGCTGACCAAGGCGTTCTACCTCGTCGACAGCTTCCCCGGCCGCTACGCCACCGGCCAGACCTGGGTCGAGGCGCTTCCGCCCGCCGGCGAGGGCGGGGAGCGCCGCCCGGCCCGGGCCGGCGACGGCGTCTCGCCGATCGTCATCACGGGCAACGACCTGGCGTCGGCCTGGGCGATCGGCCGGCGCGGCGAGGCGCTCTATCCCCTGGTCGGCGGCGACCCGCGCCAGCGCGAGATGGCGTTCCGCGGTGGCGTCAACCTCGTGATGTACGCGCTCACCGGCAACTACAAGGCGGACCAGGTCCACGTGCCGGCTCTGCTGGAGAGATTGGGGCAGTGAAGCACAGCGTCACCGAACGGTACCCCACATGCTGAGCCTGAGCCTCGCCCCGCTCGTCCCCGTCCCCGTCCTCTGGGCCCTGGGCGCCCTCGCCGCGATCCTCGCGGTGGTCGCATTCCTCGCCCGCGGGCCGGTGGCGCTGTTGCGCGTCCTCGTCCTCGCCCTGGTGCTGGTCGCGCTCGCCAACCCCTCGCTGGTCCAGGAGGAGCGCGAGCCGGTCAAGGACGTGGTCGCCGTCGTCGTCGACCGCTCGGGTTCGCAGGGTCTCGGCGACCGGCCGGCGATGACCGACCGGGTGCGGGCCGAGCTGGAGCGGCGCCTCGGCAGTCTGAACCAGATCGAGCCGCGCTTCGTCGACGTGCCGGAATCCGGCGGCGACGAGGGTACGCGGCTCTTCACGGCGCTGTCGGGCGCGCTCGCCGACGTGCCGCCCGACCGGCTCGCCGGCGTGGTGATGCTGACCGACGGCGTCGTGCACGACATCCCGGCGAACCTCGCTTCCGCCAGCTTCAAGGCGCCGCTCCACGTGCTGGTCACCGGCCGGCCCGACGAGCGCGACCGGCAGATCCGCCTGATCGAGGCGCCGCGCTTCGGCATCGTCGGGCGCGACCAGACCATCCGTGCCGAGGTGATGGAGCGCGGCGGCACCGGCTCGGCCATCGTCACCGTGCGCCGCGACGGCGAGGAGGTGGTGCGCCAGTCGGTCCGCACCGGCCAGCCCTTCTCCCTGACCCTGCGGGTCGAGCATGGCGGCCCGAACGTCGTCGAGATCGAGGCCGAGGCCCTGCCGGGCGAGCTCACCGCCGCCAACAACCGCGCGGTACTGCCGATCGAGGGCATCCGCGAGAAACTGCGGGTGCTCCTCGTCTCCGGCGAGCCCCATGCCGGCGAGCGCACCTGGCGCAACCTGCTCAAGTCCGACGCCAACGTCGATCTCGTCCACTTCACCATCCTGCGCCCGCCGGAGAAGCAGGACGGTACCCCGATCTCCGAACTGTCGCTGATCGCCTTCCCGACCCGCGAGCTGTTCCAGCAGAAGATCAAGGATTTCGACCTCATCATCTTCGACCGCTACGCCAACCAGAGCGTGCTGCCGTCGAGCTACTTCGACAACATCGTGCGCTACGTGCGCGAGGGCGGGGCGCTGCTGATCGCGGCCGGTCCCGAATTTGCCTCGGCCGCCAGCCTCGCCCGCACGCGGCTGGCCGCGATCCTCCCGGGCGAGCCGAACGGCCGCGTGGTCGAGCGGCCCTACAAGGCCGCCCTGACGAACAGCGGCCAGCGCCATCCGGTCACCCGCGACCTGCCGGGCTCGGACGCTTCGCCCCCGGCCTGGGGCGACTGGCTGCGGCTGATCGGCGCCGAGGTCCGCCCCGGCATCACCCCGATCATGGCAGGCGCGGATTCGCTGCCGCTCCTCGCCCTGTCGCGCGAGGAGAAGGGCCGGGTCGCGCTCCTCCTCTCCGACCATGCCTGGCTGTGGGCCCGCGGCTACCAGGAGGGCGGGCCCCATCTCGACCTGCTGCGTCGCCTGGGCCACTGGCTGATGAAGGAGCCAGCCCTGGAGGAGGAGGCGCTGCGGGCCTCCACCACCGGCCACGGCCGCGAGGTCCGGGTCGAGCGACAGACCATGGGCGACACGGCCGAGCCGGTCACCGTGACGGCGCCGAGCGGCAAGGCCCGCACCCTGGCGCTCAACCCCGACAAGCCGGGCCTGTTCGCCGCCACCTTCGAGGCCGACGAGCTCGGGCTGCACACCCTGCGGGCCGGCAACCTCGTCGCCTTCGTCAGCGTCGGCCCGGCCAATCCGCGCGAACTGATCGACGTGTTCAGCGACACCGAGCGCCTGCGTCCGATCGCCGAGGCCACCGGCGGCTCGGTCCGCCGCCTCGCCGAGGCGGGCGGGGGGATCGCGATCCCGCGGCTCCAGATCGCCCGCTCGGGGCGGCTCGCCGGCTCCGACTGGATCGGCTTCCGCCCGAGCGACAGCGCGGTGGTGCGCGGCGTCTCGGTCTATCCGCTGGGCCTGGGGCTGGCGGCGCTGGCGGCACTGGCGGCGGCCGTGCTGGCGATGTGGCTGGTGGAGGGGCGGCGCGGGCGGGCGTGAGCATGGTTGGCCGCGTCGTGTCGCCGGCCTTCCTCGTAGTCCCGGATGCGCGCAGGTGCGAGGCTTCGCGACGAGGGGAGAAACACCAGATCGGGCGGCCCATTCGGAGCGTGGTCGACGCGCCCAACAGCCAGGAAATTCGCCTGGTCATTCCGGGATCCGCTGCACGGCCTTGAGCCGACCGGGATGAGACCGACCTTGCGGGAGGGGATCGAGCAGGCGACCGGCGGCGGATGAGGATACCGCCTCCCCGCGATCGCAGGCGCCGATCGCGGGATGCTGCGCCCGCCAGTCCGCCCGCTCGCCACGCGCTCAGCGCGGCCGCCCCGCCGGCCGCGCCCGCAGGGCGGGGAGGGCGTCGTGGTGCAGCAGCAGCACGTCGGTCGCCGCCGCGAGCTTGCGGGCCGCCGGCGTGAACCCGGCATTCGAGACCACGGCGGCGCAATCGGCGCTCCAGTAGCTGCGGGCCGCCACCACCTCCTGCACCGCGCCGTTGCCGACCGGCTTCGCGTAGCGCTTGCACTGCACCACCAGCCGTACCCCGTCGCGCTCCGCCACCACGTCGGCGCCCTGGTCGCCCGCGGCCTTCGTGGTGCGCGCCTCCCAGCCCGCCCGTTCGAGCAGGGCAGCGCAGTAGCGCTCGTAGGCGAGCCCGTCCTCCGGGAGCGCGTCGGCCTCATCCGGCACCGGGACGCTCAAGGACGCCGCCTCGACGATGTCCAGGATCTCGTCCCAGCGCGCCTCCATGAGGTCGCCGTAGCCCTCGGCCTCCAGCCGCGGCAGCACCGTGCGCTCGGCGAAGTAGCTGCGCTCCCGCAGCCAGCCGTCGAGGATCTCGTTGCCGTAGGGATCGACGTAGCTCTCCTGCCGGCGGCGCAGGGCCAGGGTCTCGCGGTGCCGGCGGGCGATCGCCCGGACCCGCCGGCGGAAGCGGCCGCCGCGCCCGAGCCGGTGCACGACGAGCACGAGCACCACCAGGCCGGCGACGGCCAGCGCCTTCGGGCCGAACCACAGGCTCGCCGCACCCCCGGCCACGAGGGGCCAGAACAGGCGATCGGCGAGGCTGGCGGTGGGGCGCATCGGGGAACCTCTCGCGCCGCGTCTCGAAGGCGGCCGGACGGTCCGGACTCTCGGCGCAACCGCTTGTCCCCAGCCTAAGACACCGCCTGTCCCGGGTGTCATCCACAGCAGAAGCACACCCGCGCACCGGGCCCCCCGGCCCTGCGCGGCTTCGCCTCACGGGAGCGTGTCGGGCCGTAACCGTCGCGGCGCTTGCATTCGGGCGGTCGGGCATCCGATCCTGGCATTTCGCCGAGGTCCCCGCACGGGCCGGCGCAGGGGAGTCCCCGGATGAGATCACGCGTCGTCGCGCTTCTCGCCTGCCTGCTCGTCGCGGCAACCGCCGGCCCCCCCGTCCGGGCGGGCGGCGACCCGGTCGAGGTCGACGTCGCCCTGGTGCTCGCGGTCGACGTCTCCCTGTCGATGACCGGCGACGAGCAGGCGGTGCAGCGGGAGGGCTACGTCGAGGCGTTCCGCAATCCGGCGGTGCACCAGGCGATCCGCCAGGGCATGGTCGGGCGCATCGCCGTCACCTACGTCGAGTGGGCGGGCGTCGGCAACCAGCGGATCGTGGTGCCCTGGACGCTGATCGCGGGGCCCGAGGACGCGACGGGCTTCGCCGACAAGCTGGGCCAGAGCCCGCCCCGGCGCTCGACCTGGACCTCGATCGCCAGCGCCATCGACTTCTCCGCCGGCCTGCTCGCCGGCAGCGGCTTCGAGGCGACGCGGCGGGTGATCGACGTCTCGGGCGACGGCCCGAACAACCAGGGCCGGTCGGTGACCAAGGCCCGCGACGACGCCGTCGGCCAGGGCATCGTCATCAACGGCCTGCCGCTGATGATCCGCGAGCCGAGCGGGCCGTGGGACATCAAGGATCTCGACGCCTACTACCGCGATTGCGTGATCGGCGGCAGCGGGAGCTTCATGGTGCCGGTGCGCGAGCGCGACCAGTTCGCGGCGGCGATCCGCACCAAGATCATCCGCGAGGTGGCGGGCCGTGAGAGCGAGCCGCTGCTGCGGCGGGCCCAGGGCGAGCCCCGCGCCAATTGCCTCATCGGCGAGCGCCCCAATCCCGACTGGGATTAGGGCACGTCCTTGAGACAACCGCTGGATGCGCCGCCGGCGGATTACTCCTCGCCGTCGTGGCCCTGCCCGTTGGCCGCCCCGTCACGCAGGAACTTGCGCCGCTGCTGCCCCAGGCCCATGGTCTTCGCCAGTTCCGAGCGGGCCGCCGCGTAGTTGGGCGCCACCATCGGATAGTCGGAAGGCAGGTTCCACCGCGCCCGGTAATCCTCCGGAGACAGGCCGTAGCGGGAGCGCAGGTGGCGCTTGAGCGACTTGAACTTCTTGCCGTCCTCGAGGCAGACGAGATAGTCCGGCATGATCGATTTCTTGATCGGTACCGCCGGGGTGAGGGGCTCGACCGGCTCAGTCCGACCGGCTCGGCCGAGTCCGTCCAGCGCGGTATGGACCGAGGTGATCAGGCCCGGCAGGTCGCCGACCGGAATCGAGTTGTTGCTCACGAACGCCGCCACGATGTCCGCGGCGAGCCCGATATGGTTTGTCGGCGCCTCACTCTCACTCATCACATGGCCCTCTTCAGAAGGTGACCCCCCGGTCGCCACGACATTCCCACCTCAGGACTCGGATGCCGCAGGGCCGGTCTGTCTTTGCTTGGGCTGCAACTATGATGTCGGGGCGGGAACCGCAAGGGAAAAAGAAGCAAGCTCGGCTTTCGGTCAATCGCCCGCCGAATTTCTTGCTGATGCCGGTTGCAGTGTGCGGTTGTGCTGAGCTCACCGTTGGCGGGAGGACCGTGCAACTCGACTGAGGACCGCGGCCCGGCGCTATCCTCTTTGGCTTATGCCTCCGGCGCCGAGACAGTACCTTTCGGACAAGGGCAAGAACACTTGTCGTTCATGCGCCATGCCGCACAGCACGATGCAGCTTGGCGGCAGCAACCGGGAGAGATTAAGCCGTGCGCCGATGGTCGCGGATGTATCAAATGTTTCGCAATTTCATCACGCGCGAACCGATCGACCGTGCGGCAAGGATCGGTTGCGGCCGCGTCCGCGATCGATGCAAGGAATAGATTCCCGTCCTGCGCACGCCGGAGTGGGGGCGGCGACGGCCGAGGCCGGCATGCATCGTCGAGCCTGACAGGCGCCGACGATGACCGTGCGACGCGGCCTTCGACCCGGCGCAGGCGTGGCGGTCTTGGTCGGGCGGAGATGCGAAGACGCTGTCCCGCCTCGGCGTCAGGCGGCGCTGCGGCCGGCGCGCGGAGCCTGTTCCAGGGCGGCGACCGCCAGGACCTGGTCGCGCCCGCGCACGGCGTGCTCGCCGAGCGGCCGGGCCCGCACGCCGTCGGGCAGGCGCGGCAGCTTCCCCAGGAGGTCGCCGGAGATCAGCACCGGCGCGTCGAGGGTGCGGCACAGGGCTTCCAGTCGGGCGGTGACGTTCACCGCGTCGCCGAAATACGCGATCTTGTGCCGGTCGACCCCGACCTCGGCGGTGACCACCGGGCCGCCGTGGAGCGCGGCGCGGATGCGCGGCACGGCGCCGAAGCGCTCCTCCCACGCCGCCGCGTCCCGGGTCAGGCTCTCCTGGATCGCCAGCACGCAGGCGACGCAGCGCGCCCCTTGCAGACCGCGCGCCATCGGCCAGGTAATCATCGCCATGTCGCCGATGAAGTCGTCGGTCGAGCCCTGGCAGCGCCGCACCGGCTCGGCGAGCGTCGCGAAGACCGCGCCGAGGAAGGCCTGGGTCTTCAGCGCCCCGTGGGTCTCGGCATAGGCCGTCGAGCCGACGACGTCGACGAACAGGAAGATGCGCTCCTCCTCCACCGGCCGGTGGTAGCGCCCGACAAGCAGGTTGACGAAGACCTCGGCGCCGATGAGATCGCGCATCCGCACCACGAAGACGAGGAGCGCCGAGACGGCCAGCGCGTAGACCAGCACCCGGAGCGAGGGCACCACCGCCACCGCGAACGGCTCCGGCGTCAGGCCCGTGGCCCAGACGATCACGCCGCCGGTGGCGTGGCCGAGCGTGATCATGCCCACATAGGCGAGCTCGGCGATCGGCACGTAGAGGAAGGTCGGAAGGCGGCGCAGGCGCGCCTGGAGCCGCGGCAGCAGGGTGCCGCGCTCCATCAGCAGCGCGCAGGCGCCGATGAAGACGCCGTGGATCGCCGCCACCAGCGGGATGCCGTTCTGGAACAGGGCGTCGTAGAGCAGGCCCGCCCCGGCGCTGAGCGCCAGGATGCCGATCCAAAACCAGGCGTGCTGCGGGATCGGCAGCCCGGCCGCGCGCCAGGCCTCGGTGAGACGCGCCGGGAAGCCGGCTCGCGCCGCCTCTCCCGATGCGCCGCGATCGACGGGGCCGGCTGCGGGCACGGTGGTGGTCTCCTGAGCGGATTCCGCGAAAGGGGTTGCCGGCGTCGCCACGGGACTTCGCGACGACACCGGAACCTCGGCGCGGCTCCGGCTCCGGCCCGCGGCGATGCGGCACTTCACCCGCCATTCGCGCCGTTTTGAGGGCATCGGCAAGGCCGAAACGCCCGAGGCCGCCGGAGCGGCCCGGATTGTTTCGAGACTTGGTGAACCGTGGGCGAAAACTACGGAACCGTCGGCTTGACCATGGCGTTCTGAGGACGATTCACCGCTCAAGCCTGGAGATCGGCATGTCCTTCCGCCTCGCCACCCTCGCGACCCTCGCCGCCCTCGTCACCGTTCCGGCGCTGGCCGAGGACGTGACGGTGATCCGTCGTGATTCCGCTCCGGTCGAGCGCAGCACCGTGATCGAGAAGCGCTCGGTCGAGTCGACCGGTTCGGTCGGCGGCTGCGAGACCAAGACCGTCAAGAAGACCAACGAGTACGGCGACAGCAAGACCGTCCACAGCGAGCGCTGCGACTGATCCAAGACGACTAGTCCAAGAAGGGGCGGCCCGAGACGGGCCGCCCCGATTCCGGATCTCGCTATCTAAAAAACTTACTTCAGCAGCCGCGCCAGGGCCTTGCCGGCCGGAGTCTTCATCTCCTTGGCGTCGAGGGTGCCGTCGTTGTCCGGATCGGCGAGCTTGAAGCGGGCCTCGACCAGGGCGAGGTACTCGTCCTTGGTGAGCGTGCCGTCGTTGTCCGGATCTGCCTGCTTCATGTCCTTGCGGCTGACGCGGCCCTGCAACTCCTTCGTGTCGAGGGTGTTGTCGGCGTCCTTCTCGAGCTTGTCGAATACCGCGCCGGCCGCCGCCTTGGCCTCGGCGAGGTCGATCGTGCCGTCCGCATCCGTATCGACCGCCGCGATGGTGCGGTCGGCCTTGGGCTTGGCTTGCGCCGAGACGGGCAGGGTGAGCGGTGCCGCCAGGAGGGCAGCGAGCAGCAGGGTCCGGTGGAGGGGCATGGGAAGGCTCCGTTCCTGAAGTCCGGGCACCCGATCCTGTCCCGCAGGCCGGACCCGGGATAATCTGGCAAGATACTCTGGCAAGCGGATAGGTATCCTCACGGCGAAGGTTTGCAAGCCGGTCGGATGTCGGGTCAGGCCACCAACTTCTCGGCCAGGACCTTGTCGACCCGGCGCCCGTCCATGTCGACGACCTCGAAGCGCCAGCCGCCGCGCTCGAACCCGTCGCCGGCGGTGGGAATGCGACCGAGCTGGAAGATCACGAAGCCGGCGAGCGTCGAGAAGTCGTCGGTGTCGGGTCGCTCGGTCAGGCCGAGGCGATCGAACGCCTCGACCGCCGGCATCATCCCGTCGATCAGCAGCGAGCCGTCCTGGCGCTCGACCACCATCGGCTCGTCGTCGTCGGTCTCCGGGATGTCGCCGGCGATCGCCTCGAGGAGGTCGGTCTGGGTGACGATGCCCTCAAGGTCGCCGTACTCGTCGACGACGATCGCCATCCGGACGGGCTTGGCCTTGAAAGTCTCCAGCACCCGCAGGATCGGCATGCCCTCGTGCACGACGATCGGCTCGCGGATGATCGCGTCGAGGGTGATCGGCGCCCCGTCGAGGAGCTGGTTGAGCACGTCCTGCTTGCGCAGCACGCCGACGATCTCGTGGATCTCGCCCCGGCTCGCCACCAGCTGCTCGTGCCGGCAGGCCCGGATCGTCTCCAGCACCGCCTCGCGCGGATCCTCGACATCGATCCAGTCGACCTCGTGGCGCGGGGTCATGATGTCCCGGACCCGCCGCTCGCCGATGCCGAAGATGCGCTGCACCGCGGCCTGCTGCGCCTCCTGGATCAGGCCGGCCTCCTGGCTCGCCGCGACGAGCAGCGAGAGTTCGGCGGTGGAGTGCAGCGAGCCCTCGCCGGAGCCCGGCTGCAACCCGCACAGGCGCAGGACGCCGTTGCCGAGGCCGTTGAGGAACGAGATCGCCGGGCGGAACACCAGCAGGAACAGCCGCAAGGGCCGCACGATGGCGAGCGCCGTGCGCTCGCTGCGCTGGAGCGCCAGGCTCTTCGGCGCCAGCTCGCCCAGCACGATGTGCAGCGAGGTGATGACCACGAAGGAGAACACCACCGCGATGGCGTGGGCGCCGGCCGTGCTCACGCCCTGCGGCAGGAAGGCGAGCAGAGGCTCGATCAGGTGGGCCAGGGCCGGCTCGCCGACCCAGCCGAGGGCGAGCGACGAGATGGTGATGCCGAGCTGCGTGGCCGCCAGATGCGAATCCAGGCTGTCGACCGCCCGTTGCAGGGCGCCCGCGTTGGTCCGCTTCTCGGCTACGAGCTCCTGGACCCGGCTGCGCCGGACCGCCACCAGGGCGAACTCGGCCGCGACGAAGAACCCGTTCGCGAAGACCAGGAACACGATGGCGAACAGGCCGAGGCCCGTCCCCCAGGGACTGTCGGAGAAAATCACCGCCTCCCGTGGCGCGACCGGCCGCTCCCGGGGTGGAGCGCGGCCGGCCCCCTCATAGCAAGTCTGTCCCCCGGAGCCTATCCGTCAGACGGCGTGGGAGCGCGCTCCTCCACGGCCGATGCCGCGGAGTAAGTCGCGCCAGCGTTCACATGGTTTCGCGCCGCAACATCTGGCCTCGACGGGCGGTTTCTGCTAGGCGCGCCCGAAATTCCTGCGCCGGCTCGGTGTCCGCCCCGTGCCCGCCCCCACGACCGAAAGACCTAGGTTCATCATGGCGAGCGACCTCTCCCGCATCTCCCGCGCGCTCCTCTCGGTCTCCGACAAGACCGGGCTGGTGGAGTTCGCGCGGGCGCTCGCCGCCCGCGGCGTCACCCTGGTCTCGACCGGCGGCACCCACCGGGCGCTGACCGAGGCGGGGCTCGCCGTCACCGAGGTCTCCGACCTCACCGGCTTCCCCGAGATGATGGACGGGCGGGTCAAGACCCTGCATCCGGGCGTGCATGGCGGACTGCTCGCCATCCGCGACAACCCGGAGCACCAGGCCGCCATGCTGGCCCACGGCATCGCGGCGATCGACCTCCTCGTCGTCAACCTCTACCCCTTCGAGGCGACGCTGGCGGCGGGCAAGCCGGCGGCCGAGTGCATCGAGAACATCGACATTGGCGGCCCGGCGATGATCCGCGCGGCGGCCAAGAACCACGAGGACGTCGCGGTGGTGGTCGACGTCGCCGATTACGGCGCGGTGCTCGCCGACCTCGACGCCCATGACGGCGCCGTCACCTCGGCCACCCGCCGGCGCCTGGCCCAGAAGGCCTACGCCCGGACCGCCTCCTACGACGCCGCCATCGCGACCTGGCTCGCCGGCGAGATCGAGGCGGCGCCCGAGGCGCAGACCTTCCGGGCGCTGGGCGGCACCCTGGCCCAGGGCCTGCGCTACGGCGAGAACCCGCACATGAAGGCCGCCTTCTACCGCACCGCCGGCGCTCCCCGCCCGGGCGTCGCGACGGCGCGCCAGCTCCAGGGCAAGGAGCTGTCCTACAACAACCTCAACGACACCGACGCCGCCTACGAGGCGGTGAGCGAGTTCGATCCCGCCCGAACCGCCGCGGTGGTCATCGTCAAGCACGCCAACCCCTGCGGGGTTGCGGAAGGAGCGAGCCTTCTGGAGGCCTACGAGCGGGCGTTGCGCTGCGATCCGGTCTCGGCCTTCGGCGGCATCGTCGCGCTCAACCGCACGCTCGACGCGCAAGCCGCGAGGAAGATCGTCGAGATCTTCACCGAGGTCATCATCGCGCCGGACGCCACCGAGGAGGCGGCCGCGATCGTGGCGGGCAAGAAGAACCTGCGGCTCCTCACCGCCGGCGGCATCGCCGACCCGCGCGCGCCCGGCCAGGCCTGGCGCACGGTCGCCGGCGGCTTCCTGGTCCAGGACCGCGACAACGCCGTGGTCGACGACATGCCGCTCAAGGTGGTGACGAAGCGCGCGCCGACCGAGGCCGAGTTGTCGGACCTGCGCTTCGCCTTCCGGGTCGCCAAGCACGTGAAGTCGAACGCCATCGTCTATGCCAAGGACGGCGCCACGGTCGGCATCGGCGCCGGGCAGATGTCGCGGGTCGATTCCTCGCGCATCGCCGCCTGGAAGGCGGCGGAGGCCGCCAAGGCCGCGGGCCTGCCTGAGAGCCTCGCCCGCGGCGCGGTGGTGGCCTCCGACGCGTTCTTCCCCTTCGCCGACGGCCTGCTCGCCGCGGCCGAGGCCGGCGCCACGGCGGTGATCCAGCCCGGCGGCTCGATGCGCGACGACGAGGTGATCCGCGCCGCCGACGAGGCCGGCCTCGCCATGGTGCTCACCGGCCACCGCCACTTCCGGCACTGACGCGCGCTGCCCGGCCCGTTGACCGACGGGCCGGCCTCGGCCAAGCCTCGGTGGAGCGTAGCGAGAGGCGGGGTTTCGACGAGGATGCGGCTGGATGAACACCCCCTGCGGGCCCGGGTGCTGGCGGAGGTCCACGCCCGGCCGTTCACCCCGGTCAAGACGCCGCGCCGCTTCCTGCACTACGCCTTCCTGACCGACGGCGAGGCCGCCTCGGCCGACCGCGACGCGCTGGAGGCCTACTGCACGGGCTTGGGCCATCCGGGCCCGGCGCCGGGGGCCAAGCAG
Source organism: Methylobacterium sp. Gmos1 (assembly GCF_053764715.1). Taxonomy (NCBI): domain Bacteria; kingdom Pseudomonadati; phylum Pseudomonadota; class Alphaproteobacteria; order Hyphomicrobiales; family Methylobacteriaceae; genus Methylobacterium; species Methylobacterium sp. Gmos1. The sequence goes on along the minus strand of NZ_JBSNCC010000005.1, from coordinate 144,300 downwards.
CACCGGGTGGTGTTTTCCGGCGCGATCCTGCGCTGGGAGAGCCACAGCGAGTTCACCACCTATACCTGGGAATACGGCGACGCGCTGGGCCACGCCTTCCAGCCACAGCCCGATGCGCTGGAGGGCGCGATGGGGGAGGTGGTCCAGCCCGGCCCGCTTCTCGTCGCGGTCGACCTGCACCTCCTGCCGGCCGTCGACGGCGGCCTGCCGTCCGAGATCGTCTCGACCTTCAACGCCGCCTCGCTCGCCATGGCCGAGGCCGAGGGCGGGGCGGCGGTGATCGTCACCGATTTCCAGCCCGATCCACACGGCTACGTCCGCATCGTCGTCGCCGACCGGCGCCTCAGCCGGCTCGGCGCCGGCGCCCTGGTGCAGCGTCTCCTGGAAATCGAGACCTACCGCACGCTCGCGCTCCTCGGCCTGCCGGAGGCGCAGAGCCTGGGGCCGACGATCCGGCGGATCGAGACCGAGCTGCCGGCCCTGATGGAGGCGATGCGTACCAGCGAGGGGTTTACCGAGAACCACGCCCTCCTCGACCGGCTGATCGCGCTTGCCGCCGAGCTCGAGGCCGGGTCGTCGCGCACGATGTTCCGCTTCGGCGCGACCCGGGCCTACGACGAGCTGGTGCGCTTGCGCCTGGCTGCCGCGGGCGAGCACGCGCTGCCCGGGCAGACGAGCTGGTCGATGTTCCTCGGCCGGCGCTACAACCCGGCGATCCGCACCTGCCTGGCGATCGCCGAGCGCCAGGACCTGCTCTCGCGCCGCCTCGCCCGCGCCGCGCAGATGCTGCGCACCCGGGTCGACATCGAGCTGGAGCGCCAGAACCAGGCCCAGCTCCAGGCGATGAACGACCGGGTGCGGCTGCAACTGCGTTTGCAGCAGACCGTCGAGGGCCTGTCGGTCGCGGCGATCACCTACTACGTCGCGAGCCTCGTCCACCACGTGCTGGAGGGCGTCCACCATGCCGGCGTGCCGGTGGACGCGACGGTCGGGACGGCGCTCGCGGTGCCGCTGGTGCTGGTGGGGGTGTGGTGGACGGTCAGGCGGATCCGGCGGATGCATGCGGAGCCAGGACATTAAGGAGGGTATTTGCTTTTGATGTATTTTCAAATCACATTATATAGACAATTAAACTCTGTCTAAATTTGAATCTCAATAAAATTGGGTGAATGATACTTGTATTATAAATACCAACACACCTGATAGCATGATTCAGAGAACTGTTGTATTTTTATAATTTCACGCCTAAACTGCCGATATGCCTTTTTCCGAAAATTGGGTGGTTGTGATGCCCGACAAAAATGTGGGTCCAGTCATTGCAGAGTTAGTAAATTTGAAGCATAACATCGATAAAATGAGAGATGAATCGATCAGAAGGGTAATTTACGATATTTATAGAAAATCATATCAAGAATTATTGGCCGTGGGGAAAGAGAAGGGTATAGACATTGAAGAGATATACCGGACAGAACTAGAGCGTGTTGAGAGAATCAGATCTCAAGAGTCTGATCTTGCTCGTTTTTATTCGATTGTAATTCTTAATGAAACAGTAGATAGAAATATATATTGTTACTCATTTCCTAAGAATGGCTTAAAAGGAAATATAAATATTTCGCAAATAATTAGTTTATGCGAAATTTCTGGCACAATTGATGTCGGAGCAGCTTATTTACCACATGCGATAACCGCGGTGCTTGACTTCGAGGACAATCTCGCGAGCGCCATTCCGCTCGGTGATGACGCAAAATCAATCCTCAGCGCTTCATATCGCACTGCTGGGAAGTCAAAGTCCTTTGAGTTTGCCACCAGAATAGTGAATCAACCCCTGATACCGACGGAAAGATCTCCGCTGACAGCTGACTCTCTTGTTTCGCTCTTGATCGAGGGCGGTTCGGCATCGGCCTACGGCGCTAAGCTTGGAATGGCGGCGACAGGCGTTGTAAGCGGCCCTGCTTTGCTCTTGGTTGTGCCAGCAGGAATATTTGTCGTGGTTTTGACAGAAGAAATAGCCAAAGCTCTGGCAGCCAAGATAAAAAATGTCATGAATAGTAAAAATTGAAATCTATATCGGATAAATTTATTGCAAAATGATCAAGGGCAGCAACCCGTAAAGATCGCTGCCCTCGACCAAGTCTTTTCAATGCGCGTGCGCGCCCGCCGCCCCGATGCCGGTCTCGGAGCGCACGTACTGCGCCTCGAAGGCCGCCCGCTCGCGTCGCGCCCGGGCGCTGTTGTCGATCTTCGACACGATCCAGATCCCGAGGAACGCGATTGGCATCGAGAACAGGGCCGGGTTGTCGTAGGGGAAGAGCGCCGCAGGGTGGCCGAAGGTGGTGACCCACACCGCCTTCGACAGCACCACCATCACCACCGCGACGACGAGGCCGACGAGGCCGCCGACGAGGGCGCCGAGCGTGGTGGTGCCCTTCCACAGGATCGACATCGCGAGCACCGGGAAGTTGCAGCTCGCCGCGACCGAGAAGGCGAGGCCGACCATGAAGGCGACGTTCTGGTTCTCGAACACGTAGCCGAGATAGATTGCCACGAGGCCGATCACCACCGCCGCGCCCTTGGACAGGTTGACCTCGGTCCGCTCGGTGGTGCGGCCGCGGGCGAAGACCTGGGCGTAGAGGTCGTGGCTGACCGCCGAGGCGCCGGCGAGCGTCAGACCGGCCACCACCGCCAGGATGGTCGCGAAGGCCACCGCCGAGATGAAGCCGAGGAAGTACGGGCCGGCCACCGCGTTGGCGAGGTTCACCGCCACCATGTTGGTCGAGCCGTTCATGCCGGCGATCTTGTCGTAGGTGCCGTCGGCGGCGAGCTTGAAGTAGGACGGGTCCGACATCAGCAGGGCGATGCCGCCGAAGCCGATGATGAAGGTGAGGATGTAGAAGTAGCCGATCAGGCCGGTGGCGTAGAACACCGACTTGCGGGCGGCCTGCGCGTCCGAGACGGTGAAGAAGCGCATCAGGATGTGCGGCAGGCCGGCGGTGCCGAACATCAGGCCGATGCCGAGGGAGATGGTGTCGATCGGGTTCGCCACCGGGCTCTTCGGATTGCCGCTCGGTCCCATGATCGCGTCGCCGTTGGGGTGGACGCTGGTGGCGGCGGCAAACAGCTTCTCGGGGCTGAAGCCGTACTTGTAGAGCACGGCGCCGGCCATGAAGGTCGCGCCGAAGAGCAGCAGGCAGGCCTTGATCACCTGCACCCAGGTCGTCGCCTTCATGCCGCCGAAGGCGACGTAGACGATCATCAAGAGGCCGACGATGATGACGGCGTAGAGGTAGGGCAGGCCGAACAGGAGCTGGATCAGCTTGCCGGCGCCGACCATCTGGGCGATCAGGTAGAACGCCACCACCACGAGCGTCCCGGTCGCCGACAGGATGCGGATCCGGGTCTGGTCGAGGCGGAAGCTCGCCACGTCGGCGAAGGTGAACTTGCCGAGGTTGCGCAGGCGCTCGGCGATCAGGAACAGCACGATCGGCCAGCCGACCAGGAACCCGGTCGAGTAGATCAGCCCGTCGAAGCCGAAGCTGTAGACCATGCCGGAGATGCCGAGGAACGAGGCCGCCGACATGTAGTCGCCGGCGATCGCCAGCGCGTTGGTGCCGGCCGAGATGCCGCCGCCGGCGGCGTAGAAGTCGGCGGCCGACTTCGAGCCCTTGGCCGCCTTGTAGGTGATGCCGAGGGTGAACAGCACGAAGAACAGGAACATGCCGATCGCCGGCCAGTTCGTCGCCTGCTGCTGCACGGCGCCGAGGTCGGGACCGGCCGCCAGGACCGCCGTGGGGGCGAGGAGCGCGAGGGCGCTGAAGACGAGGCGGTTCATCGGGCGAGGTCCCGGTTGAGGTCGCGGGTGAGGTCGTCGAAGCGGCCGTTGGCGCGCACGACGTAGATCCCGGTGAGCAGGAAGGCGGCGAGGATCACCCCGACGCCGAGCACGAGGCCGAGCGAGATCGTGCCGATGACCTTCGTCGCCATCAGACCATGCGCGAAGGCGATGAGCAGGATGAAGACGAGGTAGATCGCCAGCATCGCCCCGGACAGGATCCAGGCGAAGCGGGTGCGCTCCTGCACCAGTTCACGGAAACGCGGGCTCGCCAGAACCCGTGCGGTGTCTGCCTCTGCCATCGGCGGGCCTCCCCCTATGTTTCTGTTCTGTGACCAGCCACGGTTTTCCCGCGCGCCGGGGGCGGCACGGGTCAATGGAGCCGGTGCGTCTGTGTGTTCAGTCTCGCGCCTGGTCTTGCCAGGCGGGGCATGCATTCGACCGTGGTCATGCCGCGCACAATCGGATGACCCGATTTTGCGGCGAATGCCAGCGCAAAGAGGCTGAAAATGCTCCCGATGCGACGAAGGTCTGAGACGCACGCCGGGATGAAAAGCCGGGGCCCGCTCGTGGGCCCCGGCACGACACTCACTTGATCCGGTTCTGCCGGTTCTCGATCAGGTCGTCGACGACGGCGGGCTCGGCCAGCGTCGAGGTGTCGCCGAGCGAGGAGAACTCGTCCTCGGCGATCTTGCGCAGGATGCGGCGCATGATCTTGCCCGAGCGGGTCTTCGGCAGGCCGGGGGCGAACTGGATCAGGTCGGGCGAGGCGATCGGCCCGATATCCTTGCGCACCCAGGCGACCAGCTCCTTGCGCAGGGCGTCCGAGGGCTCCTCGCCGTTCATCAGCGTCACGTAGGCGTAGATGCCCTGGCCCTTGATGTCGTGGGGATAGCCCACCACCGCGGCCTCGGAGACCTTCGGGTGGGCCACCAGCGAGGATTCGACCTCCGCCGTGCCCATCCGGTGGCCCGAGACGTTGATGACGTCGTCGACCCGGCCGGTGATCCAGTAATAGCCGTCGGCGTCGCGCCGGCAGCCGTCGCCCGAGAAGTAGCGGCCCGGGAAGGTCGAGAAGTAGGTCTGCACGAAGCGCTCGTGGTCGCCCCACACGGTGCGCATCTGGCCCGGCCAGGAATCGTCGATGCAGAGATTGCCCTCGCAGGCGCCCTCCTGCACGACGTTGTCGCCATCGACCACCACCGGCTTGACGCCGAAGAACGGCCGCGTCGCCGAGCCGGGCTTGAGCGGCGTGGCGCCGGGAAGGGGCGTGATGAGGATGCCGCCGGTCTCGGTCTGCCACCAGGTGTCGACGATCGGGCAGCGCTCGTCGCCGACGACCCGGTAGTACCATTCCCAGGCCTCCGGGTTGATCGGCTCGCCGACCGAACCGAGCACCCGCAGGGTCTGGCGCGAAGTCTTCTTCACCGGCGCCTCGCCGGCGCCCATCAGCGAGCGGATCGCGGTCGGGGCGGTGTAGAAGATGTTGACCTTGTGCTTGTCGACGACGTCCCAGAACCGCGAGATCGACGGGTAGGTCGGGATGCCCTCGAACATCAGGGTGGTGGCGCCGTTCGCCAGCGGTCCGTACAGGATGTAGGAGTGGCCGGTGACCCAGCCGACATCGGCGGTGCACCAGTAGATGTCGCCCTCGTGATAGTCGAAGACGTACTGGTGCGTCATCGAGGCGTAGACGAGGTAGCCGCCGGTGGTGTGGACCACGCCCTTCGGCTGGCCGGTCGAGCCCGAGGTGTAGAGCAGGAACAGCGGGTGCTCGGCCTCGACATGCGTCACCGGGCACTCGTCGGTGACCTGGGCGGCGGCCGCGTCGTAGTAGACGTCGCGGACGGGATCCATCTCGACGGCGCCGCCGGTGCGGCGCACCACGATGACGTGGTCGACGCTGTCGGCCGGCAGGCGCTGGATCGCCGCGTCGACGTTCGCCTTCAGCGGCACCTTGCGGCCGCCGCGCAGGCCTTCGTCGGCGGTGATGACGAGCTTCGACTCGCAGCCTTGGATGCGGCCGGCGAGCGAATCGGGCGAGAAGCCGCCGAACACCACCGAGTGGATCGCGCCGAGCCGGGCGCAGGCCAGCATCGCGTAAGCCGCCTCCGGGATCATCGGCAGGTAGATCGTCACCCGGTCGCCCTTGGAGACGCCGCGGTTGCGCAGGACGTTGGCCATCCGGCACACCTCCGCATGCAACTCGCGGTAGGTGATGTAGCGCGATTCCGAGGGGTCGTCGCCCTCCCAGATGATCGCGGTCTGGTCGCCGCGGGTCTCGAGGTGGCGGTCGATGCAGTTATGGGCGGCGTTGGTGACGCCGTCGGAGAACCACTTGATCGAGACGTCGCCGGGGCCGAACGTCGTCTCCTTCACCTTGGCGTAGGGCGTGAACCAGTCGATCCGCTTGCCGTGCTCGCGCCAGAATCCTTCCGGATCGCGGATCGAGGCCTCGTACCAGGCCTGATACTTGGCCTCGTCGATATGCGCCCGCGCGCGGGCATCCTGGCTGACCTCGACGACCCGCTGGCTCATGGCGCTCTCCCTGTTGCCGTCTCTGTTCCTGGCCCGTTCGGGCTTTCGCGGGGCGGAAGCGGCCGGGCCGGTTGCGGCCGGTTTAGGCGTCGGCTCGCGGCGCCTGCAACCGATCATTCCGTCTAATGCAGACCGGATTAATGCGCCCGGTCGGCCGTGTCGGCTACTCGGTGCAGCCGTCGCAGATCCCGGTATCGATCTTGCGCTGGATCTCGCGGTCGCGCTGCTGGAGTTCCGGTGTCAGGCCGGCATCGGGGCCGAGCGCCGCGCCCGGCGGCTTCGTCTGGCCGACGCCGGTGGTGTCGCGGGTGGCGGGACCGAGCGAGCCGGTGATCCCGGGATCCCGCACCGGCGGCTCACCCTGCTGCGCGAGGAGCGGGGCCGGGGCGAGGGCCGCCGCCAGGAGGATGGCGAGACAGGGCGTGCGACGCATGGGGACCTCCTTCCAGGGTGTGGGCTTGCCGACCTGATCGATGCCTCGGTCCGTCTCTCGCGACAACGTGCGGCGAAGGCTCAGGTTTCCGGATCTGCTTGATGGTCCGACAGTGCCGGCGTCCCTCCATCGTCATCCCGGGACCGCGCAGCGGAACCCCGGATCTATCACCGCCGACGATCCAGGATGAGGCGGGGTGAGCCCCCTTCATCCTCCAGCGTCAGCGATGATGGATCCCGGGTTTTCGTCTTCGACGAGCCCCGGGATGACGGGGCGGGAGGTCGACGTGAGCGCAGGATCGACTTGCCGCGCCGACCGATCCGACCGTTCGTCAGTACGGCACGCGGTCGGCCTTGGCCTCGTAGCGCTCCCACACCTCGATCGCCTCGGCGCGCATGATCTGGCGGATCGGGATCTTGCGCTGGTCGGCCGGCTTGCGGATCTCCTCGTAGATCATGCTGTCGTCGAAGTTGCCGTGGCGGAGCGCATCCTCGTTGGTCGAAGCGTAGAAGATCCGAGAGATGCCGGCCCAGTAGGCGGCGGCCATGCACATCGGGCACGGCTCGGCCGAGGTATAGAGGGTGCTGCCTGGCAGCTTGAAGTTGCCCTCCTTCTTGCAGGCATCGCGGATCGCCGCCATCTCGGCGTGCCAGGTCGGGTCGTTCTCGGCGACGACCCGGTTGGCACCCTCGCCGATGATCGCACCGTCGCGCACGATCACCGCGCCGAACACGCCGCCGGCGCTCTCGACGAGGGCAGTCTGCTCCGACAGCGCGATCGCGCGCGCCATGAAGGTCTCGTCGTCGGTCATCGTGGCTCCTCGTCGCTTGACCTTGCGGCTGCCCGAGGAGCATGGCGCCGTCGGGCGGAAAGGCAAGCGGGGAGCCGCGGCCTCGCAACCCGCTTCCTCTCCCGTCCACGACCTCATTACGATGTCGTGGATAGGAGAGGAGGTGTCCCCTCAATACGTCCAGCGCTGCGCCTTCGCGACCAGAAAGTCCCGGAACGCCTGGACGCGGGCCACCGTCCGCATCTCCTCGGCGTAGACGAGGTAGCTCTCGAGGTTCGGCATCTCGTAGTCGCGCAGGACCTGCACCAGCTGCTCGTTCCCGTCCGCGACGTAGTCCGGCAGGATGCCGATGCCGGCGCCGGTCTCGACCGCGAGCTGGAGCGCCGAGATGTTGTTGACCGTGAAGTGGATCGTGCGATGCTCGCGCCCCTCGCGGCCGACGGTGGCGAGCCAGTGGGTCGCCATCAGGTAGGAGGGTTGGTCGCCGCCGAACGAGACCAGGCGGTGCTTGTCGAGGTCGTCGATGGTCTTCGGCTCGCCGAAGCGCTTCACGTATTCGAGCGAGGCGAAGACGTGGTAGTGCACGGTGAACAGCCGGCGCTGGATCAGGTCCGGCTGGGCCGGGCGGCGCAGGCGAATCGCCACGTCGGCCTCGCGCATCGCGAGGTCGAGTTCCTCGTTGGTGAGGATCAGCTCGACGCGCACGTCCGGGTGCAGGTCGAGGAACTCGGCCACCCGCTGCGACAGCCAGGCAGTGCCCAGCCCCACCGTCGTCGTCACCTTGAGGTCGCCGGACGGGCGCTCGCTCGTCTCGACGAGGCGCGCCCGGGTGGTCTCGAGCCGCATCTTCATGTCCCGGGCGGCCCGGAACAAGAGGTCGCCCTGCTCGGTCAGGATCAGCCCGCGGGCGTGGCGGTGGAACAGCGGCGCCTTCAGCTCGCGCTCCAGGGCGCTGATCTGGCGGCTGACGGCGGACTGGCTGAGCCCGATGTCGTCGCCCGCCTTGGTGAAGCTGCCGGCTTCGGCGACGTTGAGGAAAATCCGGATCTTGTCCCAGTCCACGGCCGTCAAACCCCTCGCCAGAGCCCCGGCCGGCCAGGAGGACCGGTGAGTTCAGAGCGAACGCCAAAGGCCGGGGCCGGGGCTCATCCCCGGCCCCGGTACAACTCGCCTACTCGGCCGCGGCCTGGCGCGGCTGTTCGCCGATCGCCAGGTTGGCCAGGTACTTCTCCGCCTCGAGGGCGGCCATGCAGCCCATCCCGGCGGCGGTGATCGCCTGCCGGTAGACGTCGTCCGTGACGTCGCCCGCCGCGAACACGCCGGGAATCGCCGTCATGGCGGTGCCGGGCGTCACCTCCAGGTAGCCGCCGGCCCGGAAGGGCAGCTGCCCCTCGAACACGCCGGTCGCCGGCTGGTGGCCGATCGCCACGAACACGCCGTCGGCCTTGCGCTCGCTGATCTTAGCCGTGACCGTGTCGCGCAGGCGGACATGGGTGACCGAGGGCGCCGGCTTGTCGCGGCCGCAGATCTCCTCGACGGCGCTGTTCCACACCACCTCGACGTTCGGGTGCTTGAACAGGCGCTCCTGGAGGATGCGCTCGGCCCGGAACGTGTCGCGCCGGTGCACGACCGTGACCTTGGAGGCGAGGTTGGCCAGATACAGCGCCTCCTCGACCGCGGTGTTGCCGCCGCCGACGACCACCACTTCCTTGCCCCGGAAGAAGAACCCGTCGCAGGTGGCGCAGGCCGAGACGCCGAAGCCCTGGAACTTCGCCTCGGAGGGCAGGCCGAGCCACTTGGCTTGCGCGCCGGTGGCGATGATGAGCGCGTCGCAGGTGAACACCGCGCCCGAATCCGCTTCGAGCCGGAACGGCCGCTGCGCGAGATCGACCTTGGCGATGTATTCCGAGACGATCCGCGTGCCGACATGCTCGGCCTGCAGGCGCATCTGCTCCATCAGCCACGGGCCCTGGATCGCGTCGGCGAAGCCCGGGTAGTTCTCGACGTCGGTGGTGATCATCAGCTGGCCGCCGGGCTGGAAGCCCGAGATCAGCAGCGGCTCGACCATGGCGCGGGCGGCGTAGATCGCGGCGGTGTACCCGGCGGGGCCGGAACCGACGATCACGAGCTTCTCGTGCTGGGGAGCCTGCTTGGTGGTGGACATACGGATCTCCGGGGCTGCCGCCGGACGGGCTCTAGCGAGCCTGACGGCGGGCGAGCGCGTCGCGATGCCCGATATAGGCATTCGCCACAGCCTGCGCGATCGCGAGTGTCATGTCTAAGGGCTTGGACGGCAACGACTCAACCCGTCCGTCGAAGGCATGCACAGTTCCGTGCCGTTTCAGGGCCTCGAACAGCGCGCGGTGGCGGGCGTAGACGTTCTGCGGCTCGAACAGCAGCACCGGAACGCCGGCCGCGCAGGCCTCCGTCACCATGTTGGCCGAATCGGCCGTCGCCACGATCGTGTCGGCGAGCGCCAGCATGGCGAGGTAGGGGTTCTCCCCGCTGCCGTCCCAGAAGAAGCCGCCGCGGCGCCGGACCAGTTCCGCCAGGGCGTCCCGCAGGGGTGCGGGCGTGCGCCGGGAGGCGGTGACCATCAGGCTCGCCTCGCCGGCCAGCCGCTCCAGCCCCGCGAGGAGGGCGCGCGCATCGACCTCCGGGAAGCGCCCGTGCCGGCTGTCGCCGCCGACCAGCACCGCGGCGCGCGGCGGGGCCAAGCCGGCGAGCCGCGGATCGGGATCGCGTCGCGCCGCCGCGAGGCGGGCGGGGGAGACCGGGTGCGGGCCGGTCTCGGTCACGATCACGGTGGCGCCGCGTAAGGAATCGTGGGCCGGCACCCAGATCAGGTCCGCCGCCCGCGGGCCGATGCGCGGATCGCGCAGGAACACCGTGAAGGTTTTCTGGCCTGAGCGACGCTTGATCGCCCGGAGAGCCGGCACCGCCCGGCGCCCGGTCGCGATGGCGAGGTCCGGCCATGGCGGATGGAGCGCCCGCTCCCGCGGGTCGGCCGGGCCGCGGGGTGCGAGCCAGGAGAAGGGCGGGCGCGGTGCGACCACGCGCTCGTCGGCCGCCACCCCCAGGGCCTCGGCGAGGCCGCGGCAGGGCGCGAGGTCGCCGGCCTTGCCGTCGGTGATGAGCCACGCCGTCGTGCCGGCGGGCAGGAGGGGGGAGGGGGAGGCCACGGACCCGCGATTGCGATCACGGGGCAAGGTCTGTCAAGCGCAAGGTCCTTCGCAAGGTCCTTCGATTGTATCTGCCGCCGCGCGATTGCGCCCCGCTCCGCCGATGCTCTACGAGAGCCGCCATGATTCCCGTCGTTCGCTTCGCTCCCTCGCCCACCGGCTTCCTCCACATCGGCAATGCCCGGCCGGCCCTGTTCAACGCCCTGTTCGCCCGGCGGGCGGGTGGGCAGTTCTGGCTGCGCCTCGACGACACCGACACGGCGCGCTCGACGCCCGAATTCGCCGCGGCGATCGGGGAGGACCTGGCCTGGCTCGGCATCGTCCCGCACGGGACGTTTCGCCAGTCGGAGCGCCTGGCGATCTACGACGCGGCCGCCGAGCGCCTGAAAAGCACGGGTCGCCTCTACCCGGCCTACGAGACCGCCGAGGAACTGGAGCGCCGCCGCCGGCGCCAGCTCGGCCGCGGCCTGCCGCCGGTCTACGACCGCGCCGCCCTGAAGCTCACGCCCGAGGAAAAGGCCGCCTTCGAGGCCGAGGGGCGCCGGCCGCACTGGCGCTTCCGCCTCGACCCCGGCACCGTGACCTGGGACGACCTTGTGCGCGGGCCCTGCCACGTCGAGGCCGACAGCCTGTCCGACCCGGTGCTGATCCGCGAGGACGGCAGCTACCTCTACACCCTGCCCTCGGTGGTCGACGACGCCGAGACCGGCGTGACCCACGTGATCCGCGGCGAGGACCACGTCACGAATACGGCGGTCCAGATCCAGATCTTCTCGGCGCTCGGCGCGCCGGTGCCGGTCTTCGCCCACCACAACCTCCTCACCACGGCGAGCGGCGAGGGGCTGTCGAAGCGCCTCGGCCACCTTTCCCTGCGGGGCCTGCGCGAGGCCGGCTACGAGCCGATGGCCGTCGCGGCGCTGGCGGTGCTCACCGGCTCGGCCGAGGCGGTGCGGCCGGTGGCCGATCTCGACGAGCTGGCCGCGCTCGTCGACCTCGCCCACGTCTCGCGGGCGCCGGCGAAGTTCGACGAGCACGAGCTCGACGGCCTCAACGCCCGCGTCGTCCACGGCCTGCCCTACGCGGCGGTGGCCGGGCGGCTGGCGGCGATCGGCGTCGCGCCGGGGAAGGCCGAGGCGTTCTGGGAGGTGGTGCGGGCGAATCTGACCCGGGTGAAGGATGCCGCCGAGTGGTGGCGGGTGATCGAGGGCCCGGTGACGCCGGTGGCCGGCGAGACGCCCGACCTTCTCGGCGTCGCCCGCGAGGCGCTGCCGCCCGAGCCGTGGGATGCCGGCACCTGGAAGCGGGTGACCGAGGCGGTGCGCACCGCCACCGGCCTCAAGGGCAAGGCGCTGTTCCTGCCCTTGCGCCTCGCGCTCACCGGCCTCGACCACGGCCCCGACCTCGCCGGCCTGCTGCCGCTGATCGGGCGGGAGCGGGCGCTGGCGCGGCTGCGGGGGGAGACGGCCTGACGCCGGCTCCCCGGTCGTATCCTCTCAGCGCGCCTCGGGCGTCTTGTCGGGGCGTCCGGCCAGCGCGACGTAGAAGCCGAGGCCGTCCTGCGACGGCAGGGTCTGGAGCCGCTCGACCCAGCCCCGTCGCTTGGCGTCGAGGAGCTGGCGGCCGACCGGCTGAAACAGGGTCTCGCCGCCGCCGGGCGTCGGCCCGTCGAGGCGCACTGCCACGGTCTTGCCCTTGGCGAAGCGGCTGCGCTCCAGCATGTCGGCGAGCGAGGCCTCGGCCTGCGGCCGGGCCGCGCCGCGCAGGTCGAGCACCGATTCGGCGTCGGTCACCCCGAGGGTGCCGCGCAGCTTGTTGGCGTAGAATTCGTCGAAATGGGGCAAGGGCGGCTCGGGAATCAGAGGGGGATGCCGTGATAGAGGGCGGCGACCGGGACCTCGCCGCCGAGATCGGGGAGCGGAATCGCGTCGTCGCGACCGAGGACGCGCAGGGACCAGTCCGGTCCGTTCCCACGCGACCAGACTTCCACCCGGGCCTCGTCCTGATCGACGATCAGGTAGGCGCGCAGGGTCTGGAAGCTCCGGTAGAACTCGGCCTTGCGACCGCGGTCTATGGCCAGGGTTGGGGAGGACAGTACCTCGGCGATGACGATCGGGTCGTGGGCATGACCGCCGGGGAGAAGCGGGCCGCAGCGCACGACCACGTCGGCGATCGGCGCGACATCGTCGATCTCATCGTTGAGGAGCCCGAACCCGGGCAGCGATCGTCCGCCGCACGCCTTCGCGAGCGGGTACAGCGCCATGGCGAGGTTCGTCACGATGAGCTGGTGGCGCTCGAACCGGGGTGCGGCCAGCACCGCCTCGCCGTCGAGAAGCTCCCAGCGCTCCTCGTCCGGACGGTCGCGGATCATCTCGAGGAATTCGGCGACCCGCATCCGCGGGGCGCGCCTGAGCGCGAGCGACATGACGGCTCCCTGTCACCGACCCCGATCGTAGCACCGGGCGGGGACGGGCGACAGCCTTGCCGCGCTGCGGCACCGCACCCGGGCGAGGGGCGCGATGCCGCGTCGGAAGCGTTTTACGCCCCGTGCACCAGCACGTTGCGGAACTGCCAGGGATCGCTCTCGTCGATGTCCTGCGGGAACAGGCCGGGGCGGCCCGAGAGCGGGGTCCAGTCGGTGTAGACCCCGATCACCGGGCCGAGATACGGCGTCTGCACCTCGAGGCAGCGACGGAAGTCGATCTCGTCGGCCTCGACGATGCCGGCCTCGGGGTTCTCGATCGCCCAGACCATGCCGGCGAGCACGGCGGAGGTCACCTGGAGGCCGGTGGCGTTCTGGTAGGGGGCGATGCGGCGCGTCTCCTCGATGGAGAGCTGCGAGCCGTACCAGTAGGCGTTCTTGCCGTGGCCGTAGAGCAGCACGCCGAGCTCGTCGATGCCGTCGACGATCTCGTTCTCGTCGAGGATGTGGTGCTTCTCCTGCACCTTGCCGGCCTGGCCCCACATCTCGTGCAGCGACAGCACCGCCTCGTTGCAGGGGTGGTAGGCGTAGTGGCAGGTCGGCCGGTAGACCGCCTTACCCTCCTGGCGCACCGTGTAGTAGTCGGCGATCGAGATCGCCTCGTTGTGCGTGACGAGGAAGCCGAACTGCGCCTGCGCGGTCGGGGTCCAGGAGCGCACGCGGGTGTCGGCGCCGGGCTGGAGCAGGTAGATCGCCGGCGCGTCGTTCGGGAGGGTGCGGCCGTTCTCCGGCATCCAGGTCTCGTGGGTGCCCCAGCCGAGCTCGGCCGGCTGGTTTCCTTCCGAGACGAAGCCCTCGACCGACCAGGTGTTGACGAAGACGCCCTGCGGCTTCTCGGACTTGGCGCGCTGGGTGTCGCGCTCGGCGATGTGGATGCCCTTGACGCCGGTCTCGCGCATCAGCGCGGCCCACTCCTCGCGGGTCTTCGGCTCGGGCGTCTGGAGGCCGAGGTCGCCCGCGACGTTGAGGAGCGCCTGCTTGACGAACCACGACACCATGCCGGGATTGGCGCCGCAGCACGACACCGCGGTCGGACCGCCGGGCTTGCGGCGGCGGGCGTCGAGGATCTGCTCGCGCAAGGCGTAGTTCGTGCGGTCGGCGGGACCTGCATTCTTGTCGAAGTAGAAGCCCGGCCACGGCTCGGCGACGGTGTCGATGTAGAGCGCGCCGATCTCGCGGCACAGCTCCATGATGTCCCGCGACGAGGTATCGACCGAGAGGTTGACGCAGAAGCCCTGGCCGCCCCCTTCGGTGAGGAGCGGGGTCAGCACCTCGCGATAATTGTCCTTCGTCAGCGCGACCTGCTCGAAGCGCAGGCCGTGCTTGTCTGCGAGCGCCTTGTGAGCGTCCGACGGCTCCACCACCGTGAACCGGGCCTTGTCGTAGGTGAAATGGCGCTCGATCAGGGGCAGGGTGCCCCGGCCGATCGAGCCGAAGCCGATCATCACGATGGGGCCGCTGATGCGGCCGTGGACGGGCCAGTCGGTCATGGCGCTCGAGGTCTCCGGACTTGTGGTTGGCTAGGGTGCCCCGCCTGACGGGGAGAAGTTCCCCGGGCCGGTCGGCTCGCCTAGCAGGCCAGCATGACGCGCGGGCGACGGGGCACGCGACCGGGTGATTGACGCGTCGGGCCCGCGGGGTCAACCCCGGTCAACCCGTTGGCCCCAAACACCGAAGCGTGACCACCCGGTTAACCGCAGCACGAAACGCGGCATGACGGATTCGCATGGCGCCGCTGCACCCGCGACGCTTGTGTGCGGCGCGGCAGCCTCCATATTGCATTGCAACAAGAACACCGGAAACGCCCGCGCGCAATCTCACAGGAGATCCCCATGCTCGCGGTCATCACTCACTCCCTGCTCACCCCGGTCGAGGAGCGCTCCGACTTGGAGCCCGGCATCCTCACCCTCGTCAGCCGCATCGTCCGCGCGGTCCACGCCGCCAACCAGCGCCGCCAGGAGCAGCACATCGGCGAGTTCGTCGAGACCCGCGGCGGCCGCATCACCGACGATCTCGAGCGCCAGATCGGCCAGTACTTCTGCTGATCGCTCCGCCCCGGTCATCCGGGGCGACGCACTCGTTCATTCCAAGCAGGCGCCAGGGGCGAGGCAAACGCCCCTTCCGGCGCCTTCTTGGTGTTTGGGGGATCATTCCACCCGCGCCCTCATCCTGAGGTGCTGCGCAGCAGCCTCGGAGGCCCTAGGGGGTCTCAGCGACGGCTGGAGCCCTCCTTCGAGGCTCACTCCGTTCGCACCTCGGGACGAGGGGGGGGTGGTCGGGGGAAAGGATCGTCGCTCGCGTTGCCGGTCTGCGAGCGACGAATATTACGCGACCCGTCCCAGGATCACCTCCCGCCCCGCCGCCGCGTCCGACCCGACCCGGTAGGCCGCGACGATCTCGGCTTGCGCCCGCGCGGCCTCCGCCTCGTTGCGGGCATGCACCAACGCCAAGGGCCTGTCCGGCCCGACCTCGGCCCCGACCGGCGCGAGGTCGGTGAGGCCGACGGCGTGGTCGATCGTGTCGTCCGGGCGCGTGCGGCCGCCGCCGAGCCCGATCACCGCGACGCCGACCGCCCGGGTGGCGATGGCGGCGACCCGGCCTCCCTGGGGCGGGACGACCGGGCGGATCACCGGCGCGGCCGGCAGGTGGCGCTCTGGATGCGCGACGAGGTCGGACGGTCCGCCGAGCGCCGCCACCATGCGCGAGAATGTCTCGGCGGCCCGGCCCGAGGCCAGCGCCTCCTCCAGGCGCGCCGTGGCCGCTTCCGTGTCCGGGCTCAAGCCTCCCAGAACCAGCATCTCGGCGCCGAGCGCCAGGGTGACGGCGTGGAAGCGCGGCTCGCGCCGGCGGCCGGTGAGGTAGTCGATGGCATACGTCACCTCGACGGCGTTGCCGGCGGCCGAGGCGAGCGGCTGGTCCATGTCGGTGAGGAGGGCGCGGGTCGGCAGGCCGGCGTCGTTCGCCACCGTGACCAGGCTCTCGGCGAGGCCGTGGGCCTCCTCGGTGCTCGCCATGAAGGCACCCGAGCCCGCCTTCACGTCCATGACGAGGCCCTGGAGCCCGGCGGCGAGCTTCTTCGACAGGATCGAGGCGGTGATGAGGTCGAGGGATTCGACCGTGCCGGTGACGTCGCGGATGGCGTAGAGCCGCTTGTCGGCGGGGGCGAGGTCAGGGGTCTGGCCGATCACCGCGCAGCCGACCTCGCGGGTGACGCACCGGAAGAGATCGACACCGGGCTGGGAGACGTAGCCCGGGATGCTGTCGAACTTGTCGAGGGTGCCGCCGGTATGCCCGAGGCCGCGGCCCGAGATCATCGGCACGTAGCCGCCGCAGGCCGCGACCAGCGGGGCCAGCGGCAGGCTCACCGTGTCGCCGACGCCGCCGGTCGAATGCTTGTCGACGACCGGGCCGGGGAGGTCCCAGTCGAGCACCGTGCCCGAGCGCATCATCGCCCGGGTCAGCGCCACCCGCTCCGGCAGCGACAGGCCGCGGAAGAACACCGCCATCGCGAAGGCCGCCGCCTGCCCCTCGGTGACCGTGTTTCTGGTCAGGCCGAGGATGAAGGCCTCGATCGCCTCCGGCGGCAGCGCGTGGCCGTCGCGCTTGAGGCGGATCAGTTCCTGCGGCAGCAGCGTCATGGGTGCGTTCCGGGAAGAGAGATCAGAGGTCGGCTGAGAGCAGCGCGGTCACGAGCCGCCCGACATCCTCCGCGGCCTGCGCCGCCACCCGCTTGGTCTCGGCGTGATGGGGCGCGCCGGAGGAAAAGCCCGCGGCGTAGTTCGTCACGAGCGAGAGTGCCGCGACCCGAAGGCCGAAGAAGCGGGCGAGGATCACCTCCGGCACCGTCGACATGCCGACGAGGTCGGCGCCGAGCGCCTTCGCCATGCGGATTTCCGCCGGGGTCTCGAAGCTCGGCCCCGAGAACCAGGCGTAGACCCCCTCGTGCAGGGGCACGCCGCTCGCCGCCGCCGCAGCCTTCAGCGCCGCCTGCAAGCCGGAGTCGTAGGCGTCGACCATCGGCACGAAGCGGGCGTCGGAGGGCTCGCCGTAGAGCGGGTTCATCCCCGACAGGTTGACGTGATCGGTGACGAGCGCGAGGCGGCCGGGGCCGGCCTCGGGCAGGAGCGAGCCGGCGGCGTTGGTGAGGAGGAGCGGCGGGGCGCTCAAGCCCGCCACCACGCCGACCGGCACGCGCATCGCGGCGGCGTCGCCGTGCTCGTAGGGGTGGGCGCGGCCCTGGAACAGCAGCACCCGCCGTCCGCCGAGGCGCCCCGCCACCAGCCGCCCGGCATGGCCCGAGACGCCCGAGGCCGGAAAATGCGGGATCTCGCCGTAGGGGATCGCGACCGAATCCTCGACCTTGTCGGCGAGCGGCCCGAGCCCGGTGCCGGTGACGAGGGCGAGCGCGAACGCTCCATCGAAGCCGCGCGCCCGCAGGAACGCGGCGGCCTCGGCGACGCGCGGATCGTCGGGCGGGCCGCTCACGTGAGGTTGTCCGGCCCGAACGAGGCGGGCAGCAAGTCGTCCAGGGTGAAGGTCTGTCGCAGTCCTTGCGGCCCGGCGACGTGGATCGGGGTGTCGGGTGCAGCGAATTCGCGGATGCGCTGGCGGCAGGCGCCGCAGGGGGTGACCAGCGCCTCGCCGTCGCCGAGCACCAGGATCGCGGCGATGCGCCGTCCGCCATTCGCCACCATCGCGGCGATGGCGCCGGCCTCGGCGCAGGTGCCGACCGGATAGGCGGCGTTCTCGACGTTGCAGCCGGCATGCACCGCCCCCGCCTCGTCGAGAATCGCCGCGCCGACGCGGAAGCGAGAATAGGGCGCGTGGGCCCGCGCCTGGACCGCGCGGGCAGCGGAGAGCAGCGTCTCGGTCGGATCCATCCTCGTCCCGGTGGCCGTTGCGGAAGCCCCCGGATCATGGCCGGCCGGAGGCCCGCCGTCGAGCCCGTCGACAAGCCGGCCCGCGCGCCCTACACCCGCATCGTTGTCCCGTAAGGAAGGGAATGTTTCGATGCTCGGACGGTTCGAGCGCGGCGGGTCCGGCGAGGCCGTCGTGGAGTATGGCGACAGCAACCTGCGGGTGGTGCGGCCCGGCCGGTTCGTGCGCTGCGCGGTGACCGCGGTCGAGATCCCCCTCGACGCCCTGCGCTACTGGAGCGTCGAGCGCCAGGAGGCCTATGCCGATCCCGACGCCGTGATGGTGCGCCTGCGCGAGGCCTCAAAGACCGCCTAGCAGAGCGCTGAGGGCTTCGGGCTCGTCGAGTGCCAGCACGACCGGCAGCGTCGTCACCGCCAGCGCGGGGGGCAGCCGCACCCGGTCCTTCTCGGTCGTCGCGAGCACGAGGCCTCGGGCGCCGGCCTCCGCCGCGAGGGACGCGGCCTCCGCCTCCGTGAAGGCGTGATGATCCGGAAAGGCGCGGGTCTCGCGGAGGTCGGCCCCGATCTCGCGCAGGGTCGCGAAGAACTTGTCCGGCCGCCCGATCCCCGCGAAAGCCAGGACGGGGCGACCGCGCAACCGCTCCGCCGCCGTCGGATCCGGCACGAGCCGGCCGCGCAGGGCCGGCAGCCCGCGCTCCCTCGCCTGCGCCAGCACCCGTGCGCCGGGCGCGCCCTCGCCGATCACCAGGGCGGCGTGGATCCGGGGCCACTGCGCGCCCGCCGGCGCCCGCAAGGGGCCTGCCGGAAACACCCGCCCGTTGCCGAGGCCGACCCCACCGTCGAACACCGCGATCGACAAGGTCTTGGCGAGGCTCGGGTTCTGCAACCCGTCATCCATCACGATGATGTCGGCGCCGGCCTCGTGGCAGGCCCACGCCCCCGCCACCCGGTCGCGGGCGACGATCGCCGGGGCGGTGCGGGCGAGCAGCAGCGGCTCGTCGCCGACCTCTGCCGCGCCGTGGCGTGCGGGATCGACCCGCACCGGCCCAGGGCTGCGCCCGCCATAGCCACGGCTCAGGAAAACCGGACGCCGCCCGAGATCGCTCAGCAGTCCCGCGACCGCGAGCGCCGTCGGCGTCTTGCCGGCGCCGCCGAGGGTGAAGTTGCCGATGCAGACCACCGGGCAGGGCGCCTGCGCGCCGTCCCGCGCCATCCGGCGGGCGGCGAGCGCCCCGTAGACGAGGCCGGCGGGCGCGAGCAGCCGGGCGGCCGGCGTCGGCGCCTCCCGCCACCAGAAGCCCGGCGCCTGGATCACGAGGCGAACCGCCCGGCGATCTTGAGCTGGCAGATGAAGGGCTCGATCGCCGCCATCGCCCGGTCGGTGGCGCCGCCGGCGCTCTCGATCGCCGCGGCGCCGGCCTGCGCCATCGCCCCGCGGGCGGCGGGATCGGCGAGGAGCTGGCCGACCGCCGCGGTCAGCTCCTGCCCGTCGCGCACGATCCGGGCGCCGCCGGCGCGTTCCAGCGCGCCGTAGACCTGGGCGAAGTTGCGCACGTGCGGCCCGGACAGGATCGCGGCGCCGAGGCGGGCCGGCTCGATCGGGTTCTGCCCGCCGTGGCGCGCGAGCGAGCCGCCGACGAAGACGAGCGGGCACAGCCGGTAGAACAGGCCGAGCTCGCCCACCGTGTCGGCGACGTAGAGATCGACCTTGTCGTGCGGCTGCCCGCCGGTCGCGCGGCGCCCGACCCGGAGCCCCGCCGAGACCGCGTCGGCGGCAACCCCCGGGCCGCGCTCGGGATGGCGCGGCACCACGATGGTGAGGAGGTCGGGATAGCGCCGCACCAGCGCCCGGTGGGCGGCCGTCGCGGCGGCCTCCTCGCCCGGATGGGTCGAGGCGGCGAGCCAGACCGGGCGGCCGGCGACGACGTCCGCTAACTGGCGCAGCTGCTCGGGATCCGCCGGCGGGGGACCCGCGTCGAATTTCAGGTTGCCGCCGGCCTCGACCCGGGGGGCGCCGAGCCGCGCGAAGCGCTCGGCCTCCTCCTGGCTCTGGGCGAGGCAGAGCGCGATGCGTGACAGGATGGCGCGCGCCACCGCCGGCGTGCGGGCCCAGCCGCGGGCCGAGCGCTCGGACATCCGCCCGTTGACCAGGATCAGCGGCACCTCGCGCTCGTGCAGGGCCAGGATGGTGTTGGGCCACAGTTCCGATTCGGCGACGAGCGCCAGGTCCGGCCGCCAATGGTCGAGGAAGCGGGAAAGGTAGCGCGGCGCGTCGAGGGGGGCGAACTGGTGCAGGGCGCCGCGCGGCAGCCGCCGCGCCAGCAGTTCCGCCGAGGTGCGGGTGCCGGAGGTGACGAGCACCGAGAAGCCGCGCCGGGTCAGGCGCTCGACGAGGCCCAGCAGCGACAGGGCCTCGCCGATGCTGGCGCCGTGGGCCCAGACGAGGGGACCTGCCGGCCGCGGCCTGCCCGGCCGCCCGGTGCGCTCGGGCAGGCGTAACGGATCCTCCTTGCCGCGCCGGCGGCGCCAGGCGAGGAGCCCCGCGAGCGCCGGCTCGCCGGCGATCAGGCCGTAATGGTAGGCGCGCAGCAGCGCCGGCACATCCTCCCGCCTCATCGGGCGGCGGCCCGTTTTCCGGTGAGCACCGGGTCGACCCGGCCGACCTGCGCGAAGGCGCGGGCATGCACCGCGTTGAGGTCGGCTTCGATGCGCAGCCGCGCCGCCTCGATTCCCGCAGGGTCGAGGTCGCGGGGGACCGTGATCGGCTCGCCGAAGGCCATCACGCCGCGGCCGAAGGGCAGGCCGAGGCTCGCCCGGTCCCAGCTGTCGAACTGCAAATACCGGCTGGTGACGACCGCGGTCGGCACCACCGGGCGGCCCGACAGGCGCGCCAGCATCACGATGCCCTCGCCGCAGCGCCGCGACACCTTCGGCACGTCGGCGCTGAACGCCACCGTCTCGCCGTCCTCCAGCGCCTTGAGGCAGCCGCGCAGGGCCGACACGCCGCCCTTGGCCCACATCTCGCTCGCCCGCCGCGCGCCCGAGCCGCGGATCACCCGCACGCCCATCCGCTCCAGCACGGCGGTATTCACCCCGCCATCGATCGAGCGCGACACCATCGTGGCGGCCCGGTCCTCGGGCCGGCGCACGAACGGCACCATCAGGTGCTGGCCGTGCCACATCGCGATGATGAACGGCCGCAGGGGCGACAGCCAGTCGTAGGCGCCGGGCGGATCGAGGCTGAAGCGGTTCGTGCCGCGCACCAGCTTCAGGTAGCTCGCGCCGAGGAAGCCGAGGCTCTCCTGGGCCGCCCGGCTGCGGGCGATGCGGGTGACGACGCTCATTCGGCCACTTCGAGGAGGGGGCGCTTTGCTCGAGGGACCCGGCGAATCCGGCCCGGCGCGGCCCCCGCGAATCCGGGCGCCGTCATGCTCCGTTCGGGCCCGCGAGGCAACCGCCGGGAGGTTGCAGGGGGGTGACGCTGCGTGCGGGACCGCACCCTGCCCATCCCGACGACAACTTGTTTGGAATGGCTCCAATCTATAGATTGGAGCCATTCCAAAAAGGAGCACCGGCATGAAGGCCCTGACCGATCTCACCGAGCGCGAGGTTCTGGCCCTCGCCATCGCCAGCGAGGAGGAGGATTCCCGCATCTATCGCAGCTTCGCCGAGAGCCTGCGGGCCGACCTGCCGGGCTCGGCCGGGCTGTTCGAGGCAATGGCCGACGAGGAGCGGGGCCATCGCGACGACCTCTACGCGGCGTATCGCGAGCGGTTCGGCGAGCATCTGCCGCCGCTGCGGCGCGAGGATGTGCGCGGCTTCTCCCGCCGCCGGCCGTTCTGGTGGCAGGGGCTCGATGCCGGCCGGATGCGGCGCGAGGCCGAGGCGATGGAGGCGCAGGCTGCGGGCTTCTACGAGCGGGCGGCGGATCTGAGCCGGGACCTCGGGGTGCGCCAGCTCTTCACCCGGCTCGCCGAGATCGAGCGCGGCCACGGCCGCCGGGCCGAGGCGCTGGCCGCCGAGCAGGAGAGCGGGGACGCCGCCGCCGAGGAGGCCCGGGCCGCCCACCGCTTGTTCGTGCTGCGCTACGTGCAGCCGGGCCTCGCCGGGTTGATAGACGGCTCGGTCTCGACGCTGGCACCGCTCTTCGCCGCCGCCTTCGCCACCCACAACAACTGGCAGACCTTCCTCGTCGGCCTCGCCGCCTCGATCGGTGCGGGCATCAGCATGGGCTTCACGGAGGCCCTGTCCGACGACGGCAGCATCACCGGGCGCGGCTCGCCGTGGCTGCGCGGCCTCGTCTGCGGGATCATGACGGCGGTGGGGGGCCTCGGCCACACGCTGCCCTACCTGGTGCCGGATTCCTGGGCGAACGCCTTCGCCATCGCGACCGTGCTCGCCGCGCTGGTCGTGGCGGTGGAACTGCTCGCCATCTCGGCGATCCGCACCCGCTACATGGAGACGCCGTTCTGGCGCGCCGCCCTCCAGGTGGTGCTCGGCGGCGTGCTGGTGCTGCTCGCCGGCGTCGCGATCGGCAGCGCCTGACGCGGCCCTCGTGCGGCACCGTGCGCGGGGGGCGGCCCGGAAAGCCGCTCCCGCCACCTTGAAAATGGTCTAGAAACGGCCCGAAGGCGCTGAAGAATCGCCCCCAAGGAACCGCCCCGAGGAACCGCCGTGCAGACCAGCTTCACCCCCGCGCAGCTCGCCGACCCGGCCATGGCGGCCTCGGAGAAGATCCTGCGCACCTGCGTGCATTGCGGCTTCTGCACCGCCACCTGCCCGACCTACCTGCTGCTCGGCGACGAGCTCGATTCGCCGCGCGGGCGCATCTACCTGATCAAGGACATGCTGGAGGGGGGCAAGCCCGCGAGCCCCGAGGTGGTCAAGCACGTCGACCGCTGCCTGTCGTGCCTGTCCTGCATGACCACCTGCCCGTCGGGGGTGCACTACATGCACCTCGTCGACCACGCCCGCGCCCATATCGAGAAGACCTACGCGCGCCCGGTCGAGGACCGGTTCTTACGCGCCGTGCTGGCGCGCGTGCTGCCCTACCCGAACCGCTTCCGCCTGGCGCTGCTCGGCGCCACCCTCGGCCGGCCGTTCCGAGGGATCGCCGCGAGGATGCCGAAGGTCGGCAATCGGCTGGCCGCGATGCTCGACCTCGCCCCCGCCGCGCTGCCGAACCGCTCGGCGCAGGACAAGCCCGGCCGCTTCCCGCCCGCCGGCCCGCGCCGGGGCCGGGTGGCGCTTTTGCGCGGCTGCGCCCAGAGCGTGCTGCGGCCTGACTTCAACGAGGCGGCGATCCGTCTGCTCAACCGCCACGGCGTCGAGGTGGTGCAGGCCAAGGGGGAGGGCTGCTGCGGCGCGCTCACCCACCACATGGGCCACGAGCACTCCTCGCACGCGCTCGCCAAGCGCACCATCGACGCCTGGATCGCCGAGATGGACGGCGAGGGGCTGGACGCCATCGTGGTCACGGCCTCCGGCTGCGGCACCACGATCAAGGATTACGGCTTCATGTTCCGCGACGACCCAGCCTATGCGGACAAGGCCGCGCGCGTTGCAGGCATCGCCCGCGACGTCACCGAATACGTCACGAGCCTCGGCCTGTCCGAGCCCGTGGTCGAGACCGACCTCGTCGTCGCCTACCACTCCGCCTGCTCGATGCAGCACGGGCAGGGCCTGCGCACCGAGCCGAAGGCGCTGCTGGCGCGGGCCGGCTTCACCGTGAAGGACGTGCCCGAGGGCCACATCTGCTGCGGCTCGGCCGGCACCTACAACATCCTCCAGCCGGAACTCGCCGCGCACCTGCGCGCCCGCAAGGTCGCCAACATCGAGCGGGTCCGGCCCGACGTGATCGCCACCGGCAATATCGGCTGCGCGACGCAGATCGGGAAGGGCACCGCCATCCCGATCGTCCACACGGTGGAACTGCTCGACTGGGCCACCGGCGGGCCGCGGCCGGCGGCCCTGGAGGGGGTGGCGGACCGCAAGCCGGCGATGGCGGCGGCGGAATAGGTCCGGGGTCGTCGACCGAAAGAAGCGCAGGTTTCCCCCTCTCCCCGCGGGCGGGGAGAGGGCTGTTCCTCCGTTCAGGAGGAACAGCAAGCCCGCAGGGCGAGGGCGAGGGGGTGTCGCCGGATGGGCTCCTCCGGAAGCACCCCCTCACCCTCGCTCCGGCTGCGCCTCCGCTCGCCGTGTTCCCTGGACGGGAACACGGCCCTCTCCCCGCCCGCGGGGAGAGGGGAACCCTGCGCCTCGTCCGGTTACGGGTTGGCCCCGCGGCATCCATCCGCACCTCACGCCGCCGGCGCCGCCTTCTCCCCCGCCGCCGCCCGGCAATCCGCCACCGTCGCCCGCGCGGTCTCGATCGCGATCGACACCGCCGCCATCGTGCGCGAATCGAGTTCGCGCCGGCGGATGTCGCGCACGACCTCGATGGCGAGCTTGTCGATCTCGACCGACAGGGCCGCGATGGCGTCCGGGTCGCGTAAGGAGCGCGCCTGGTCGGTGATCTCGAGCAGGCGGTCGGTCACCTCGTCGATCCGCTCGCGGCGCAGGCTCGCCAGGCGCTGGCGCAGCCAGGCCACCGCCGAGGCGAGGCCGCCGGCGAGCGCCGCCAGCAGGTAGAGCGTGTCGCCGTAGCGCTCGACGAAGCCGTGCTGCTCGCGCTCGAAGTAGTCGATCGCGCCGGGATGGATCGGGATGCGGGCGCTCGTCGCCGCCACCGTGGTCTCGTAGGCCGGAGCCTGGATGTACTCCGCCGCGTCGGTCCGCTCGGCGGCGGCGGTGCGCAGCTCGAACAGGTGCTGGGTCACGTCCGCCGCGATGGCGCGGCTGAGCGAGGTGCGGGCCATCAGCCGGTAGGAGGCGCCGACCGTCTTCACGTCCTCCGCCGGCAGCTTCGGCCGGCCGCCGAACAGGCCGGCCGGCACCGTGACCGCCTGGAGGCGGGGGAAGCGCTCGATCACCGCGTCGCTGTCGGGCACGTCGACGAGCTCGACCTTGCCGCTGCGGCCGATCCCCCGCACCGATTCGACGAGCTGGCGCGCCTTCGGGGCCGAGGCCGCGATGATGCTCACGAACGCGTCGATCCGCTTGTCGCGGATCGCGGCCGCCGCGTCCGTCCCGTCGATGGCGACGAGGCGGACCGTGGTGCCGGAGACCGCCGTGGATGGCGGCGTCGCCTCCGGCCCTTCGAGCGTCAGGCCGTAATAGGCGAGGATGTTCTTCAACAGCCAGAAATCGGCGCTGCGATGGGCCGCGATGCCGAGGCGCCGCCCCGCGAGCTTCGGAAAGCTCGTGACGCCCGACCCGTCCGGCGAGACGATCAGCATCGCCTGGTCGCGCAGGATCGCGAGCGTCAGCCCGTTCTTCGGCAGGAGCACGTCCGGCCGCACCACCGCGAGGTCGGCCCGGCCGTCCTGGAGCGCCGCCGCGCTCTCGCGCACGTCTTCGAAGGACAGGATCTTGAGCCGGATGTTGGCTTTGTCCTCCTTCAGCGCGTCGGCATAGGCCTTGATGAGGGCCGGCTCGGTCCCGTCCCGGGGGGCGACCGCGATGGTGAGCGTGGTCGCCTGGCTAAAGTACAAGGCGGCGCCGATCGCCGCCGCCAGGGCGACGACGATCAGGGCCGCGAAGGTCTCGCGGCGCAGGACCCAGGCCGGGAGGGTGGGCATGGGCACTCCGCCGCGACCGGTTAGAACACCGAGATCAGCACGATCCCGGCGACCATCAGGGCGGCGCCGATGAGGCGCGGCGGCCCGGCCTTGACCTGGCGCATGCCGAACCAGCCGAAATGGTCGAGCGCGACCGAGGTGAGCAGGTTCGCGGTGATGAGCAGGCCGTTGAAGGCGCCGGCCCCGACCTTGTCGACGAAGAGCAGGCCCGCGAACACCGCGACCGCCCCGGTGATGCCGGCGAGCGGCATCCACCAGCGCACGCCCGAAAGATCCTGGCGGGTCGGCAGCGGCGTGGGCTTGAGCAGGAACATCAGCGCGAAGGCGAAGACGACGGGCACGAACGACACCGTGGCGGCGAGCCAGGGGTTCACGAGCGCCCCGCGCAGCTGCGAGTTCCACACCACGCCGATCGACATCAGGGCGCCGGCGACCAGGATGAACGGGTAGAGCAGCTTGCCGCCGATGCCGTGGCTGTCCTCGTCGTCCTTCTTGGCCCCGCTGCGGGCGATGAACACCACGCCGGCCGCCATCAGCAGGCCGCCGAGCCAGGGCAGCGGCTTGAAGCCGGAGGCCTGGAGCCCGAACAGCCCGAACGCGTCGAGGGCGAGCGAGGTGATGATGTTGGCGGTCAGCGTCAGGCCGTTGAACGGCCCGGCCCCGACCTTGTCGATGAAGGCGAGCCCGCCGAACACCGCGACCGCGCCGGCCAGACCCCCGAGGGGGGCATACCAGGGCATCTTGCTCACCGTCTCGAGGGTCGGCAGCGGGGTCGGCATCACCAGGAACAGGGTGACGAAGACGAACACGATCGGCAGGAACGACACCGTGGCGGCGAGCCACGGATTGACCATCCGGCCGCGCAGCTGCGCGTTCATCGCGTTGCCGAGCGCCTGGAGCGCCCCGGCGACCAGGATGAAGGGGTAGAGGAGCGCGGCGATCGACACCGGGAAACCTTCCTGTGGCAGAGGGATCGGACGAGGCGGGGATCAGACGAGGAGAAGGCTGGCGAGCGCCAGCGCGAGGGCCGGCGGCATCACCAGCGCGCCGAGCTTGAGGAAGCTCCAGAAGCTCACGTCCTGGCCCTCGCGGCGGATCGCCGTGAGCCACAGGATGGTGGCGAGCGACCCCGTGACCGAGAGGTTGGGCCCGAGATCGACGCCGATCAGCACCGCGCCCGCGACCTTCTCCGGCACGTGGGCGGCCTGGACCGCGGCGCCGGCGATCAGGCCGGCCGGCAGGTTGTTGACGAGGTTGCAGGCGAACGCGATCAGCGCGCCGGCGCCCCAGGCGGTCTCGGCCGGCGCGGCGCTGGCGGCGCGCTGCAATGCCCCGGCGATCATCGCGAGCACGCCGGTCTTCTCCAGCGCCTCGACCAGCACGAACAGGCCGGCGACCAGCGGCAGCACGCTCCAGGACACGTCCTTGACCACCTCGACCGCGCCGCTGCCGCGCTTGAGCGCCAGCACGATCAGCGTGGTGGCGAGCCCCGCGATGAAGGTCGGCAGGCCGAGGTCGAGCCCGTAGGCCGAGGCGCCGATCAGCACCGCCCCGGTCGCCACGATGCCGAGGCCGGCGACGAGGCCGGTGCGCGACAGGGACGCGGTCTCGATGTCGGTCGCGACCTGCTGCTGGCGCAGGGTGCCGTTCTGGGTCAGGCGAAGGACGAGGTAGGTCGTCAGAATCGCGAGCACCGACGGCAGGCCGAACAGCGCGAGCCAGCGCGTCAGCGGCGGCATATGCTCGGCGAAGACCACGAGGTTCGCCGGGTTCGAGATCGGCAGCACGAACGAGGCGGCGTTGGCGATGAAGGCGCAGATGAACAGGTAGGGCAGGGGATTCTCGACCTTGGCGGCGCGGGTCGCGGCGTAGACCGCCGGCGTCAGCACCACCGCGCAGGCGTCGTTCGAGAGGAAGACCGTGACGACGGTGCCGACGAGGTAGACCAGGGTGAACAGCCGCGTCGCCGAACCCTTGGCGGTGCGCACCGCGATGCCGGCGAGCCAGTCGAACAGGCCCTCCTTCCGGGCGACCTCGGACATCAGCATCATGCCGACGAGGAACAGGTAGACGTCGGTGCCCTTGAGCACCCCCTCCCAGGCGGTGCCGGCCGGGAGCAGGCCTAGCAGCACCAGCGCGAGCGCGCCCGCCACCGCCCAGATCGCCTCCGGCCAGGAGAACGGGCGCACGATCACGCCGAGCGTGGCGAGGGCGGCGATCGCCCAGGTCGCGAGGTTGGGGCTGAGCGTCAGCGCGGCCATGGGGCGAGGGGTCCTGTGGTCATGTCGGAAAGAGGATGAGCCGAGCCGCGATGCGGCGTCGTCGCTGTCTGCCAGTGTCCCACCCGCACCCCGGGATGAGGTCGTGGGTGGGACGAGGGAGTGATGGGAGGATGTCCGAGAGTCGGAGGCCCTGCCCTCACCATTGCCGCCCGTTGCGGTTCGGCCCGAGCTGCGTACCCAGCAGCCCCCGCGCCTCCCAGGCTCCGAGCGCATCGGCATCGCTGCCGATGCCGCGGGAGGTCGGCAATGCGGTCGGGTCGGTCGCCGGCTCGATCGCGTCGGTGTCCTCGGAATCGCCGCCCGTCGCCCGCACCGCGACGACCTGCGCACCTGCCGGCCAGGTGACCTCGGCCGCGTGGCAGGGCGCCCCGTCCTCCCGCGCCATCGCCTGCCACGGCCCGTCGTCGATGCGGTACTCGACGCGCTCGGCCGGTCCCAGCACCAGGGCGCGCAGGCTGAAGCGCTCGCCGACCGCGTGGCCGGCGTCGTGCGCGAGGCGCCGGTCGGCCGGCGCGGTGATGAGCACGAACGGCCAGGGCCGGGCCAGCTCCTTGAAGCGCCAGCTCACCACGCCGCGATCAAGGGCCGCGACCGCGTAGCCGACCGGGCCCTCCTCGATCTGCCCGGTGGAGCGGGTCGCCGCGTAGATGGTGCGGCCATCATTGGCGAGCTCGTTGTAGTGGGTGTGGCCCATCTCGACGAGGCGCACCGGCCCGCGATGGACGAGGTCGGCGACCCGCGCCGCCTCGCCCTCGCCCTTCAGGTCGGCCGGGTAGCTGTGCATGAACAGGACGCAGTTCCGTCCCTGCGCGCCCTCCAGCTCGGCGGCGAGCCAGGCGACCTGGTCGGGCCCGAGGCGGAAATCCGGCCCGCCGCTGCCCGGCCCGCACATGTCGAGGAACAGGCAGCGCACGCCCCGCACATCGACCGCGTAGGGCAGGCGCGGGACATTCAGCCCGGCATAGAAGGCATCGAGGCTGCCGCCCTCCATGTCGTGGTCGCCGGTGATGACGTGGACCGGGACGCGCAACCGGTCGAGGCCCGCCCGCACCAGGGCATATTGCTCCGGAGCACCGTTATCGGCGTTGTCCCCGGGGACGAAGACGAAGTCGAGCCCGTCCGCCTCGCCGATCTGCGCGACGATCGCCTGGTAGTCCCGGGCGTTGTCGGCCTCCGCCGCGGCGAGGTGCAGGTCGCCGATATGGGCGAAGGCCAGAGGGCCGGTCATGGTCTGAGCCCTTCAGGCGGTCGCGAGGGCCGGGCGGCCGGTCGGGTCGGAGGGCGTGCCGGCCTGGGCCGGTTCGAAGCCGCGGGTCTCCGGCATCATCGTCAGGTAGAGGGCGAAGCCGAGGCCCGCGATGCCGGCGAGCGTCAGGAACGCCGCCGAGTATCCGGCCGAGACGATGATGAGGCCGGCGAGCGTCGCGCTCAGCGAGGCGCCGAGGCCTTGCGCGGTGGCCACCGCGCCCTGGCTGACGTTGAACCGGCCGGTGCCCCGGGTCAGGTCGGCGACCACGATCGGAAACAGCGCGCCGTAGACGCCGGCGCCGATCCCGTCGAGGAGCTGCACCGCCACGAGGTATAACGGGTTGTTGGAGAAGGTGTAGAGCACGCCGCGCAGCGCCAGCACGCCGAAGGCGGCGAGGAAGATGGGCTTGCGGCCGATCGCGTCGGCCTTGTGGCCGACGAACATCGCCACCGGCACCATCACGCATTGCGCCGCCACGATGCAGATCGCGATGAGCGAGGTGGCGTTGTCCTTGCCCGACAGGTGGGTGAGGAGCTGGCCGACCGAGGTCAGCATCGCGGCGTTCGAGAGGTGGAAGATCGCCGCGAGCAGCGCGAACAGCATCAGGTACTTGTTCTGCAGCAGCGCGGTCAGGCCCG
The DNA here is from genome assembly GCF_053764715.1 of Methylobacterium sp. Gmos1. Taxonomy (NCBI): domain Bacteria; kingdom Pseudomonadati; phylum Pseudomonadota; class Alphaproteobacteria; order Hyphomicrobiales; family Methylobacteriaceae; genus Methylobacterium; species Methylobacterium sp. Gmos1. Next base: position 114,324 of record NZ_JBSNCC010000005.1, on the reverse strand, counting down.
ACGGCTGCTCGCCGGACTGGTCCTCGGCGGAATCGAGGCCGCGGGCGAGGTCGTTGTCGATCGCCTCGTCCGGCACCATCAGCATCGCGCCGATCGACAGGGCGGCGAGCACGCCCATCAGCCAGAACACCACGATCGGCCCGAACAGGTAGGCGAGGCCGCCCGCGAGCGCCGCCGAGACGGCGTTGCCGGCGTGGTTGAAGCCCTCGTTGCGGCCGATGCGCTTGGAGAACAGTTTCGGGCCGACCACCCCGAGCGTGATGGCGGCGAGCGCCGGCGGGAAGATCGCGCCGGCGATGCCGGCGAGCGACTGCGTCGCGGCCACCGCGTAGAAGTTCGAGATGAAGGGGAGCGCTAGGCAGCTCAGGGTGACGGCGAGCGCCGCCGCGATCACGATGGTGCGCTTGTGCTGCGAGCGATCGATGAGGGCGCCGGCGGGGGTCTGGGCGATCAGGCCGGCGATGCCGGCGATCGTCATGATCATGCCGGTGGTCGCCTCGTTCCAGCCCTGGTCGGGGCCGCGCACGGCGATGAGGTAGATCGCGAGGTAGGGGCCGAGGCCGTCGCGCACGTCCGCCAGGGTGAAGTTGAGCGCGTCGAGCCCGCGCAGGGCCCGCTTCGAAGGCTGCCGATCGGGGGTTCCGGACGCAGAGACAGGGGCGGAGGGGGCGGTGCTCACCGTGATGTCTCCTTGAGGAAGGGCCGGCCGATCCGGAGCCGAGAACCGGCGAGATCGCAAAAAGTTGCTACACAAGAGGGATTAGTCTGCCGCGTCGCGCCGTAACGCCACGCGGCTTCCCGAAATCCGTCCGACCCTAGGACCGGCGGGGCGGCGGGGGCGGGGGAGCGGCACCGGGGGGTGGTGGCGGCGCATCGGGACCGCCGGGCGGGCCCGCCTCGCCGCGCGGGCCCGGTGGACGGGGCGGGCGCCCGCCGACCTCGACCATGGTGTCCGGGCCGGTCCCGAGGGCGCGCACCTCCACCACCGTGCCGAGCGGGCTCTTCGTCACCGACCCGCGGAGGCTGACGCCCTGCCCGGCCCGCAGGGTCGCGCTCAGGCGTGCAGCCTCGTGCGGCGGCAGCCGCAGGGTGGTGCCGTCGTCGAGGAGCGCGCCGTTCACCTCGCCTCGGCGCCCGTGCAGCAGGGCGGCGATGCGCCCGCTCAACACCGTCTCGTCGGCGGCCGGCTCCGGCGGCCCGAGGGTGGTGAGCGTGGCCCCCGTCGCCTCGTTGCGGATCGAGGCACCGTCGACGAGGGGAAGCGCCCGGGCGCGCATGCCGCGCACCGAGACCTGATCGCCCGGACGGACGGTGAACACCACGGCGGCGGACATTCGCGGTGGCAGCTTCACCTCGGTGCCGTCGGTGAGGATCAGGCCGTCGACGTCGCCCCGGGGGGTGAGGGTGTACTGCTTCACCGTCCCCTTGCTCTCCGGCAGGGTGCCGGGATCCCAGACCGACGTGTCTTGTGCCGCGGCCGGCGTCGCGGCGAGGATCGCGGCCGCGAGGCCCGCCGACAGATAGCGGTGCTCAGCCATCGTCATGGATGTCGCTCGTCTGCGCCGGCATCCGGCCGGCTCGAAGCGCCCTAGACAACTCCCGTGCCAGATGCCAAATCCTTGCAGGGCCTGGAGAACCCCGCGTCAAGCCAAGGTGCGGCCGTCGGGATTCCCGACATCCCCCGTCGGGTTTTCCGACACTGCCGCGTCGCGCAGGCCGTAGCGCTCGATCTTGGCGTAGAGGAGCTGGCGCTGGATGCCGAGGCGCTTGGCGGCCTGCGCCCGGTTGCCGCCGCTCTCGCCGAGGGCCCGGCGGATCATCGCCTCCTCGAGGCGCGCCACCGCGCCCGGAAGGTCGCCGTCGAGCCAGCCCGGGAGGACGGCCTCGGCGCCCGGCACCCCGTCCGGGCGGCCGGGATCGGAGAGGCCGAGGTCGTCCGCCCCGATCACCGCGCCGCGGGCCAGCACCGCCGCCCGCTCGATCACGTTGCGCAACTCGCGCACGTTGCCGGGCCAGGGATGGCGCATCAGCGCCGCGGCGGCGTCGGATGCGAGGCGCTTCGGCCCGGCGCCGCTCGCGCACAAAAAATGCTCGGCGAGGGGGAGGATGTCGGCGAGGCGCTCGCGCAGGGGCGGCAGGGTGATCGGCACGACGTTGAGGCGGTAGAACAGGTCCTGGCGAAAGCCGCCCTCCGCCACGAGGCGCGGCAGGTCGCGGTGGGTCGCCGCCACCACCCGGACGTCCACCGGGACGGGCCGGCCGCCCACCGGGGTCACCACCCGCTCCTGGAGCGCCCGCAGGATCTTGGCCTGCATCGAGGGCGGCATGTCGCCGATCTCGTCGAGGAACAGCGTGCCGCCATCCGCCTCCCGGAACGCCCCGGGCCGGTCCTGCGTCGCTCCGGTGAAGGCGCCGCGCAGGTGGCCGAACAGCTCGCTCTCGAGGAGCTCGGCGGGGATCGCCGCGCAGTTCACCGGCACGAACGGTCCGTCGCGCCGGCGGCCGTGGGCGTGGAGCGCGCGGGCCGCCACCTCCTTGCCGGTGCCGGTTTCGCCCTGGAGCAGCACCGTCGCGTCGCTGTCGGCGGCGAGCCCCACGGCCTTCTGCACCCGCCGCATCGCCTCGCTGGAGCCGATCAGGGACGACGGCGCCGCCGGGCCGGGAGCGTCCGGCGCGGCGGAGGCCGCGAGGGCCAGCATGCCGCCGATGAGCCCGGCGAGCTCGGCCCGGCCGACCGGCTTCGTCAGGTGGTCGTAGGCGCCGAGCCGCATCGCCTCGATGGTATTCTCGGCGCTGGCATAGGCGGTCAGCACCGTCACCGGCGGCGGCTGCGGCAGAGCCCGCAGGCGCTGGAGCACCGCCATCCCGTCGAGGTCGCCGGGCATGCGCAGGTCGAGGAGCACCGCGGCGATTCCCGGGTCGGCCGCCATCCGCGCCAGCGCCTCGGCGCCCGAGGCGGCGAGGACCGGGCGGTGGCCGAGATCGCTCACCGTCTCGGCCAGTCCCTCGCGCAGGGCCCTGTCGTCGTCGACGATCAGGATGCGGGCGGGGGCAGGGTCGGGGGCGAGGCGGTCCATGGCAGGTCGATCTCGAAGGTCGCGCCGGGACCCGGTGCCTCCGGAGGTGGGGCGGCGAGCCGCACCTGTCCACCATGGGCGCGGGCGATCTCGCGCACGATCGCGAGGCCGAGCCCGGTCCCGTCCGGGCGGCCGGTGACGAAAGGATCGAACAGGCGGGTCTTGAGGGCATCGGGGATGCCGGGGCCCTCGTCCGTCACGCGGATCCGCAGCCGGTCGCCCTCGCGCATCCCTGAGAGCCGCACCGTGCTCCCCGCCGGGCTGTGCTGGATCGCGTTGAGGACGAGGTTGTCGAGGGCGCGGCGGATCTCGGCCGCATCGAGCAGCGGGCGCTCGGGGGTGACCTCCGCCACCGCGACCGCGACGCCCTGCGCCCGGGCGAACTCGTCGTGGAACCGGGCGCAGTCGCGCAGGGCGAGGCCGAGATCGGTGGCGGCGAGGCTGGGGCGCCGCGGCTGGGTCAGGCTGAGCAGGTCGCGCAGCAGCCGGTCGAGGCGGGCGACCTGGTCGAGCACGAGGTCGAGGGCGGCCCGTCCCCGGGCCGGATCGGCGCTCGCCAGCGCGTTCTCGGCCTTGAGCCGGATCGCCGCCAGGGGGTTGCGGATCTCGTGGGCGATGCCGGCGGCAAGCTGGCCGAGCGCTGCAAGCCGCTCGGCCTCGGCGGCGCGGTGGCGGGCAGCGGCCAGCCGCGTGCCGGCGGCGTTCAGCGCCCCGACAAGTCGGTCGAGCTCGCGCAGGCCGGTCGGGGCGAGATGGGGCAGGTCGCCGTGGGAGAGGTCGCCGTGGGACAGGTCGCCCTCTCGCGGGCCGCCGTCGGCGTCGCGCCCGAGCTGCCCCTCCAGCCGGGCGATGCGCCGGCCGAGCAGCAGCAGGAGCCGCCCGAGGAGCAGCGCCGAGCCGAGCACGGTGGCGGCGAGGAAGCCGAAGCCGGCGAGGAGCTGGCCGTAGGCCCGGCCCTGGTCGGTGTGAACCCGCGCCATGGTCCACGCCGTCGCCCCCTGGATCGGGCCGCGCAACGGGCAGCCCTGCATCACCAGGGTCTGGGTGCGGGAGGCGCGCCGCGTCGCCACCGGCCGCTCGGCCCCCAGGGCCTCGGCGTTGACGCGCCGGATCGCGTCGATCTCGGCCGAGGGCAGGTCGGTCTTCGGCCCGGTACCCTCGTAGGTCGGGAACGCGTAGGCCGCCGAACCGCCGGCCGCAGTCCAGATCCCGCCCTCGACTCCCGGATGGGGGGCGAGCGCCGTCACCACCACGTCGGTGAGCTGGCGGGCCAGGGTCTCGTCGACCTGCGCGACGCTGCCGCTCCAGTCGGCCCCGAAGAAGGCGAAGCGGTCGCCGATCTCGCGGCAGGCCCGTGCGACCTGGACCTCGGCCTGCGCGACCTGCACGGCGGCGGACTGGGTATAGAACTCGAACAGCAGGTAGGCGGTGGCTGCCGCCGAGGCGAGGAGCAGGAACCAGAGCGCCAGGAGATGGGCGCGGAGGGAGTGGAGGCGGGGGGGCATGGGGCGACGGGCTTTGCGCGGATGTGCGGCCGGCTCGCGCGACGACCGCGCGAAGCTCCCTTCGATACGCACGCCCTTCTTCTCACACCCCCCGGCCCACGCAAATCGCCTGGGTCTACCGGGGGCTCGGTTCCTTCGCGGACCGCGATCGAGCGGTGCCGGACCGCCCGCAGGGACAAGACGTGTGTTTGCGGCGACGGGCCTTCGAACGGGAAAGGGCGCGCAGCGATCGCTGCGCGCCCTCGTCGAGATGCCGTCCTACGGCGTGAACCAGCCTACGCCTTGGCGTCGGTGGACGATCCTATGCTTCGCTCTCGAGGTCACCCGGGCCGGCCACGCCTCAGCTGCACCCGGTCGTGCCGCCGCAGGTGTCGCACTTCAGGCAGGTCCCGTTCCGCACCAGGGTGAAGTTGGCGCATTCCGGGCAGGCCTCGCCGACATAGCCCTTCATCTTCGCCTCGGCGCGACGATCCGAGACGCTGCGGCCGGGGGCCACCGGATCGGGCTTGGCGAAGGGCAGGGACTCGGCCAGCGCCTCGACCCGGCCGGCGAGCGTCGGCTCGGTCTTGAGCGCCACCGAACCCCGCACCGCGTGCACGCTGCCGCCGGCCGGCGCCGACTGGCCCGTGGTCGGGGCGGCGACGCCCGGGGTGGCGCCGGACGGACCGCCGTGGATCAGGGTCAGCCGGTCACCGGAGCCGCGCAGCAGGCCGCGCGACACGACGTTGTGGGCCGGCACCGAGTCCGATGCCGTGGGCTTGGCCGGCGTCACGCCGGTCGCCGTGTTGCCGATCTCCGAGAGGTCGACATGGGCGAGGTCGTTGCGGCCGAGATACGAGATCGCCAGCTCGCGGAAGACGTAGTCGAGGACAGAGGTGGCGTTCTTGATCGCGTCGTTGCCCTGGACGAAGCCGGCCGGCTCGAACCGGGTGAAGGTGAAGGCGTCGACGTACTCCTCAAGCGGCACGCCGTATTGCAGGCCGAGCGAGACCGAGATCGCGAAGTTGTTGATGAAGGCCCGGAGCGCCGAGCCCTCCTTGTTCATGTCGAGGAAGATCTCGCCGAGCCGCCCGTCGTCGTACTCGCCGGTGCGCAGGAAGATGGTGTGGCCGCCGATCTTGGCCTTCTGGGTGTAGCCCTTGCGGCGGCTCGGCAGCTTCTCCTGCGAGCGCAGGCGCTCGACGCGCTCGACGATCCGCTCGACGATCTTCTCCGTCACCGAGACGGTCTTGGCGACCGCCGGCTGGGCCAGCAGCGCCTCGACCACATCCTCCTCGTCGTCGGATTCGTCGCTGATGAGGGCGGCGTTGAGGGGCTGCGACAGCTTCGAGCCGTCGCGGTAGAGGGCGTTGGCCTTGAGCGCCAGGGTCCAGGACAGCCGGTAGGCGTTCTTGCAATCCTCGACCGTGGCGTCGTTCGGCATGTTGATGGTCTTGGAGATCGCCCCCGAGATGAAGGGCTGCGCCGCCGCCATCATGCGGATGTGGCTCTCGACCGAGAGGTAGCGCTTGCCGATCCGGCCGCACGGATTGGCGCAGTCGAAGACCGGGTAGTGCTCCACCTTGAGGTGCGGCGCGCCCTCGAGCGTCATCGCCCCGCAGACGTGGACGTTGGCGGCCTCGATGTCCTTGCGGCTGAAGCCGAGGAAGGCCAGCAGGTCGAACGACGGGTCGGCGAGCTTGTCGGCCGGCACCTTCAAGGTCTGGGTGAGGAAGTCCTCGCCCAGCGTCCAGCGATTGAACACGAACTTGATGTCGAAGGCCGACTTCAAGCCCGCCTCCACCGCCGCGATCTTGTCGTCGGTGAAGCCCTTGGCGCGAAGCGAGCCGGGGTTGATGGCCGGCGCCTGGCCGAGGGAGCCGTGGCCGACGGCGTAGGCCTCGATCTCGGCGATCTCGGCCTCGCGGTAGCCGAGGCTGCGCAGGGCGTCCGGCACCGCCCGGTTGATGATCTTGAAGTAGCCGCCGCCGGCGAGCTTCTTGAACTTCACCAGCGCGAAGTCGGGCTCGATGCCGGTGGTGTCGCAATCCATCACGAGGCCGATCGTGCCGGTCGGCGCGATCACCGTGGACTGGGCGTTGCGGTAGCCGTGCTCCTCGCCGAGCTGCAACGCCCGGTCCCAGGCCGCACGCGCGCGCTCCACCAGCTCGCCCTGCGGGCAGCCGGCATGGTCGAGCGGCACGGGGTTGGTGTTGAGGAACTCGTAGCCCTCGGCCTCGCCGTGGGCGGCGCGGCGATGGTTGCGGATCACCCGCAGCATCGCGTCGGCATTCTCCTCGTAGGCCGGGAACGGACCCAGCTCCTTCGCCATCTCGGCCGAGGTGGCGTAGGACACGCCCGTCATGATCGCCGTGAGCGCACCGGCGAGCGCCCGGCCCTCACGGGAATCGTAGGACAGGCCCATGGTCATCAGGAGGCCGCCGATATTGGCGTAGCCGAGGCCGAGCGTGCGGTACTTGTAGGAGAGGTCGGCGATCTCGCGGCTCGGGAACTGCGCCATCAGCACCGAGATCTCGAGGACCACGGTCCAGAGCCGGCACAGGTGCTCGTAGCCCTCGACGTCGAAGCGCTTGGCCTGACGGTCGTAGAGCGCCAGGAGGTTGGCCGAGGCAAGGTTGCAGGCGGTGTCGTCGAGGAACATGTACTCGGAGCACGGGTTCGAGGCCCGGATCCGCCCGCCCGCCGGGCAGGTGTGCCAGTCGTTCATCGTGGTATTGAAGTGCAGGCCCGGATCGGCCGAGGCCCAGGCGGCCTCCGCGATCTTGTCCCACAGATCGGCCGCCTTGACGGTCTTCGCCACCTTGTTGGTCGTGCGGTGGGTCAGCGTCCAGTCGCCATCCGCATCGACGGCGCGCAGGAAGTCGTCGGTGAGCGAGACCGAGTTGTTCGAGTTCTGGCCGGCGACGGTGAGGTAGGCCTCGGAATCCCAGTCGGTGTCGTAGATCGGGAACGAGATGTCGGTGTAGCCCTGGCGGGCGTACTGGATCACCCGCTTGATCGCGGCGTCCGGCACCATCGACTTGCGGGCGGCCTTGACCTCGCGCTTGAGCGCCGGGTTGCGCTCGGGGTCGAAGCAGGCGTCACCCGCGGCCTCGCAGTTGACGCAGGCCTTCATCACCGCCTTGAGGTGCTTGGACACCACCTTGGAGCCGGTGACGAGCGCGGCGACCTTCTGCTCCTCCTTGACCTTCCAGTCGATGAAGGCCTCGACGTCCGGGTGGTCGATGTCGACGATGACCATCTTGGCGGCGCGGCGCGTGGTGCCGCCGGACTTGATCGCGCCGGCGGCCCGGTCGCCGATCTTCAGGAAGCTCATCAGGCCCGACGACTTGCCGCCGCCGGCGAGCTTCTCGTTCTCGCCGCGCAGCCGCGAAAAATTCGAGCCGGTGCCCGAGCCGTACTTGAACAGGCGGGCTTCCCGCACCCACAGGTCCATGATGCCGCCCTCGTTGACGAGGTCGTCGGCGACGGACTGGATGAAGCAGGCGTGGGGCTGCGGGTGCTCGTAGGCGGTGGCCGACTGGGTCAGCTCGCCGGTCTTGTAGTCGACATAGAAGTGGCCCTGCGCCGGGCCGTCGATGCCGTAGGCCCAGTGCAGGCCGGTGTTGAACCATTGCGGCGAGTTCGGCGCCACCATCTGGCGGGCGAGCATGGCGCGCAGCTCGTCGTGGAACGCGGAGGCGTCCTCCTCGCTCGAGAAGTAGCCGCCCTTCCAGCCCCAGTAGGTCCAGCAGCCGGCGAGCCGGTCGAAGACCTGCGTCGCCGAGGTCTCGGAGCCGGTGCGCTCAGCCTCGGGGAGGGCGGCCAGCGCCGCCTCGTCCGGCACCGAGCGCCACAGGAACGACGGGACGCCGTTCTCCTCGACCTTCCTCAGCGCCGCTGGGACGCCGGCCTTGCGAAAGTACTTCTGGGCCAGCACGTCGCAGGCGACCTGGCTCCAGGCCTCCGGCACGTCGATGCCGTCGAGGCGGAAGACCACCGAGCCGTCGGGATTGCGGATCTCGCTCACCGCCTTGCGGAACGGGATGCTGGCGTAGGGCGACTGCCCCGCGGTGGTGATGCGACGCTCGAACCGCATGGGATACTCTCCGGTCACGAACAGCCGGGGACCGCCCGCATGGAAGCGGGGTCCGCCGGTTACAGGAATGGCGGGGCGCTGGAGGCTCGGCGGACGGACGCGACCCCGCTCAAGGGATCGCCCGTCCTCTGGCTTGGAAACTACCGACCCTGGCGGCCACACGTCAACAACTTGTGTCGACGGACTCCGTTCCTCCCTACATATAGTGTCAGGGGCCGGATTCCTGTGGATAGCGCCGAACCCCGCCGTAAGCCCTCGGAGGGTATGGCGGATTCGCCGCGGCGCCTCGCGCCGCCCACAGCCGGCGGGCTAGTGGACCACCGACTTGTTCACAGACCGTTGACGATTCGGGCCGGCGGAACCCGTCGCCGGCGCGGTTCCCGCACGGATTTTCGCTGCGACGCGGGACGTGCTGGACATCCGGGGGCCATCTCACCATAGTCCCGCGCGACGTAAGGGGGGCCTCCCTCCCATTCCCGGGGGCGTTAGCCCAGAGACGGTCGCGATGGCGCTGAAAGACACCCTGCTTCGGATCTTCACCTGGTGGAGCGGCTCGACCGTCAGCCTGGAATTCTACACCAAGCGCCGCGGCGGCTTCGTGGGCACGGACGAGCTCGGCAACCGCTACTACCGGGCGCAAGGCCCGCTGATTGACGCCTCGGTCGGCTCGGAGCGGCGCTGGGTGATCTACAACGGCTACGCCGACGCCTCGAAGGTGCCGCCGGGCTGGCGCGGCTGGCTCTGCCACGCCACCGACGTCCCGCCCTCCGAGGAATCCTACGTCCCGCGCGAGTGGCAGAAGCCGCACGAGGAGAACCTCACCGGCACGGTCGCGGCCTACCGGCCGCGGGGCTCGCAGCTCTCCTACGGCCAGCGGCCGGCGGCGACCGGCGACTACGTGCCGTGGGTCCCGGGCGAGTAGAGTCACCCGCCCTTTTTCCACCATCCTCCTTGTGTCTATCGCGGGCGGGCCGACGGGGCCCGCGCGCCCGATCGGGTCGGGCGCGTGAGGCCGGGGAAGGCCTGCCGAACTTACGATCCGGGAGCGACTGGGTTTTGAGCCGCATGACCGCACGCCGCGCCGCGGGCGCCTTCCTGCTCCTCGGCGCTGCCGTGCTCGCCGCCGCGGCGCCGGCCGAGGCCGACAAGATCCGCAACCCGACGGCGGTTTTCTCCGGCCTCGACAAGATCACCGGCCGCATCGTCTCCTTCGAGGTGGCGGTGGACGAGACGGTGCAGTTCGGCGCGCTCCAGCTCACCCCGCGGGTGTGCTACACGCGGCCCCCGACCGAGAGCGCCAAGACCACCGCCTTCCTGGAGGTCGACGAGGTCACCCTCGAGAACAAGTACCGCCGGATCTTCACCGGCTGGATGTTCGCCTCGAGCCCCGGCCTACACGCGATCGAGCATCCGATCTACGACGTCTGGCTCGTCGACTGCAAAGGCGGCACCGACATCGTGGCCGAGCCGAAGGAGCAGGAGGACGCCCCGGTCGCCGCGGCAAAGCCCGAGGGCCGCAAGCGCCGCGAGCAGGCCCGCGGCGAGGAGGCACCGCGCTCGCGCCAGGTCAACCGACAGGGCCAGGTCGACGTCGAGCCGCTGCGCGGCACCCCGGTCCAGCCGCGCCAGTCGCCGTCGCGGCGCTTCTTCCCGACCAACGACGCACCCCCGCCCGGCGCCGACCCGATGAACCCGAACCCGCGCTGAGGCGCGGGTGAGCCCGGGGGAGGGGGCGATCCTCCGGAAGGGACATGGTCGAGGGCAATCAGGCCGGCTGTCCGGGTCTCGTAAGCGCACAAAGCTTGAGCACCGCTCCCGGGCGGCGCATCTTTGAGCGCCGCCCCCTGACCGATTTCACGTCTTCCTGCTGCGATCTGCGGCGCCGTGCTGTACGCTGAGGCAGGGACGCCCGCGCGAGACGGGCGCCCGGAGGATGCGGATCCGAGGGAGACGACCATGCGCGACATCGCACGGGCGCATGACGCGCCGTTGCCGAAGGCGGAGAGCACCCCCTGGTGGTCCGCGATGCCCCTCGACCTCTGGGGCGTGGTGCTGGCGGTGATCGCCGCGGGCGGGCTCAAGCTCGCGGGCATCCTCCCCTAGAGCATTCTCCGACGAAGCGGATACCGGTTCGTCGAAGAGAATGCGGCACAATCATAGACCTGGAGAGCTTCGCGAGCGCTACGCGATCGTGAAGCGCTCCAGACGGTCCTGCCCCGGGCTCTCCACGCCGCCGTCGCACTCTCGCCAAAGCCTCGGACCAGATTTCCCTGCAAGAGTTTCGCAAGGAACAGCCGGCACGATCCATGCCTGGCTCGACCGCGATTCGATTCGCGTGCAGGAGGACGGTTCCATGCTGATGGCTTTCGTCGGACGCCTCACCCAGCGTTGGCGGGATCTCATCGCCGAGATCATGGATCCCTACCGTCCCGAACTGCACTACATGCGCGGCCCGGGCCCGCGCTGGCGCGAGCGCCACCCGGAGCGGTGAGGCGGCGTCTGCCGGCTTGCGCCGCGGCATCGACCGGGCTCATCTCGCGGTCTGGTCCTCGACCGGAGCAAGCCGCATGACAGCCGCGCAGGACGCCGCAGCCCAGAAGTTCGACGCCTCCCGCGCCGGGGAGTACGAGCGGCAGAGCCGCATCGCGCTCGCCGGCTACGAGGCCTGCCACGAGCTCGCCGCCTGCATGCTGGCCGCCGCCCTCGGATCGGGCCGCGAGGCGCGGCTGCTGGTGGCCGGCGCCGGGGGCGGCGCGACTGAGATCGTCAATGCGGCCGCCCTCGAGCCGGGCTGGCGCTTCACCGCGGTCGATCCGTCGGTGCCGATGCTGGCGCTGGCGGTCGCCCGCCTGGAGAAGAGGGGGCTGACCGAGCGCACGGAGGTCGTGCGCGGCACCGTTGCCGACCTGCCGGAGGGCGAGGCCTTCGATGCCGCGACCCTGATCGGCGTCCTCCACCACCTGCCCGGCGACGACGCCAAGCGGGCGATCCTCGGCGACATCGCCCGGCGCCTGGTACCGGGCGCGCCGCTGATCCTCGCCGGCAATTACCGGGCTTACGCGAGCCAGCCCCTGCTCCTCGCCGCCTGGGGCGAGCGCTGGCGCCAGCAGGGCGCCGGGCCCGACGAGGTCGAGGCGAAGCGCGCCAGGATTCTCCAGGGGGCGGACCCGCCGCCTTCGGAGCAGGCGGTGGCCGACCTGCTGCGCGAGAGCGGCTTCGAACCGCCGCTGCGATTCTTCTCCAGCCTGTTCTGGGGCGCCTGGATCGCCCGCAAGGGTTCGGGCGCGGCCTGAGCACCGCGCCCGATCCTGCTCTCAGCCTACGAGGCCGGCACCGCCTCGGTCAGCGTGGCCGAGCGGTCGGAGATCCGGCTCGCGACCACGAGCCCGATCAGCGCCGAGGCCGCGATGATGAGCGCCGGCGCCGGCGTCCAGCCGGTGGCGCCGATGAGCGCGTTGGCGGCGAGCGGCCCGAGGCCGCTGAGCAGCGTGAAGCCGATATTGAGCGAGAGCGCGACGCCGCTGAACCGCACCCGAGTCGGGTAGAGACCGGCGAGCAGGAACGCGAAGCTGCCGTTGGCGCCGCACACCGCCACGGTGAGGAGCGGCAGCACCACGAACAGGTTGGCGTCGCCTCGCGCCAGCACCTGGTAGGCCGGGATCACCCCGATCAGGCCGATCAGGGCTGAGGCTTGCATCAGCCGGCGCGGCGGCACCTTGTCGGCGAAGAACGAGGCGAAGAGCAGCGAGGCCGACATGGCGAAGAGCGCGATGTTCATCGCCAGCGCCACGGTCTTGGGCGGGTACTTGAGCACCTGGATCAGGTAGGCCGGCATGTGGGCGAACAGGATGCCGTTGAAGCCCGCCGTCAGCGCCACGATGCCGATGCCCAGCAGCACCGAGCGGCGATGATCGCGCAGCACCTCGCCGATCGGCCGGCGCGAGGCGCGATGCTGGAGGCGCAGGAATTCGGGCGTCTCCTCCAGCGAGCGCCGCAGCACGAAGCTGATCAGCCCGACCACGCCGCCGAACAGGAAGGCGATGCGCCAGCCGTATTCCGCCATCATGGCGGGCGGCAGCCAGGATTGCAGGGCGAGGTTGACCATCGCGGCGAGCAGCACGCCGCCATTGACCAGGCAGAAGACGATGCCGCAGGCGAGCCCCGGCCGGCGCGAGGCGGTCTCGACCACGAAGGTGATCGCGCCGGGGAGTTCTCCGCCGATGCACAGGCCCTGCACGAAGCGTAAAGCCACGAGGAGCAGCGTCGCCCACACGCCCCAGGAGGCGTAGGACGGCACGAGACCCATGCCGAGCGTGCAGGCCGACATGGTGAAGACGGTCACCACGAACACGGTCTTGCGGCCGTAGCGGTCGCCGAAATGGCTCAAGACCAGGCCGCCGAGGGGCCGGGCGAGGTAGCCGACCGCGAACACGGCGAGCGACAGGGTCAGGGCCGCGACGGGATCGCTCGCCGGGAAGAACGCGGCGGCGATGTCCTTGGCGAAGATTCCGTAGACGATGAAGTCATAATACTCGAGCCCGCCGCCCAGGCTCGCGAGCAGCGTCATCTTCCATTGGCGGCGGGTGAGATCGCTCCCGCTGCTCACGTCAGGTGTCATCGTGGTGTCCTCCGGGGCGTTCTTGTCCTTGTGCCCCGGAGCGCCCCTTACTGCGGTTCCGCCCGCCTCGCCATATCGCGCCGGCTACATCACCGCGCCGATCTGCCAGGGCACGAACTCGGCATCGCCGTAGCCGAACCCTTCCGACTTGGTGCGCTCGCCGGACGCCACCCGCAGGACCGTCTCGAAGATCTCGCGGCCCTTCTCCTCGATCGAGGTGCCGTCGAGCACGTCGCCGCAATCGATGTCCATGTCGTCCTGCATCCGCCGGTACATCTCGCTGTTCGTCGCGAGCTTGATCGACGGGGTCGGCTTGCACCCGTAGGCGGAGCCGCGCCCGGTGGTGAAGCACAAGACGTTGGCCCCGCCCGCGACCTGGCCGGTGGCGGCCACCGGGTCGAAGCCGGGCGTGTCCATGTAGACGAAGCCCTTCGCGGTCACCGGCTCGGCGTAGCGGTAGACGCCCTCGAGCCTCATGCTGCCGCCCTTGGCGGTGGCCCCGAGCGACTTCTCCAGGATGGTGGTCAGCCCGCCGGCCTTGTTGCCGGGGGAGGGGTTGTTGTTCATCTCCCCGCCGTTGCGGGCGGTGTAGGCCTCCCACCAGTGGATCATCTCGACGAGCTTGTGGCCGATCTCGGGCGTCGCGGCCCGTGCCGTCAGCAGGTGCTCGGCGCCGTAGATCTCCGGGGTCTCGGACAGGATCGCGGTGCCGCCCTCGGCCACCAGCCGGTCGACCGCCGCGCCGAGCGCCGGGTTGGCGGTGATGCCCGAATACCCGTCCGAGCCGCCGCATTGCAGCGCCAGCATCAGCTCGGAGGCCGGCACGGTCTCGCGCCTCGCCTTCGCGACGGCGGGCAGCATCTCGCGGAGCGCCGCGACGCCGGCCTCGATGGTGCGGCGGGTGCCGCCGGAATCCTGGATGGTGAAGCTGCGGAAGGTCTCGCTCTCCTCGATGCCGTAAGCGCGCTTCCAGCGGTCGATCTGCAGGCCCTCGCAGCCGAGGCCCACCATGATGACGCCGCCCATGTTCGGGTTGGCGGCGTAGCCCCAGAGCGTGCGCTTGAGGATGTCGGCGCCCTCGCCCTGGATGTCGTAGCCGCAGCCGGTGCCGTGGGTGAGCGGGATGATGCCGTCGATGCCCGGAAACTCGTCGAGGAGGCCGGAGCGGCGCGCCTCTTCCGCGATGAAGCGCGCGACCGTGGCCGAGCAGTTCACCGAGGTCAGCACGCCGACGTAGTTGCGGGTGCCGACCCGGCCGTCGGCCCGGCGGTAGCCCTCGAAGGTGGCGCGCTGGGCTTCCGGCACCATCGCGACGGGGCGCGCCTCCTCGCAGAAGCGGTAGTCGCGCGCGAAATCACCCTTGTCCTCGCCGAGGCCCACATTGTGCTCGTGCACCCACTCGCCCGGATCGATGGCGCGGCTGGCGAATCCGATGATCTGGCCGAACTTGCGGATCGGCGCCCCTGAAGGGATCGCCACGACCGCGAACTTGTGGCCCCGCGGCACGCGAGCCGAGGCGGTCACGCCCTCGACGGTGGCCCCGGGCACGATCGGGTCCACCACCACCACGACGTTGTCCTCGGGGCTGAGGCGCACGATGCGGGGGTTGGTGGGGTGGAGCGGCGTGGGGGTGGACATGGGTCGGGACCTTTGGAGAATTTCTTTGAACCATACGGCCGCTTGAGGCGGTCCGGAATGCCGTCGATCGCGGTACAGCCGGTTGCGCGAGTTCGGGGACGACGGCTGAGCGCATGAACCCTCCCCCCTCTGCGGGGAGGGTGCCCCACGGCGAGTGCGAAGCACTCGCGCTGGGGCGGGAGAGGGGCAGCGCGACGCTGATCCAGGTGGCGCCCGTCACCACGGTCGCGATCGCTCCGGAAGCGGCGTCACCTCTCCCGGCCTGCTCCGCAGGCCACCCTCCCCCGCAGAGGGGGAAGGGTTCATGCTCTCGGCCGTCGCTGCCGCGCCTCCGACCTCATCCTCAATGCGCCAACGCCTCCGCCTTCGCCCGCCCGCCGAGATACGCCGCCCGGATATCGTCGTTGGCCCAGAGCGCCTGCGGCTCGCCGCTGAGCACCAGCTGGCCGGTCTCCAGCACGTAGCCGCGGTCGGCGACCGAGAGGCCCATGCGGGCGTTCTGCTCGACGAGAAGCACGGTGGTGCCGCGTCGGCGCACCTCGGCGATGATCGAAAACACCGCCTGGACGATCACCGGGGCCAAGCCCAGCGACGGCTCGTCGAGGAGCAGGATGCGGGGTTTCGCCATCAGCCCGCGGGCGAGCGCCACCATCTGGAGCTGGCCGCCCGAGAGCGTCCAGCCGAGCGCGTCGCCGAAGCGGCGGATGTCGGGGAAGAGCTCGAACATCCCCTCCGCCTCGTCGCGGATCTGGCGCGAGGTCATCCCCTTCCGGTTCGAGGCGCCGAGCATGATGTTCTCGCGCACCGTGAGGCCCGGGAAGACCCGGCGCCCCTCCGGCACGTGCGCCACGCCGCGGCGCACGATCTCCTCGGGTTTGAGGCCTAAGAGCGATTGCCCCTCGAACAGCACCTCGCCGCCGGCCGGCTTCACCAGGCCCGAGATGGTCTTCAGCGTCGTCGACTTGCCGGCGCCGTTGGAGCCGAGCAGGGTCACGACCTCGCCGGCCTCGACCGAGAACGAGATGCCGCGCACGGCCTCGATCTCGCCGTAGCGTACGGTCAGGTCGCGGATTTCCAGGAGTGCCATCCGTGTCTCCTGCTCGTCACGCCGTCGCGAGGTCGGTCGCGAGGCCGACATTCGGCCCCTCGGTACTCTCCTGGCCGAGATAGGCCTCGATCACCGCCGGCTCGCGCAGAACCGTGGCCGTCACCCCGTCGGCGATGCGCCGGCCGAAGTTCAGCACGGTGATGTGGCTCGCCACATCGCTCACCAGGGTCATGTCGTGGTCGATGATGAGGATGGTCAGGCCCTTGGCCGCCATCCGGCGCAGGAGCACGGTGAGCGCGTTCTTCTCGGTCGAGTTGAGGCCCGCCGCCGGCTCGTCGAGGAGGAGCAGCACCGGGTTGCCGGCCAGCGCCCGGGCGATCTCGACCAGGCGCTGGTGGCCGTAGGAAAAGGACGAGATCGGCTCGTCTGCCCGGGCTTCCAGCCCGACGAAGGCGAGGGCGGCGCGGGCGCGAGCCTCCAGCGAGGCTTGGGTCTGCGCCACGATGCCGTTGCCCGGCCGCTCGGCGCCGATCACCACGTTCTCGAGCGCGCTCATCGAGCGGAACAGGCGGATGTTCTGGAACGTCCGCCCGAGCCCCGAGCCTGCGCGCTGGTACGGCGCGAAGCGGGTGATGTCCTGGCCGTTGAGGCGCACCCGCCCGCCGGTCGGGGTGTAGAGGCCCGACAGCACGTTGAGCGTCGTGGTCTTGCCCGATCCGTTCGGGCCGATCAGCGCGTGGATGCCGCCGCGGGCGACCGTGAAGCTCACCTCGTCCACGGCCTTCAGGCCGCCGAAATGCTTCGACAGGCCCTCGACCTCCAGCACCGGCGCGGCGGAGGCCGCGCTTTGCGTCAGCGTGAGGTCCTGCGCCCGGGGGGCGGCGGGCTTCTTCGGCCGCAGGCGCTTCACCTGGTCGCCGAGGAAGCCCCAGATGCCTTCCGGCATGAACACCACGATCAGGATCACCGCGAGGCCGTAGATCGCGAGGTACAGGCCCGGGATCTCCTTCAGGAAGCGCAGCCATTCGGGGATCAGGATCAGGAGCCCGGTGCCGATCACCGCGCCGACCGGCGAGCCGACGCCGCCCAAGAGCGCCATGGTGAGGAACACCACCGACTCGGCGAAGGAGAACTGGTCCGGGCTGATATAGGTGAAGCTGCCGGCAAACAGCCCGCCGCCCAGGCCCGCGAGCAGCGCCCCGATGGCGAAGGCCGCCACCTTGGTGCGGTAGATGTCGATGCCGGTGACGCCCGCCGCCAGCTCGTTGTCGCGCACCGCCCGCATGGCGCGGCCGAGCCGGGTCTTCGGCATCCGCCAGACCGCGTAGGCCACCGCGGCGAGCACGACGACGCAGAGGGCCAGATAGCTCTGGCCGTCGGTGAACAGCCCGGGGCGCTTGATGTTCGGCACGCCGTCCGGCCCGTGGGTGACCGGGATCCAGTTGATCATGATGAGCGTCAGGATCTGCTGGAACGAGATCGTCACCATGGCGAGGTAGTGGCCGCCGAGCCGCAGCGTCGAGGCGCCGAGGACCGCGCCGAGGATCAGCGCCAGCACGAGGCCGATCGGCAGGCAGAGCCAGAAGCTGATCCCGAGATCGACCGTGCCGAGGCCGACCGCGTAGGCGCCGATGCCGAAGAACGCGGCCTGCGCCAGGTTGATCTGCCCGCACAGCCCCAGCACGACCGTGAGCCCGATGACCGCGATGGCGTAGGTCGCGGCCTGCATCAGGATGTTGAGCACGTAGCCGCTGAACGGCGTCGTAGCGGCGAGGAACACCGCGACCGCGACGAGGGCGACGTAGGCGAGGGTGCCGACGGGGAAGCGGCGAGCGGGAGAGACGGACACCGGGTCCGCCGCGACGGGGCGAGGGGAGCCGGTCATGCTTTCTCCGCGATGCGTTCGCCGAAGATGCCCTGCGGGCGGAAGGCCAGGAAGGCGACGAGGACGATGAACGCGAAGGCGTCCTTGTAGGGCACCGAGACGTAGGCCGCCCCGAAGGTCTCGATGATGCCGAGAGCGAGCCCGCCGATGATCGCACCGGTCACGTCGCCGAAGCCGCCGATGATGGTGGCGGCGAAGGCTTTCAGCGCGATCGTGGCGCCCATCTGGATCGACACGAACAGGACCGGCGCCACCAGGATGCCGGCGATGCCGCCGAGAACCGCGCTGTAGACGAAGGTCAGCATGATCATCCCGGCGACCGGGATGCCGAGAAGGGCCGCCATCTCCTTGTCCTGCGAGGTCGCCTGGAGCTTCTTGCCGATCAGGGTGTGCTCGAAGAACCAGTACTGGAACGCCACCAGCACCGCGGTGACGGCGATGATGAGCAGGTACTGGGTGTCGAGGAAGACCGGGCCGACCAGAAAGCCTTGCGTCTCGAAGACCGGCGGCAGCACCTGCGGCTGCGGCCCGTAGAGGGCGAGCGTGGTGTTGGCGAGGAAGATCGAGGCGCCGATCGTCGAGATGATCACCGGCAGGTAGGTGCGGTGGCGCAGCGGATAGTAGACGCCGAGGTTGAACAGGGCCCCCAGCGCCGCCATGCCGCCTATGGCGAGCAGGAACGACAGCCAGTACGGCCATTGCAGGTCGACGGCGAAGACCACCATCAGGAAGGCCGCCACCATCGAGAACTCGCCCTGGGCGAAGTTCACCACGTTGGTGGCGCGGAAGATCAGCACGAAGCCGAGCGCGACGAGCGCGTAGACGGCGCCGATGCCGACGCCTGTGAACAGAAGCTGGAGGATGAGGTCCATGCGGGCCCGCCCCGGAACGGATGAGAAGGTCGTGCCGCCGAACGAGCGGACGAAACGGCGTCGGGACGGCGCGTCGCCGTCCCGCTCGGGCTTTCCGAAGCTCAGGCCTTGTAGAAGTCGATGCGCTTGTCGAAGACGATGTTGCCCTTGTCGTTGCGCACCACGTTGTAGCCGTGCAGGCCGTCGCCGTTCTGGTCGAAGTTGTAGGTGCCCTCCGCCCCCTCGTGGCCGCGCACCGCGAGCAGCGCCTCGCGGATCGCCTTCGGGTCGGTCTTGCCGGCGGCGTTGATGGCTTTCGCCAGCACCGTCACGGCGTCGAAGGTCCAGGACGACTGGTTGTCGGGGGCGAGCTTCATCACCGCCCGGTAGGCCTTGCCGAAATTGCGCGCCGCGTCGCTCGATTCCTCGGCGTAGTCGGCCACGCCGTAGGTGTTGTAGAGCGAGGGACCGGCGAGCTTGAGCGCCGTGACGTTGACGATCGAGGCCGAGCCGACCCACGGCGCCTGCACGCCGAGCTGGCGCAATTGCCGGGCGAAGATGCCGAGATCGTTCTCGAAGGTGAAGTACGAGCCGATCACGTCGGCGCCGGACTGGCGGATCGCCAGCACCACCGGGGTGAAGTCCTGGCTCTGGTTCGAGTAGCCCTGGTCGAGCGCCACCGTCGCCCCCGACTTAGCCAGGGCCTCGGTCAGCGCCTTGGCGCCGCTGGTGCCGAAGGCGTCGGTCGAGTGGATGATCGCCCACTTCTTCTTGTTGAGGCTCGTCACGCCGTACTCGGCGATCACGCGGGCCGAGAAGCTGTCGTTCGGGCGGAAGCGGAACAGCCAGGGATTGCCGAGCTGGGTCAGGACCGGGTCGGTGCCGCCGAAGGCCACGGGCTTTCCGGTCTTGAGGATGTCCGGCGCCATGGCGTGGTTCTGGGTCGAGCGGATCGAGCCGAGGAACGCCACGAGGTCGGGCTGCGAGGCGAGCTTCGAGAAGGCCAGCACCGCGCCCGGATTGGTGGTCTGGTCGTCCTCGGTGACGAGCTCCATCGGCTTGCCGAGCACGCCGCCGGCCTTGTTGACCGCCTCCAGGGCGATCTTGGCGCCGTTGAGGGCGAAGCGCCCGGCATCGGCGCCGGGTCCGGTCACCGGCAGCACCATGCCGATGCGGATCGTGCCGCCCGCCTGAGCGCCGGCGGACCGGATGATCGAGGGCGCCACGAGGCCGGTGGCCGCGACCGTGGCCGCACTCTTCAGGAAAACGCGGCGCGTCGTCCTCATCGGCATGTTCCTCCCGAGACGTGACCGGTGCTTCGAGGCCCGGCCTTGGTCCGGATGAGACACCGGCAGCGCTGCCATGTCCATCCCCGATGGTCGCCGGCACGGATTAAAAATGCCCTGGCAGATCTGCGCCGGACACTCTCGACCGCGGGGGCTGGCGCGGCCATTCTCCCGCGCGCCGGAACGCGGCCGCCTCTGTCGCCGCCAGAAACCAAGAAACCGGGAGGAGTTTTCATGCAGATCCCAGCCAGCGGCCTGACCGCCTACGTGCGGGACATCTTCACGCGCGAGGGCTGCTCGGAGGCGGAAGCCGAGCGGATCGGCCGCTACCTCGTCGCCGCCAACCTGACCGGTCACGACAGCCACGGCGTGATCCGGGTGCCGCGCTACGTCTCGTGGCTGCGCGAGGGCGAGGTCGAGGCCGACAAGACCCCCGAGGTGGTGACCGATGGTCCGGCCTTCGCGCTGATCGACGCCCATTACGGCTTCGGCCAGACCGCCGGGCCCTTCGCGACCGAGCTCGGCATCCGGAAAGCCCGGGAGAACGGTGTCGCCATCGTGGCGTTGCGGCACGCCGGCCATCTCGGCCGCATCGGCGAGTGGGCCGAGCAGGCGGCCGCCGCCGGCCTCGTCTCGGTGCACTTCGTCAACGTGGCGGGGAGCCTCCTCGTCGCGCCGTTCGGCTCGGTCGACCGGCGTTTCTCGACCGCGCCCTTCGCGGCGGGTTTTCCGGTCCAGGGCGCCGAGCCGGTGATCCTCGACTTCGCCACTTCCGCCGTGGCCGAGGGCAAGGTGCTGGTCGCCTCGCAAGGGGGCAAGCAACTGCCCGAGGGCGTGCTGATCGAGCCCGACGGGCGCCTGTCGAGCGACCCCGCGACGCTCTACGGCCTCCTCGACGGCCCGGAGCGCGACAATCTCAAGGGCGCCGGCGCGATCCGGGCCTTCGGCGAGCACAAGGGCTCGGGGCTGGCGCTGCTATGCGAATTGCTCGCCGGCGCGCTCACGGGATCCGGCACCGCCGGGCCGGGGCCGCGGCGGTTCTGCAACGGGATGCTGTCGCTCTACATGACGCCGGAGGCCTTCGGCTCCGAGGACGCGATGGTGCGCGAGACCCGCGCCTATCTCGACTTCTTCAAGGGCGCGCGGCCGGTGCCGGGGGGCGAGGTGCTGCTGCCGGGCGAGCCGGAGCGGCGGACCCGGGCGCAGCGCCTGGCGGAGGGCCTGCCGCTGCCGGATCCGGTCTGGGAGACGCTGCTGGCGGCGGGACGGCCGCACGGGCTGGATGGGGATGCGTATCGAGGGTGAGCTGACGGTGCGCTTCCACGGAAGCCAGCCCGCAACGTTCCCGCAAGTACACCTTGCGGCAGGTGCGCTGTAAGCTTACCTTGCCGCTTGGATTTCGATTGGCACGACGAGAAGAACGAGAAGGTGCGCGTGGAGCGCGGCTTCGGCTTCGAGGATGCCGTCGGAATCTTCCTCGGCCGGACTGTCGAGTGGCAGGACCTGCGCCAAGCCTACGGCGAGCCTCGCATGATCGCGGTCGGCGAGGTCGGGGGCAGGTTCTACACCGTCGTCTACACGGATCGGGGGCCGGTGCGCTGGATCATCACCGCCTGGCCGTCGAACAGGAAGGAGCGCGCACGATGGCGAAATTCAGTCTGAGCCAGGCGCTTCTGCATCGCCCCCGGGTGGACGAAGCCAAGCTGGATGCAACGACCGAAGAGGATATCAGGGCCTATCAGGAGGAGGACGGGTTCGACCCCGAACTCGAGCCGAAGGCCGTGCGGGTCGTGCCGGGTCCGCGCGACGTACGGGTCCGCCTCGGCCTGACGCAGAAAGAGTTCGCGGAGGCGTTGCACATCCCTCTAGCGACGGTGCGCAACTGGGAGCAGGGCCGTACCGTGCCGGACGCGCCGGCCCGCGCCCTGCTGACCGTCGTGGCGCGAGAGCCGGAGGCGGCCTTCGCGGCGCTCGGCGCGGGCTTCAGTCCCGATGATGGCGACGAGGCCGACGGCTCACCGCCACCCCGGTAGGCGTCACTGCTCGTCACGCTCCTCCGGCAGGTCGCATGCAGATCGGACAGCATGTCCGCCGGCATGCCGTCGATGATGTCGAGGAGGACGGACAGAGTGTCCATGCGCTCGTGCGGAATGGTCTCGTCGGTCGACTGGATGATGCCGGCCTCTACACGATCGGGTGCGGATCCCGACAGAGGGCGGACCCGCTGGCTGCCGCCAGGCTTGACCGCATCGCGAGCCGTTCCGCCGCCCCCAGCCGCACTTCGGTCTCGCGCGTCCGACCGGGGCAACATTGCCTCATCGACCAGAAAACCACGAGACACCGCGCCGGGCTTCCGTACAATCGCCCCGTCCGGCGCGAAGACCGGACGGGAGGAGACGAGTGATGAACCGACGTGACGTCCTCGCGGGCGCCGCCGCGCTCACCGCGACCACGGTCGCTGCGCGGGCCGACCGGCTGCCCCTCGGCGACCTGCCGGGCACCCGCTATCCCGACCCGCGGGTCGAGGCGCTGGACAAGCGCTTCCGCTACAAGGTCGGCAATGCTGCCATCGAGCGCATCGCCACGGGTTTCCGCTGGGCCGAGGGCCCGGTCTACTTCCGCGACGGCGGCTACCTGTTGTGGAGCGACATCCCGAACAACCGGATCATGCGCTGGCTCGAGAACGGCCATGTCAGCGTCTACCGGGCGAACGCGAACTACTCGAACGGCAACACCCGCGACCGCCAGGGCCGGCTCATCACCTGCGAGCACGACACACGGCGCGTCACCCGCACCGAGCCCGACGGCAAGATCACGGTGCTGATCGACAAGTTCGACGGCAAGCCGCTCAACGCGCCGAACGACGTGGTGGTGGCCGCCGACAACGCGGTCTGGTTCACCGATCCGGGCTACGGCATCGACGGCAACTACGAGGGCCACAAGGACAAGGCCGAACTCCCGACCCGAGTCTACCGCCTCGATCCGGCGACCGGGCAGGCCAAGGTGGCGGCGGAAGGGATCGACCGGCCGAACGGGCTGGCCTTCTCGCCCGACGAGAAGATCCTCTACGTGGTCGATTCCGGCGCCACCCATGGCGGGCGGGCGAACATCCGCGCCTTTACCGTCGAGGGCGACCGGCTCACCGGCGACCGGGTCTTCGCCGAAGGCTTCGCGCCGGGCTTCACCGACGGGGTGCGCACCGACGTCGAGGGCAACGTCTGGTGCTCGATGGGCTGGGCCGACCCGAAGGAGGACGGGGTGCGCTGCTACACGCCGTCGGGCGACCTGATCGGCAAGATCCATCTGCCGGAGACCTGCGCCAATCTCTGCTTCGGCGGACCGAAGAAGAACCGGCTGTTCATGGCGGCGAGCACGTCGATCTACGCCGTGTATGTCGATACGCAGGGGGCGATGGTGCCGTGAGAAGATTACGGCATACCGGTCGCCGCGCATGAACCCTCTCCCCTCTGCGGGGAGGGTGGCCCGGCCGTGAGGCCGGGTCGGGAGAGGGGCAGCGCGACGATGGTCCAGGTGGCGCCAGTCAGAACGGTTCAGCCCTGTCCGGAACCGTGGTTCCCCTCTCCCGCCCCACTCCGTGTGGCACCCTCCCCCGCAGAGGGGGGAGGGTTGGGCGTCAGCCCGCTCCAAGCGTCGATCGAGTGAACGACTAGAAGTTCACCCGGTCGCCGCCCTTCAGCGCCAGGATCTCGCGCGCGTCGTCCGGGGTCGCGACGTCCAGCCCCAGCCCCTCGATGATCTGGCGTACCTTCGTGACCTGCTGGGCATTGGACTCGGCGATCTGGCCGGCCCCGATCCACAGCGAATCCTCGAGCCCGACCCGGACGTTGCCGCCGAGCGCGATCGCCTGGGCGGCGATGGTCATCTGGTTGCGGCCCGCGCCCAGCACCGACCAGCGGTAATCGTCGCCGAACAGCCGGTCGGCGGTGCGCTTCATGTGCTGGACGTCCTCCGGGTGCTGGCCGATGCCGCCGAGGATCCCGAACACGCTCTGGACGAAGAACGGCGGCTTGATCACGCCGCGGTCGGCGAAGTGGGCCAGCGTGTAGAGGTGGCCGATGTCGTAGCACTCGACCTCGAACCGGGTGCCGTTCTCGGCGCAGGTGGTGAGGATGTACTCGATATCGGCGAACGTGTTCTTGAATATCCGATCGCGCGAGCCCTCAAGATAGGGCTGCTCCCAGTCATGCTGGAAGGTCTTGAACCGCGACAGCATCGGGTAGAGGCCGAAATTCATCGACCCCATGTTGAGCGAGGCGACCTCAGGCTTGAAGTGGGCGGCCGGGCCGAGGCGCTCGTCGATGCCCATGGTCGGGGCGCCGCCGGTGGTGAGGTTCACCACGCAGTTCGAGCGCTGCTTGATGACCTTCAGGAACGGCTCGAAGGCTTGCGGCGACTGGTCGGGCTTGCCGGTCTTCGGGTCGCGGGCGTGCAGGTGGACGATCGCCGCGCCGGCCTCCGCCGCGCCGATCGCGGCCTCGGCGATCTGGTCCGGCGTCACCGGCAGGTGCGGCGACATCGAGGGGGTGTGGATCGCGCCGGTGACAGCGCAGGTGATGACGACTTTTCTCTTGGCCATTGGGCTCCTCCTCAAGATTGGGCGCGCTTGTGCGCCATGAGTGCGGCGAGCCGCGCGTCGCGGCGGCGGCTGCGCTCCGCCGGCGGGGCGGGATCGGGCCCGCCGTCCCAGGCGGCGGCGATGCGGGCGGCGTTCTCCGGCGACCACACCGAGGCGGGGGCCGGATCGGCGGCGAGCCGGCCGTAGAAGCCGCCGTAGCGCGCGGCGTAGTCGGCGAGGCCCCCGGGCGCGTTGAGGTCGATCGTGGCGAAGGGCCCGAGGAAGGACCAGCGCAGGCCTAAGCCCTCGGCGACGGTCCTGTCGAGGTCGGCCGGGCTCACCACGCCCTCGGCGACGAGGCGGAACGCCTCCGAGAGCAGAGCCCCTTGCAGCCGGTTGAGCACGAAGCCCTCGACCTCGCGATGCACCGTCACCGGCGCCTGGCCGGCGGCCTCGTACAGGGCGCGGGCGCGCTCCACCACCGCCGGATCGGTCCAGGGCGCGCCACAGAGTTCGACCACCGGCACGAGGTGGGGCGGGTTGACCGGGTGGCCGACGAGGCAGCGGGCCCGGCCCGCGAGGCCTTCGGTGAACAGCGACGCGACGATGGCCGAGGTCGAGGAGGCAAGGATCGTGGAGGGGTCGCAGAGGGAATCGAGCTCGGCAAACAGCGCGCGCTTGGCCTCCAGCGTCTCCGGCCCGTTCTCCTGCACGAGGTCGGCGCCGGCCACCGCCTCGGCGAGGGTCGGGCAGGTCCGGATCCGGCCGAGCGCCGCCGGCATGTCGGCGACGAGGCCGTGGGTCTCAAGCTGGCGCAACGCCGCCTCGATGTGACCGGGCGAGGCGTCGAGCGCCGCCGGGTGAAGGTCGGTGAGGCGGACGTCGAACCCGGACCGGGCGAAGACCACGGCCCAGGACCGGCCGATCAGCCCGGCCCCGACGACGGCGATGGTTGGCATCGGCGACGAATCTCCCTCGTGGCGGATCATAGACGAAGAACTCACAGCCACAGCACCTGACGGCGCAAGCCGAGATCGTCGCGCAGGGCCTGCGAGGGGCCGGTATGCATCACCCGGCCGCGCTCCAGGGCCACCGTGCGGTCGGAGAGGGCGAGGGCGAGGTCGAGGTTGTGGTCGACGATGACGATCGAGACCTCGCGGCGCAAGGAATCGAAGGTCTCGAACAGGCTCTCGACCACCGCCGGCGCCAGCCCCTCGAACGGCTCGTCGAGGAGCAGCACCCGCACGTCGCCGGAGAGCGCACGGGCCACTGCCACCATCTGCTGCTCGCCGCCCGACAGGTAGTCGGCCGGGGTGCGCCAGCGCTCGCGCAGGCGCGGGAAGTAGGACAGCACCCGCTCCTCGTCCCAGTGCACGCCGTTGCCGGTGCGCCGCTTGAGCCGGCCGAGCTCCAGGTTCTCGGCGACGCTCATGCCGGCAAACAGGCCGCGCCCCTGCGGCACGTAGCCGATGCCGGCCCGGGCGATCGCCGCCGCCGAGCGGCCGTCGAGACTGTCGGTCCCGAGCCGGATGTGGCCGGCGGCGTGGGGGCTGAGCCCCGTGATGGTCTTGAGGCAGGTCGACTTGCCGGCGCCGTTGCGGCCGAGCAGCGCCACGATCTCGTGGGCGCGGACGTCGAAGGTCACGCCCGCGAGGATGTGGCTCTTGCCGTAGAAGGTGTCGACGCCCTCCAGCGCCAGCAGCACCTGCGGCTCGGCAGCGCTCGGGCGGGCCCGCGCCGCCATCGCGGCGGTGCCCGATCCTATATAGACCTCCTGCACTTTGGGGCTTGTGCGGGCATCCTCCACGGTGCCGTCGACCAGCACCGTGCCCTCGTTCATCACCGTGACGGCGTCGGCGATCTGGAACACCCGGTCGATGTCGTGCTCGACCATCAGGACCGGCACCTCGGTCGAGATCCGCTTGATGATGTCGCCGATGCGGGTGCGCTCGGCGGCGGCCAAGCCCGCCAGCGGCTCGTCGAGGAGCAGGACCCGGGGCTTGGTGGCGAGCGCCACCCCCATGTCGAGGAGGCGCTGGCCGCCGTAGGAGAGCGAACCGGCCTCGGCCCGCTCCAGCCCGGCGAGGCCGAGCCAGCGCAGGATCTCGGCGGTCTCGGCCGCCGCCTCACGGTCGCTGCTCGCATCGCGCCAGGGGTTGAACCGGCCGGGGCGGCGCCCCTGCACGGCGAGCCGGATGTTGTCCTCGACGGTGAGGGCCGGGAACAGGTTGGTGATCTGGAACGAGCGCCCGATGCCGGCCTCGCAGATCCGCTCCGGCGCGAAGCCGGCGATGGAGCGCTCGGCGAGGGTCACGGTGCCGGCATCCGGCCGGTACATCCCGGAGATCAGGTTGAAGGCGGTGGTCTTGCCGGCGCCGTTCGGGCCGATCAGCGCGTGCAGCGTCCGGTCGCGGACCGCGATCGTGACGCCGTCGACCGCTTTCAGGCCCCCGAAGCGCTTGGCGATGCCGCGCGCGGCCAGGATCACCCCGTCGACCACGCCGTCCGGCCGCAGGAAGGTGGGAAGGTTCTCAGGCACGCCCGCCCGGCGGCCGGCCATGGCGGCGTCCTCGGTGGCGGGCGGGCGCACCATGCGCCACACGCGCCGGCCGATGCCGACGAGCCCGTCGGGCGAGAACAGGATGAAGCCGACGAACAGGAGGCCGAACCAGAACAGCCAGTTGGCAGTCCAGATCGACAGCATCTCGCGAAACAGGATGAAGAACAGGGCGCCGATGACCGGTCCGGCGAGGCCGCGCATCCCGCCGATCACCACCATGGCGAGCAACTCGCCCGAGAAGGCGGTGCCCAGGGGCTCGGCCGAGGCGAAGCGGTGGGTGAAGACGCTCAAAGCGCCGGCGAGCCCCGTCACGGTGGCCGAGACCGCGAAGGCGAGGAGCTTGTAGCGGTTGGTCGGGTAGCCGAGGAAGCGCGCCCGCTGCTCGTTCTCGCGGATCGCCTCCAGCACCGTGCCGACCGGCGAGCGCCGGAAGCGCGCGAGCCCCCAGGTGACCGCAAAGCCGGTGAGGGCCACGAGCCCGTACCAGGTCCAGGCCGAATCGAGGTCGAGCCCGAGGAACCGCGTCCGCTCGACGCCGCCATAGCCGCTCTCGCCGCCGGTGAGCGCCGTCCAGCGGAAGGCGACCGTGAAGGAGAGCGCCGACAGCGCCAGCGTCAGGAGCGAGAAGTAGACGCCGCGCCGGCGCAGGATCAGCAGCCCGAGGAGCACCGACGCGGCGGCCACGACGGCGAGGGCGAACAGGAGCGGCGGCAGCAGGGTGCCGGGAAACAGCTGGCGCTGCCCGATCGCCGCCGCGTAGGCGCCGAGCCCGAAGAAGGCGCCGTGGCCGAAGGAGACGAGCCCGGTCTGCCCGACCAGGATGTTGAGCCCGAGGCAGGCCACCGCGAACACCACGACGTCGGTGGCCGAGGTGAGGGTGAGGCCGAGGGCTTGCAGGCCGAACGGCAGGGCCGCGAGGGCGAGCGCGAGGAGCGGCAGGGTGAGGCGGTCGCTGCGGTCGGTCATGGCCGTCACTCGAACCGCAGGATGCGCTCGCCGAGGAGGCCGCGCGGCCGCACCAGCAGGATGACCGCCATCAGGGCGTAGATCGCCGCCTCGGCGAAGCCCGGATAGACCAGCACCATCAGGCCGCGCACCACCCCGACGATGAGGGCGGCGAGCACCACGCCCCAGAACGAGCCGAGGCCCCCGATCACCACCACCACGAAGGCGCCGGTGAGGACTTCGGCGCCCATCGCCGGATGCACGCCGGAGATCGGCGCCAGCATCACGCCGGCGAGCGCCGCGAGGCCGACGCTCACGCCCACCACCGTCGCCATGTAGGGTTTGAGCGAGATGCCGAGCGCGGCGACCATGTCGGGGTTCTGGACCCCGGCCCGGACCACCCGCCCGAACGTCGTGCGCTGGAGCAGGAACCAGATTCCGGCCACCGCCACGACCACCGCCGCCAGGATGGTGAGCCGGTAGCGCGACAACACGAAGTCGCCGACGAAGATCTGGCCGCGCAAGCCTTGCGGGATCGCGTAGGGCAGGGGCGGTGCGCCGAACACCATCCGCAGGGCCTGCTCGGCCACCATGGCGAGGCCGAAGGTGAGGAGCAGCGAGAGGATCGGGTCGGCGCGGTAGAACCGACGGAACAGAAAGCGCTCGATCACGAGGCCGAGCACCGCGACGAGGACGGGGGCGGCCACGAGCGAGCCGCCGAAACCGAGGTAAGGGGAGAGCACGATCGTCAGGTAGGCGCCGATCGCGTAGAACGCGCCGTGGGCCAGGTTGACGATGCCGCCCAAGCTGAAGATCAGCGACAGGCCGAGCGCGATCAGCAGGTAGATCGCGCCGAGGAAGAGGCCGTTGACGACTTGCTCGACGGCGAGGGTGAGGAGGAGCACGACCGCTTCCTTCAGGATTTTGCGAATATCGATCACGCCCGACAAGTAAAGCGCGGGATCCCTCTCCCGTGTGGGAGAGGGGTAGGGGCGATCGAAGATCGCGCAGGGTGACACGTTTCAGTGTAAGGCTGTGACCGTCGTGCTGGTAGCTCAACGCTGAGTGCTTCACACTGAAGCGTAGCACCCTCACCCCCGGCCCCTCTCCCAGACGGGAGAGGGGAGATGCGTTTCATCTTGCCTGCGTCAGTGAGTCGGTAATGGCTACCCCTCCATCCGGCACGCCGCCTCCTCCGCCGTCGGCGCCAGCACCTCCATGTCCTCGTTCGGACCCGGAATCGCCGGGGTCGAGGTGAAGAGGTCCCACTTGTCCTTGATCGTGTCGGCGGGGAGCGCCGTGATCGCGTACATCTCGCTGATGAGCTGGTGGTCGCGGGCGCGGAAATAGCCGGGCCGCGGCTTCTGCACGTCGAACTTGGCGCCGCTCTCCAGATAGGAGACGAGCTTCGGCCCCTCGGTCGATTGGGTATCGGCCATCGCCTTGGCGACGATCTTGACCGCGTTGTAGTCGCCCCAGGCCTGGTTCTCCGGCAGCTTGCCGTACTTCTTGGTGAAGGCGGCGACGAAGGCCTTGGAGGAGGGCGTGTCGACCTTGTGGTGCCACAGGCAGGGCCAGGTGCCGGCGAAGTTGCCGGGCCCGGCACCCCAGGCGAGGGCGGTGTCGAAGCCGAAGCCGGCGACCGGGAAGGGCAGGCCGTACTCGGCGTATTGCTTGAGGAAGTTGGTGATCTGGTTGCCGGCGAGGTTCGAGATCACGAGGTCCGGCTTCGCCTGCCGGATCTTGATGAGGTAGGCCGAGAAGTCGGTGGCGTCGGTCGGCACCAGCTCGTCGGCCGCGAAGCTGCCGCCCTGGCCCTGCATGAACACCTTGGCGACCCGCAACAGATCGTGGCCGAAGGCGTAGTCGGCGGTGAGCGAGTACCAGCGCTTGCCCTTGACAAGACCGCCCTCGGTCAGCGAGCGGCCGACCGCCTTGACGTACATCGAGTTCGCGCCCTCGACGTGGAACATGTAGCGCTTGCAATCCTGCCCGCGCAGGGCGTCCGAGTTGGCGCCGGTATTGAGGAATATCGTTTTGCCACGCTGCGCCACCTGGCCGATGGCGAGCGCGGAAGCCGACGAGATCTCGCCGACGATCGCCGCGACCTTGTCGCGCTCGACGTAGCGCTCGGCCTTGCTCGACGCGGTCTGCGGATTGACCGAATCCTCGGTGAGGAGCTCGACCTTGCGGCCGGCGATGCCGCCGGCGGCGTTGATCTCCTCCGCGGCGAGCTGGGCCGCCATCACGGCGTACTCGCCGAGCGGCCCGAGGAAGCCCGTGCGCGGCGTGAGATGGCCGATGCGGATGGCTTGCGTGCCTTGCGCCCGCACGAGGCCTGGCATGGCGAGCGCGGTGCCTGCCGCGAGGCCGCCCTGCACGAGAAGGCGGCGCGTGGGGGTGGAGCCCTGCGTCATGGTGCGTGTCCTGCCCGGGATCGCATCACGGTCGTTCGGGTTGCCGTGATCTGTGATCACACTTAGGCTGGCATCAAACGGCGCGCCTGTCGAGACGGGGAAAACCGTCCGCTCGCCGCCGCGTGGGGAACGCACGGGGAGGTCCGCTTGGAAAGGCGGGACTTGCATGGAGGGGAGGCGCGCGAGCGCCCCGGCCCGGACGGCGTCGCGTCGCCGGCGCGGATCACCCTCGGGACGCAGGTCTATGATGCACTGCGCGACCTGCTGATCGCCGGCGCGCTGGCGCCCGGGGAGCGGCTGTCCCTGCGCACGGTGGCGGAGCGGCTGGGCACCTCGATGATGCCGGCCCGCGAGGCGGTGTCGCGGCTCGTCGCCGACGAGGCGCTGGAGGTGCTGCCGAACCGCGCGGTCCGGGTGCCGGTGATCACGCTGCGAAAGTTCCGCGAGCTGACCCGGGTGCGCATCGCCGTCGAGGGCTTCGCGGCGGCAGAGGCGGCGCGGGTCGTCACGCCCCGCGACCTCGCGGCGATCGCCGAGCACGACGCGGCGTTCCGGTGCGAGGTGCGGTCGGCGACGCCCGACCTAGAACGGGCGATGCGGGCCAACCGCGACCTGCATTTCGCGGTCTACGGGGCCGCCGGCCTGCCCCCGCTCGTCGCGATCATCGAGGGCCTGTGGCTGCGCATCGGCCCGGTGCTCAACCTCGACATGCGCTCCTCGCCCCGCCGCCTCGCCGAGGGCGGAGCCGAGGGGCACCACGCGGTCCTCCTGGCGGCGCTCGCCGCCGGCGACCCGGAAGCGGCCCGCGCGGCGCTCGATGCCGACATCGCCGGCAGCGCCAGCTTCATCGAGACCACCGGGCGCCTCGCGCCCTAGCCAAGACGGAGGAACACCATGGACATGGGTTTGAGCGGCCTGAAGGTGCTGGTCACCGCGGGCGCCGCCGGCATCGGGCTCGAGGTGGCGCAGGCCTTCGTGGAGGAGGGCGCGCGGGTCCATGTCTGCGACGTCGACCGCGAGGCGCTGGCGGCCCTGCCCGCCGGCATCACTGGCACCTACGCCGACGTCGCCTCGCGCGAGGACGTCGCCCGGCTTTTCGCCGAGGCCGAGACAGCCCTCGGCGGGCTCGACTGCCTCGTCAACAACGCCGGCATCGCCGGGCCGACGGGGCGGGTGGAGGAGATCAACCCGGAGGACTGGGACCGCACCCTCGACATCTGCATCACCGGGCAGTTCAACTGCGTGCGCCTGGCGGTGCCGTCCTTGCGCAAGAGCGCCAACCCGTCGATCGTGAACCTGTCCTCGGTGGCGGGCCGCTTCGGCTTCCCGCTCCGCACGCCCTACGCGGCGGCGAAATGGGCGGTGATCGGCTTCACCAAGTCGCTGTCGCGCGAACTCGGGGCCGACGGCGTCCGGGTCAACGCGGTGCTGCCGGGCATCGTCGCCGGAGACCGCCAGCGCCGGGTCCTGGAGGCGAAGGCGCAGCAGCGCGGGATCAGCTTTTCCGAGATGGAGCAGGCGGCCTTCGCGGCGGCCTCGATCAAGGACTACGTCACCGCGCGCCAGATCGCCGACCAGATCCTCTTCCTGGCGTCGGTGCGCGGCAAGACCATCTCGGGCCAGGCGCTGGCGGTGGATGGCGACTTGCAGATGCTGACGTGAAGGGAGAAGCTCGACTCCCGCGACAGTCCTTCCAACCTCGGCGTCTTCCCGGGGCCGCGAAGCGGAACCCGGGATCCATCACCGCCGGCGGTTCAGGATGAAGCGGAAACGCTATCGGTTTTGACGGTTATCCTCGGCGGTCACGAATCCCGGGTTCTCGCCGAGGCTCGCCCCGGGGTGACCCGGAGCGCGGGGTGCCGTCGGTCTCGTCCCGCGAGCCGGGATCACGCGGCCGTTACGGCAGCCACCGCGCCAGGAACCCGCCCACCGCCACGGCGAACACCGCCCACGGCCCGACCACCAGCCAGATCGGATGCGGCCCCGCCACGTCCCTCGTCTTCACGTCTTCCAGGATCATCGCCGCCCCCGCCGATTCGTCGCGTGAGGCGAGAGAGCCCGGCGATTATGGTTGGACCGGGGAAGCTTGACCGGTGGGGCTTGCGTCAGGCTGGCCTGTCCCCGGGCCGGGGTGCCGAAACCGGGCGCGGGCGCGCCGCGTCGAGGGCGTAGAGCGCGAGTCCCGCCCAGATCAGCCCGAAGACCAGCGCCCGGGAGGGCGGCAGCGATTCGCCGTAGACGAGCACGCTGAGCAGCAGCAGGCACGACGGCGAGAGGTATTGCAGCAAGCCCAGGGTCGAGAGCTTCAGGCGCGAGGCCGCGGCCGCAAACCACATCAGCGGCAGGGCGGTGGTGACGCCGGTGAGCATCAGCAGCAGCCATTGCGCGGTGTCCTGGCCGGGGGGCGCCGGCGCGAGACTGAGATAGGCGAGGGCGAGCGGCAGGAGCGCGAAGGTCTCGGCGCCGAGCCCCAGGATCGGGTCGATCGGCACCAGCTTGCGGATCAGGCCGTAGATCGCGAAGCTGATGGCGAGCGCCAGCGCGATCCACGGCAGGGTGCCGGCCGCCACCACCGCGGCGACCACGCCGGTGCCGGCGAGCGCCACCGCGGCGAGCTGGAGCGGGCGCAAGGTCTCGCGCAGCACCAGGGCGCCGAGGGTCACGTTGACGAGCGGGTTGATGAAGTAGCCGAGGCTCGCATCCAGCATCCGCCCGTTCTGCACCGCCCACAGGTAGAGCGACCAGTTGCCGGCGATGAGGAGGGCGGAGAGCAGCAGGAAGCCGTGGCGACGCTGGAGCGCGAACCGGGGCGCCCGGCGCATCAGGCGCAGGGCGCCGAGCAGCAGCGCGATGAACAGGCTCGACCAGACGATGCGGTGGGCGAGGATGCCCCAGGCCGGCACCCCGTCGAGCAGGCGGAAATGGACCGGGACGACGAGACCCCAGCTCAGGAAGGCGCCGAGCGCGTAGATCAGACCCACGGATGTTTCCCCCTGGCGTCTGGCGCGCCCCCGACGGCTTGTGCCGCAGCCGGCCCGCCCCGGCTACGGTCCGGGGCGGGGAGCGGTCCCCCGCTCTGCGCAAGTCTTCCGGCGGGACTGTCGCCGGGTCAGGCGGCGAGGAAGCGTTCCAAGATGGGGAGCGTCGCGCCCGGATTCTCCTCGGCCAGGAAGTGGCCCGAGGGGACGATCTCGAAAGCCGTGTCGTCCGGTGCGAAGGTGCCGGTCCAGGCCTGGCGCACCGGATCGAGCCCGCCCCGGCCGACGAAGCGGTCGGCGACCAGCACGAGGACCGGGCCGGCGAGGCGGCGTCCTTCCGCGAGATCGGCCTCGTCGGCGGCCCGGTCGGGTCCGGCCCCGGCGCGGTAATCCTCGCAACTCGCGTGGATCCGCTCGGGCACGTTCCAGCTCTGGCGGTAGAGGTCGAGGGCGCCGGGGGAGAAGGCGTCGAGGGTGCCGTCACCGGTCCAGAGCCGGAGC
Organism: Methylobacterium sp. Gmos1; assembly: GCF_053764715.1. Lineage (NCBI taxonomy): Bacteria > Pseudomonadati > Pseudomonadota > Alphaproteobacteria > Hyphomicrobiales > Methylobacteriaceae > Methylobacterium > Methylobacterium sp. Gmos1. The sequence continues at coordinate 80,361 of NZ_JBSNCC010000005.1, read as the reverse complement.
AGGTCCTCGTAATAGGGAATCGGGGCCCGGCCGATCTCCTTCTCGGGCCCGGGGGCGGGTTGCGCCAGGAAGCGCCAATGCGGATACGCGTCGGGCTCGCGGTCCATCTTCTGCCACTGCGAGACCGTGGGCAGGATGTCGAGGAGGGCGAGACGGTCGATCCGGCCCGGCTCGTCGAGGGCGAGGCGGTAGCCGACCCGGGCGCCGCGGTCGTGGCCGACGAGGCCGAAGCGGACATGGCCCATCCGCTCCATCACGGCCACCACCTCGCGGCCCATCTGGCGCTTGGAATAGGCCTCGTGGCCCGGATCGCCCTTCGGCGCCGCCGACCAGCCGTAGCCCTTGAGGTCGAGGCAGACCACGCGGTGGTGGCGGGCGAGCGCCGGGGCGATCCGGTGCCAGCAGGCGTGGGTCTGGGGAAAGCCGTGCAGCAGTACCAGCGGCGGCGCATCCTCCGGACCGCCGGCCCGGGCGAAGAAGCGCCCGTCGGGCAGGTCGATCCAATGCGACGTGAAGCCGGGAAACAGATCGGCGGGCATCTTCGCTCCCCACGGTTTTGCCAGGTCCGTGCCAGCGCGCGGACCGTGGGTAACGCGGGAACCCGGCTCAGGTCTCGCGGGCGACCGCACGCCAGCCGATGTCGCGGCGGCAGAAGCCCTCCGGCCAGTCGATCCGGTCGAGGGCGGCGTAGGCCCGTCCTTGCGCCTCCCGCACGTCGCGGCCGAGCGCCGTGACGGCGAGCACCCGGCCGCCATCGGCCACCAGCCGCTCGCCGTCGCGCTTCGTGCCGGCCTGGAAGACGATGGCGCCGGCGCTCTCCGCCTCCGCCAGCCCGCGGATCTCCGAGCCCTTGGCGACGGTGCCGGGATAGCCGGGGGCGGCCATGATGACGGTCAGCGCGACCTCGTCGCGCCAGTCCGGCACGACGCCCGAGAGGTCGCCCTCGGCGGCCGCGACGAGCAGCGGCAGCAGGTCCGAGGCGAGGCGCGGCATCAGCACCTCGCATTCGGGATCGCCGAAGCGGGTGTTGTACTCGATCAGCATCGGGCCGTCGGCGGTCAGCATCAGCCCGGCATAGAGGATGCCGGAGAACGGCGTTCCCCGCGCGCGCATCCCGTCGAGGGTCGGGCGGATGATCCGCGCCATCACCTCGGCCTCGAGCTCGGGCGTGAGGACCGGGGCGGGGGAATAGGCGCCCATGCCGCCGGTATTCGGCCCCTTGTCGCCGTCATGGACGCGCTTGTGGTCCTGCGCGGTGCCGAGCAGCACGGCGCGGGTGCCGTCGCAGAGCGCGAACAGGCTCGCCTCCTCGCCGACCATGCACTCCTCGATCACCACCTCGGCCCCGGCGGCGCCCATCCCGCCGCCGAGCATGTTCTCCACGGCCGCTTCCGCCTGCTCCAGGGTCTCGGCCACCACCACGCCCTTGCCGGCGGCGAGGCCGTCCGCCTTGACGACGACCGGGACGCGGCCGGCGCGTAAGGCGGCCAGCGCCGGCTCGACAGCGCGGAAGCGCGCGAATGCGGCGGTCGGGATCGCGAAGTCCCGGCACAGTTCCTTGGTGAAGGCTTTCGAGCCTTCGAGCTGCGCCGCCGCGGCACTCGGCCCGAAGGCGCGGATGCCCGCCTGCGAGAGCGCATCGACCAGCCCGGCCACCAGCGGCGCCTCGGGGCCGACCACCACGAAATCGACGCCCTCGCGCCGGCAGGCGGCGATCACCGCGGCGTGGTCGGCCACGTCGAGGGAGAGGTTGGTGCCGTGGGCGGCGGTGCCCGGATTGCCCGGGGCGATCAGCAGGCGCCGGCAGAGCGGGCTCTGCGCCAGCTTCCAGGCCAGCGCGTGCTCGCGCCCGCCGGAGCCGATCAGCAGGAGGGTGAGGGGGTGCTGGTCGCGCATCGCCGGTTCCGGAAACCTCGTGTCTCGCGCGACGGTTTAGGGAAGGCGGGTCCCCGCGGCAACCGGGAGTGATGCGCGGGGGCAACGTACCGGATCATGCGGCGGGGCGGCCTTCCGCGGTTCGGCCCGAGCCGGTAGCCTTGAGGCCGATGTCCGCCTCCGCCCACTCCGCTTACCCCGCCGCCCCGATCGCCAACGTGCCCGAATGGTCGGTCACCGAGCTGGCGGGCGCCCTCAAGCGCACCCTGGAGGATGCGTTCGGCCACGTGCGCCTCAAGGGCGAGATCTCGGGCTATCGCGGCCCGCACGGCTCCGGCCATGCCTATTTCAGCCTCAAGGACGGCGGCGCCAAGATCGATGCCGTGATCTGGAAGGGCACGATGCTGCGGCTGCGCCACAAGCCCAAGGAGGGGCTGGAGGTCGTGGTCACCGGGCGGATCACGACCTATCCGGGCAAGTCCGCCTACCAGATCGTGGTCGATTCGCTGGAGCCTGCCGGGGCCGGTGCCTGGATGGCGCTCCTGGAGGAGCGCCGGCGCCTGCTTTCCGCGGAAGGACTGTTCGACGCCGCCCGCAAGCGGCCGGTGCCCTACCTGCCGACGGTCGTCGGCGTCGTCACCTCGCCGACGGGCGCCGTGATCCGCGACATCCTGCATCGCCTCGCCGACCGCTTCCCGCGTCCCGTCCTGGTCTGGCCGGTGCGGGTGCAGGGGGAGGGGGCGGCCGAGGAGATCGCGGCGGCGATCCACGGCTTCAACGCCCTCGAACCCGGCGGCGCGATCCCGCGGCCGGACGTCCTGATCGTCGCCCGCGGCGGCGGCTCGATCGAGGATCTGTGGTGCTTCAACGAGGAGATCGTGGTGCGGGCCGCGGCCGCGAGCGCGATCCCGCTGATCTCCGCCGTCGGCCACGAGACCGACGTCACGCTGATCGACCACGCCGCCGACCGCCGTGCGCCCACCCCGACCGGCGCCGCCGAGATGGCGGTGCCGGTGCTGCACGAACTCTTGGTCGACCTCGACTCCCTGAGCCGGCGTCATGCCGGCGCGCTCCTGCGCCTCGTCGACCAGCGCCGGGGCGAGTTGCGCGGCCTGACCCGGGCGTTGCCGGGCCCGGAGGCGCTGCTCGCCCAGAAGCGCCAGCGCCTGGACCTGGCGGAGGCCCGCCTGGCACCAGCGCTCGCCGCCAATGCGCGGGACGCGCAGAGCCGCCTCAACCGGGCGCTCCAGGCCCTCGCCCGCAATCCGCCGTCCTTGCGCCTGGCGCGGGCCCGCGAGCGTCTGGCGGCGATCGACCACCGTCCGCGCCACGCCCTGGAGCGGGTGCTGGCGGTGCAGGGCGAGCGGCTGAACGGGCTTTCACGCAGGCTGGACCGGGCGCCGGGCCAGGGTCTGGAGCGCCTCGCCGGTCGGCTGTCGCGGGCGACCGCGCTGTTTTCCAGCCTCAACTACCGGGCGGTGCTGGCGCGCGGCTACGCACTGGTGCTCGACGAGGCCGGCACGCCGGTCGGGTCGGCGGCGGGGGCGCAGGCGGCCGGACGGGTGACGGTCGAGTTCGCCGACGGGCGGGTGGCCGCGACCGTGGAGGGCGCTGGCCCCACGACCCCGCCGAAGCCGGCTCCGCGTCGGGCGGCCAAGCGCAGGGAGAGCGGCGCGGACACGAAGAAGGCGCCCGCGGAGGGCGCCTTGCAAGGATCGCTGTTCGAGACGTGAGGCACACCGCCCGAACCCTCCCCCGCAGAGGGGGGAGGGTGACGCGGCAGCCATCGTGGCGTCGACTGGAAACGACCGCCCCGGACAAACTCAATACTCGTCGTCGTCCTCGTCCTCTCCGCCCTTCCGCATCGGCTTGAGGCGGGCGAAGACCGAATCGGCGTCGATGCGCTCCTCGCGCCCGGGACGGCGCTCCTCCTCGCGCTCCTCGGGCTCGGGCAGCACCGAGAGCTCGGGCGGCATCAGGGTGGCGCCGCCCTCGGCGGATTCCACCAGCGGACGGTCCTTGGCGGCGCGCTGGACCTCGAAATCGAGGTCGATCTGCGAGCACAGGCCGAGGGTCACCGGATCCATCGGCTGCAGCGAGCCGGAATTCCAGTGGGTGCGCTCGCGGATCTGCTGGATCGTCGACTTGGTGGTGCCGACGAGGCGCATCACCTGCGCGTCCTTCAGCTCCGGGTGGTTGCGCAACAGCCACAGGATGGCGTTCGGCCGGTCCTGGCGGCGCGACAGGGGCGTGTAGCGCGGTCCCTTGGTGCGCTTCACCTCCGGCAGCTTCACCTTCGAGACCGCCACCTTCATGCGGTGGTTCGGGTTTCCCTGCGCCCGCTCGATCTCCTCGCGGGTGAGCTGGCCGGTCGAGACCGGGTCGAGGCCCTTGATGCCGGCCGCCACCTCGCCGTCGGCGATGCCCTTCACCTCGAGCGGGTGGAGCTTGCAGAAATCGGCGATCTGATCGAAGGACAGCGACGTGTTCTCGACGAGCCAGACGGCCGTCGCCTTCGGCATCAACGGTCCCTGGGACATTCCACACCTCCTCGGGGCGCTCCTTCACGCGGGAGCGCGACGGCCGCCCGTCCGGGAAGCGGCCCTGTACTGACACGGGCCTCTCGACGGCGACAGGGCGCCCGGGGCGGAACCGGGAGGTTCCGCCGGCGTCCCGGAATGGTCAGGACGGCCTGTCTCACGCTGTGAGGGAATCGTCCGATATATAGGCGCGTCGCGGGCCCGGCGCAAACCGCTTTCGCAACGATCCTGTCGCTGCTTACGACGCGAAACGCCCGCCGGGCGCGCCGGCGGGCGGGAACGCGGAAGCGGCCGGGTCGCTCAGGCGAACAGGCTCGACACGCTCGATTCGTCGGCGGTACGCCCGATCGCCTCGCCGAGCAGCGGCGCGATGGTGACGACGCGGATGTTGCGGGCGAGCTTCACCGCGGCGGTCGGCTGGATCGAGTCGGTGATGACCAGCTCCTTCAGCTTCGAGGAGGCGATGCGCGACACCGCGCCCCCCGAGAGCACGCCGTGGGTGATGTAGGCCGAGACGTCCTTGGCGCCCTTGGCGAGCAGGGCCTCGGCGGCGTTGACGAGCGTACCGCCGGAATCGACGATGTCGTCGACGAGGATGCAGGAGCGGCCCTCGACCTCGCCGATGATGTTCATCACCTCCGATTCGCCGGGCCGGTCGCGGCGCTTGTCGACGATGGCGAGCGGCGCGTCGATGCGCTTGGCGAGCGCGCGCGCGCGCACCACGCCGCCGACGTCGGGCGACACCACCATCATGTCGGCGGGGTCGAGCCGCTCCTTGATGTCGCGCACCATCACGGGGGCGGCGAACAGGTTGTCGGTCGGGATGTCGAAGAAGCCCTGGATCTGGCCGGCATGCAGGTCGAGAGTCATCACCCGGTCGGCGCCGGCCTCGGTGATGAGGTTGGCCACGAGCTTGGCCGAGATCGGGGTCCGGCCGGAGGTGCGCCGGTCCTGGCGGGCATAGCCGAAATAGGGCAGCACGGCGGTGATCCGCCGCGCCGAGGAGCGCCGCGCGGCGTCGATCATGATGAGCAGTTCCATCAGGTGATCGTTGGCCGGGAACGAGGTCGACTGGACGATGTACACGTCCTCGCCGCGCACGTTCTCCTGGAGCTCGACGAAGATCTCCATGTCGGCGAAGCGGCGCACCGAGCAGACCGCCAGCGGCTTCTCGAGATAGGCCGCGATCGCCTCGGCCAGCGGGCGGCTCGCGTTGCCGGCGACGATCTTGATCGAGGATTTCATCGTGCTTCCATCGTGGCCCGCGCGAACGGCCCCGGCGCTGCCGCGCGGTGCCCTTGAGGGAGGCCCGCGCGCGCCGGGGCGAGGGGAGGATCGCATCGCGCTTCGCGCGAGCACGGGCCCCTCGCGCGACGATGCTCTGGTGTGACGGGCGAGGCTCTTACCAGTGCCGGGATACCGTCACAATGCCTTCATGCCCGCACGGCTGCGCAGCACCCCTGCATTCCTGTGCAGGAGTGCGGCCGCGATGGCATCGGTCGCCTCAAGGCTGCAGCAGCTTGTGGAGATGCACGATGAAGTAGCGGGTCTGGGCGCTGTCGACCGTCTGCTGCGCCTTCGCCTTCCAGGCCATGGCGGCGCTGGCATAGTCGGGGAAGATGCCGACCACGTCGAGCTTCGAGAGGTCGCGGAAGGTGACGCTGTCGAGGTCGGTCAGCTCGCCCCCGAAGACCAGATGAAGCAGTTGTTTCGGCTCCTGGGAGGTGGCCGGCGTCGGGTTGCTCATGCGCGTCGTCTCCGCGTGCCGCGACGAAGCCGTCCGGCGGGACGGCACCTGCCCGTCGCAGGCAGGTGCCGCGGGCGTCGCAAACGCCGGCCCGCGCGTCAAGCCGGATCGTGCTGCACTGCACGCACCGGCCCGCCCGGCTCAGGCGGCGCCGAGGGCCGGGTAGTCGGTGTAGCCCTCCGGGCCCTGGCTGTACCAGGTCTTGTAGTTGTCCTTGTTGAGGGGCGCGCCCTTGGCGATCCGCTCCGGCAGGTCGGGATTGGCGAGGAAGGTGCGGCCGAACGCGATCGCGTCGGCGCGGCCCTCGTCGAGGGCCGCCTGGCCCTTCGGCCCGTCGTAGTCGGAATTCAGCACCAGCGGCCCGCGGAAGGCGGCCTTGATCGCTGGTGCCACCGCCGGGCGGGCGGCCTTGCCGAAGGTGCCGTCCGGGCCCGGCTCGCGCAGTTCGAGGAAGGCGACGCCGATCTCCGACAGGGCGGCGGCGGCGGCCGGGAACAGGGCCTGCGGCTCGGGGTCGTCGACGCCCTGGATCGGCTCGTTCGGCGACAGGCGCACGCCGGTACGGTCGGCGCCGACGGTGTCGACGACGGTGCGGGCGACCTCGGCGAGAAGGCGGATGCGGTTCTCGACCGGCCCGCCGTAGCGGTCCTGGCGCAGGTTCGAGTTCGATCGCAGGAACTGGTCGATCAGGTAGCCGTTCGCGGCGTGGATCTGCACCCCGTCGAAGCCGGCCTCGATCGCGTTGCGGGCGGCCTTGGCATAGTCCTCGAGCACCCGCGGGATCTCGTCCTCGCGTAGCGCCCGCGCCTCGGCGTAGGGCTTCTTGCCCTCGTAGGTGTGGGCCTGGTCGGGCCCGGTCGTGGCCGAGGACGAGACCGGCTTCTGCCCGCCGAGGAAGTCGGGATGGACCAGCCGGCCCATGTGCCAGAGCTGCGCGACGATGCGCCCGCCGGCCTCGTGCACCGCGGCCACCACGGGCTTCCAGGCCTCGACCTGCTCAGGGCTCCACAGGCCCGGCGCGAACGGCCAGCCGGTGCCCTCCTGCGAGATGCCGGTGGCCTCGCTGATGATGAGGCCCGCGCCGGCGCGCTGGCGGTAGTACTCGGCCATGATCGGGGTCGGCACGTGCGAGCGCGAGGCACGGCCGCGGGTCAGCGGCGCCATCAGGATGCGGTTCGGCGCCGAGATGGCGCCGAGCTGGATCGGATCGAACAGGGAGGGCACTGAGATCATCTCCGGATCGAGCCCGGCTTCAAGGGCCGGGCGATGCCCGTGAGATGTGGGCGCTGCATTGCAGCGGACCAGACCCGGGCGCGAAGAACCGGACCGGGATGTGCGCTGCCTCACCCCGCGGCGGGGAGTGTCTCCCCCGTCACGACTTGTCCATCTGCTCCCTGGCGTCCGAGAGCGCCTTCATGCAGCCGGCCTCGTCGCCGTTCTTGTCGAGCTCGCGGGCGCGGTTGAGGCTGGCGCGCGCCTCCATCACCCCGGTGCCGCCGCCGCTCGCCTTGGCGACGTCGGCGGTGGCCTGGGATTCGGTCGAGCCGGGGGCGGGCCCCTTGGGCAGGGTCGAGGGGCTGGTGCCCTTCTCGGCCGCCGCCTCGGCCTGGGCTTCGCGGCGCGACGCCACCTCCTTGCCGCCGCTCGACGCGGAGATGGTCTCGCGGCTCTTCGCGTCGAGGCGCGGCTCCAGGGACGAGATCTCGGTGCCGCAGGCGCCCGCGAGGGCGGGACCGGCGAGGCCGGCGAGAAGGCCGGCGGCGAGGATGAGCTTCATGGCGTGTCTCTCCCGTTCCGGGTCCGAGGCGAGCGCCTTCAACGGCGAACCTTGGCCCGATCGAACCCTGGTCGCGAACCCCGGCCCGGGGCCAGGGGTTCCCCCGCACGGGAATCATTGCAGCAAAAAGGGGCCGCTCCCGGCGGGAGGCGGCCCCTCGTGTCGTTCCGCGGGGCGCGCGGCCCCGCGGGATCGTTGCTACGCGCTCAGCTTGTCGCGCATCGGCAGCTGGCGGATGCGCCGGCCGGTCGCCGCGAAGATCGCGTTGGCGATGGCGGGGGCCACCGGCGGCACGCCGGGCTCGCCGACGCCGCCGAGCGGCTTGTCCCAGGACCCGCCCTGCACGAGGTGGACGTTGATGATCTTGGGCGCCGCGTCGATGCGGGTGAGCTCGTAGGTGTCGTAGTTGTCCTGGACGGCGCGGCCGTTCTTGAAGGTGATCTGGGCGGTGAGCGCGAGGCCCATGCCCATCACCACCGCGCCCTCGAGCTGCGAGCGCACCCGCTCCGGGTTGACCTGCTGGCCGCTGTCGATGGCGATGTCGACCCGCTGGACGGTGACCTCGCCCTTCGGCGACACCTCGACCTCGGCGACGGCCGCCGTGTAGGTCACGAAGCTGTAATGCGCCGCGATGCCGAGGCCGCGGCCCTTCTCCACCTTGCGGCCCCAGCCGGCCCCTTGCGCCACCGCCTCGATCACGTTGCGCAGGCGGCCCGTGTCGTAGGGATAGCGCGAGGGATCCTCGCCGTAGTTCCAGGCATCGCCCATCTTGACCGGATCGATGATCCGGGCCGGGCCGATCACGTCGAGGAGGTAGTCCTTCGGGTCGCGGCCGGCCATGTGGGCGAGCTCGTCCAGGAACGACTGCACCGCGAAGGCCCGCGGGATGTTCGAGACCGAGCGGAACCACCCGATGCGCACGTGCGCGTCGGCGGGCGGGTTCTCCATCCGCATGTTGGGGATGTTGAACGGCACGTTGACGAGGCCCATCCCGAGCTCGATGGGGATCTGCTCGTTGGCGCCGGCGACGAAGGTCGAGCCGATGGTCGGGGCCGCGCTGCGGTGCAGCCAGGCGATCGGCATGCCCTTGTCGTCGAGGCCGGCCTCCAGCCGCTCCACCGAGACGGTGTGGTAGTAGCCGTGGTGGAGGTCGTCCTCGCGGGTCCAGGTCATCTTGACCGGGGCCCCGTCCATCGCCTTCGAGCAGAGCGCCGCCTCGACGAAGTAGTCGGGCTTCGACTTGCGGCCGAAGCCGCCGCCGAGCAGCGTGACGTTCACCGTGACGTCCTTGGGATCGATCCCGAGGCGCTTGGCGATGCGGTCGCGGGCGGCCTGGGGCGACTGCACGCAGCCCCAGGCCTCGATCTTGCCGTCCTTGGCGATCCGCACGGTCGCGGCCGGCGGCTCCATCGGGGCCTGGACCAGATGGGGGATGTAGTACTCGGCCTCGAGGCGCTTGGCCGCCTTCTTCATCGCCGCGTCGACGTCGCCCTCCTGGCGCACCACCTTGCCGGGCTTGCGCACGGCCTCCTCCAGGGTGGCCCGATAGGCGTCGGAATCGTAGGAGGCGTTCGGGCCGTCCTCGAAGGTGGCGTTCAGCGCCTCGCGGCCCTTGATCGCCGCCCAGGTGTTGCGGGCGACGACCGCGACGCCGCCGGTCGGCATGAACTCGTAAGGGGGGGCCGGCGGATCGATGGTGACGACCTTCACGACGCCCGGCACCTTCATGGCCGCCGCCTCGTCGAAGCTCTTGACCTTGCCGCCGAAGACCGGGGGCCGCGCGACCACGGCGTAGAGCATGCCCTCGACGCGGGTATCGAGGCCGTACTGCGCCTTGCCGGTGGTGATGCCGGCGTTGTCGATGAGGCCGATGCGGCCCTTGCCGATGTAGCGGAAGGCCGACGGGTCCTTGAGCTTGACCGAGGCGCGATCCGGCACCGGTACGCTCGCGGCCGCCTGCGCCACGTCGCCGAACGCGATGCGGCGCCCGGACTTGGCGTGGACGAGGGCGTGGTTCTCGGCGGTGACCTCACCGGCCGGCACGTTCCACTGCTTGGCGGCGGCCTCGACCAGCATGGTGCGGGCGGCGGCGCCGGCGCGGCGCAGCGGCATGAAGAAGTGCCGGAGGGAGCGCGAGCCGTCGGTGTCCTGGTTGCCGAAGCGCTCCTCGTCGCCGTGCGCCTGGGCGACCTTGACCTTGGCCCAGTCGGCATCGAGCTCGTCGGCGACGACGAGCGCCACCGAGGTGCGCACGCCCTGGCCCATCTCCGAGCGGGTGCAGGTCACCGTCACGGTGCCGTCGGGGGCGATCGCCACGAACAGGGTGGGATCGTCGCGCCAGCCATGCGGCATGCCGTCGGCGCCGAAGCCCTTCTCGGCGGCCTTCAGGTCCTGGGGCTTCAGCGACAGGGCGAGCACCAGGGCGCCCGCGCCCGCGAGCAGGCCACGGCGGCTGAGCTGGCCGGGCGAGGCCTTGAGGATCGCGGATTCCGGCTCCTCTGACGGGGCAGCCTTGAGGAAGGAGGAGAGGTCGTGAATCACAGGCGATCTCCCTGGCCGGCCTTCGGGGTCAGTCCGGCCGCCTGCTTGATGGCGGCGCGGATGCGCGGATAGGTGCCGCAGCGGCAGAGATTGCCGCTCATCGTTGAATCGATGTCGGCATCGGTCGGCTTCGGCGTATCCTTGAGGAGCGCCGCCGCCTGCATGATCTGCCCGGTCTGGCAGTAGCCGCACTGCGCCACGTTGAGCTCGCGCCAGGCGGCCTGGACCGGGTGGTTGCCGTCCGGGGACAGGCCCTCGATCGTCACCACCGGCTGGCCGTCGGCGGCCGAGACCGGGGTCTGGCAGGCCCGCACCGCGGTGCCGCCGACATGGATGGTGCAGGCGCCGCAGGCCGCGACGCCGCAGCCGAACTTGGTGCCCGTCAGGCCGAGCTCGTCCCGCAGGTACCACAGGAGCGGCATCTCGGGATCGCCGTCGAAGCGGCGGTCCTCACCGTTCACGTTGAGCTTGATCATCGTCGCCCTCCGGCTTCGGGAGGTTTCCTGGGCGCCCCGCGGACATGGCTCCGGTCGCGGCGCCCCGCCTCCCTGTCGATTTCAGTCACGCATCGCGGCGCCGCGGCCGTCCGGCCCGCGCCCCGTTCCTCCCGGATCACGCCTGGACCGGCGTGCTCTTGCTTGCTGGGGTGCGGCGTTCCGGCGAGGGCATCCCCCGCGGATCGTCCCACCGAGCCCGAAGTCCAAGCCCGAACATGAGAATGGTTTCAGGCTATGGATGGGTAACCCGGAGTTGCGCGTGTCGGCAAGACGGGACCGCCTCGCCGAAATGCCGCGTCGGGCCGGCGGCAACGCCTTGCCGGAGGATCGCTTTTCCTGTATCGGCCCAACCTCCGGTGGTCCGATGCCGGGATGCCGCATGCGGGGGCGACGAGCCCGCCGCATCGCGCTCCGGCCGGATCGTCCGGAAAAACACGTTTTCGCCCGTCGATCACGCGCCGGCCCGCGACCCATTTCGGGGAGCGGCGGTTCCGAGAGGACTCTCGGGACTCCGGCGGGCGGAAGCGGCCCGTTGATACGAGCCGCCGGCGCCGTCCCCCCGGATAGGGTGGGACGAAAGGGAGCATCAATGTCCGCAGGTTTGCAAGGCGCCGCGTCGAGCCGCGAGGATTTCGCCGCCCTCCTGGAAGAGTCGTTCCGGGAGCACGAGATCACGGAAGGCTCCGTGGTCAAGGGCCGCGTGGTGGCGATCGAGAAGGACGTCGCCGTCATCGACATCGGCGCCAAGACCGAGGGCCGCGTCGCCCTCAAGGAGTTCACGGGCCCCGGCCGTGACCAGCCGATCGGCGTCGGCGACGAGGTCGAGGTCTACGTCGACCGGATCGAGAACGCCCTCGGCGAGGCTGTCATCTCGCGCGACAAGGCGCGCCGCGAGGAGAGCTGGGTCAAGCTCGAGAAGGCGTTCGAGAACAACGAGCGCGTCACCGGCACGATCTTCAACCAGGTCAAGGGCGGCTACACCGTCGACCTCGACGGCGCCGTGGCGTTCCTGCCGCGCTCGCAGGTCGACATCCGCCCGGTCCGCGACGTCACCCCGCTGATGGGCACGCCGCAGCCGTTCCAGATCCTCAAGATGGATCGCCGCCGCGGCAACATCGTGGTGTCGCGCCGCACCGTGCTCGAGGAGAGCCGGGCCGAGCAGCGCTCCGAGCTGGTGGCCAACCTCGAAGAGGGTCAGGTCATCGACGGCGTGGTCAAGAACATCACCGAGTACGGTGCGTTCGTCGACCTCGGCGGCATCGACGGCCTGCTGCACGTCACCGACATGGCGTGGCGCCGCGTCAACCATCCGTCCGAGGTGGTCAACATCGGTCAGACCGTCAAGGTCAAGATCATCAAGATCAACCACGAGACGCACCGCATCTCGCTCGGCATCAAGCAGCTCCTGGCCGATCCGTGGGAGGGCATCGCCGCCCGCTACCCGGTCAACGCCAAGCTCAAGGGCCGCGTGACCAACATCACCGACTACGGCGCCTTCGTGGAGCTGGAGCCGGGGATCGAGGGCCTGATCCACGTCTCGGAGATGAGCTGGACCAAGAAGAACGTCCATCCGGGCAAGATCGTCTCCACCTCCCAGGAGGTCGAGGTTCAGATCCTGGAGGTCGATCCGGTCAAGCGCCGCATCTCGCTCGGTCTCAAGCAGACCCTGCAGAACCCGTGGGAGGCCTTCTCCGAGAAGCACCCGCAGGGCACCGAGGTCGAGGGCGAGGTCAAGAACAAGACCGAGTTCGGTCTGTTCATCGGCCTCGAGGGCGACGTCGACGGCATGGTCCACCTCTCGGACCTCGACTGGAACCGTCCGGGCGAGCAGGTCATCGACGAGTTCAAGAAGGGCGACGTGGTGCGCGCCCAGGTTCTCGACGTCGACGTCGAGAAGGAGCGCATCTCGCTCGGCATCAAGCAGCTCGCCGGCGACCCCTTCGCCGATGCCGGTGACGGCATCCGCAAGAACCAGGTCGTCACCTGCGAGGTGCTCGAGGTCAAGGACTCCGGCATCGAAGTCAAGATCGTCGATTCCGACCTCCAGGCCTTCATCCGCCGGGCCGACCTCGCCCGCGAGCGCAACGACCAGCGCCCCGAGCGCTTCGCCGCCGGCGAGAAGCTCGATGCGCGCGTGACGCAGTTCGACCGCAAGGCCCGCCGCGTCCAGCTCTCGATCAAGGCGCTCGAGATGGCCGAGGAGAAGGAGGCGATCGCCCAGTACGGCTCCGCCGATTCGGGCGCCTCGCTCGGCGACATCCTCGGCGCGGCCCTCAAGGCCCGCCAGGGCGACAAGAAGTAAGGGACACCCGTCCGGGCCAGCCGGCCCGGACACCCCGATGAGATCGAACGCCCGCGCGGACAGCCTCCGCGCGGGCGTTCTCGTGTCCGGATTACCGCGATCGGGGAGGGGGATGCCCGCAAAACCGGTCTTGCCGCTGCGCGACGGCCGGGGGTAGAACAGCCCGGGAGCGAGGTGCGCCAAGGACTTGCAGGGAACCACCCGGCAGGACGGCGCCTTCCGGAGTCTGACCAGGATACGGGCGCCGCATGGCCATCGATGCCGAACTACTCCTCGACCGGCGGTCCTTGCGCCGGAAGCTGTCCGTGTGGCGCGCGATCGGGATCGGGGCGCTCATCGTCGCCGCCGGCGCCGTCGGCTGGCGGGCGGCCGGGGGCAGGGGCCTCTCCGCCGTCACGCCGCAGATCGCCCGCATCAGCATCGACGGCTTCATCGCCGGCAGCGAGAAGACCCGCGAGCTGATGAAGCGCGTCGGCGATTCGAGCGCGGTCTCGGGGGTCGTCGTGGCGATCAACTCGCCGGGCGGCACCACCACCGGCTCGGAAGAACTCTTCCGCAACCTGCGCGCGCTCGCCGAGAAGAAGCCGATCGTCGCCTTCGTCGACGGCACGGCCGCCTCCGGCGCCTACATCACGGCGATCGCCGCCGACCACATCGTCGCCCGCGAGACCAGCCTCGTCGGCTCGATCGGCGTGCTGTTCCAGTACCCCGACGTCTCGGGCCTCCTCGACAAGGTCGGGGTGAAGGTGGAGGAGGTGAAGTCCTCGCCGCTCAAGGCCGAGCCGAGCGGCTTCCACCCGACCCCGCCGGAAGCCCGCGCCGCCCTCCAGGCGATCGTCGGCGACACCTTCGGCTGGTTCAAGGACCTGGTCGCCGAGCGCCGGAAGATGAACCCCGACCAGATCAAGGCGGTCGCCGACGGCCGGGTGTTCAGCGGTCGCCAGAGCGTGCCGCTCGGCCTGATCGACGAGACCGGCAACGAGCGCCAGGCCATCGCCTGGCTCGAGCGCGAGAAGGGCGTGGCCAAGGACCTGCCGGTGCGGGACTGGAAGCCGCGCTCCGACAACCGTTTCGGCCTGTTCTCGGCCGCGGCCGTCGGCGCCGGGCTCCTCGGCTACGACGACCTCGCCGCCCGGCTGCGGCAGGCCGGCCCCGAGACGGAAAGCCTGGCCCAGGGCGGCCTTCTCGCGGTCTGGCGCCCGTAAGGCACGAGACAGAGCATTTTCTCGACGAAGTGGATACCGGTTCGTCGAAGAACATGCGGCAAACACGGGCGTAGAGAGCTTCGCGATTGCAACGCGATCGTGAAGTGCTCTAGCCCTCGCGCAGCAGCAGCATCCCCCGGCCGGCCCCGCCTCAGTCGAGACCCTACCGCCCATGATCAAGTCCGAGCTGGTGCTCAAGATCGCCGAGCAGAACCCGCACCTGTATCAGCGCGACGTCGAGAACATCGTCAACGCCATCCTCGACACGATCGCGGACGCGCTGGCGCGGGGCGACCGGGTCGAGCTGCGCGGCTTCGGCGCGTTCTCGGTCAAGCGCCGGGAGGCGCGGCGCGGCCGCAACCCGCGCACCGGCGCTGCCGTGGCGGTGGCCGAGAAGGCAATCCCGGTGTTCAAGACCGGCAAGGAGATGCGCCTGCGCCTGAACGCCGCCGGGATCGGCGCCGACGAGCCGAGCCACGCCGAGGCCGCCGCGAGCTGACCCTGGCGCTCGGGTCACCGCGCGTTACACTTGTGCAGGGGCTCGACCCTCCGGCGGCCCCGCTCCCTTCCCGCATCACCGACGAAAGACCGGGTTTCCCGATGATCCGCTTCCTCAAGGGCCTGATCCTGCTGCCCATCGCGATCGTGGTCGTGCTCCTGGCGGTGGCCAACCGCCAGCCGGTGATGCTGTCCTTCGATCCGTTCTCGAACGGGACGCCGGCCTTCAGCCTGCCGATGCCGCTCTACGCGCTGATCTTCGCCGCGGTGGCGGTCGGCATCGTGGTCGGCGGCATCGGCTCCTGGCTCGGCCAGGGCGACACCCGCCGCGACCGCCGCGCCAAGGGCCGCGAGCTCACCCGGCTGCGGGGCGAGGCGGAGCGCCTGCGCCAGACCGCCTCGGCCCACACACCGACGGTCGGCCGCACCGCCCTGCCGGCCCCGGTGAGCCGCGCCTGAGATGCGGCTGATCGGCGAGGCCGAGATCGACGCAGGCCTCACCCCGCTCCGGATGATCGACGCCCTCAACGTCGCCTTCCGGGCCGGCGCGACGGCGCCGACGCGCCACCACCACGCGATCGAGACGGCGCCCGACGGGGCCTCGCTGCTGCTGATGCCGGCCTGGACGGCCGACTATGTCGGGGTCAAGATTCTGACCCTGTTCCCGGGCAACCCCGCCCACGGCCTCGACACGATCCAGGGTGGGGTCCTGCTCTGCGACGGGCGCGACGGCCGCCCGCTGGCGCTCCTCGACGGGGCACGCCTGACGCTCTGGCGCACCGCTGCCGCCTCGGCCCTCGCCGCCCGCCACCTCGCCCGCGAGGATGTCGCCCGCATGGTGATGGTGGGATCGGGCGCGCTCGCCCCCTTCCTCGTGCGGGCGCACGCCGCGGTGCGGCCGATCCGCGACGTCGCGGTCTGGAACCGCCGCCCGGAGGGCGCAGCGCGCCTGGCCGCGGCCCTCGCCGCCGAAGGGTTCGCCGCCCGCGCCGTCACCGACCTCGCGGCGGCGGTGGGGGAGGCGGACCTCGTCTCCTGCGCCACCCTCTCGACCGAGCCGCTGGTGCGCGGCGCCTGGCTGCGGCCCGGCACCCATCTCGACCTCGTCGGCGCCTTCACGCCGGCGATGCGCGAGGCCGACGACGAGGCCCTGTCGCGCGGGCCGGTCTACGTCGACACCCCCGATGCCCTGAAAAAGGGAGGCGACGTCTCCGTGGCGATCCAGTCCGGCGCGCTGGCGCCCGAGGCGATCGCCGGCGACCTCGCGGCCCTGTGCCGGGGCGAGGCGCCCGGCCGTCGGAGCCGGGACGCGATCACGGTGTTCAAGTCGGTCGGCGCCGCGATCGAGGATCTGGCCGCCGCGGCGGCGGTGTGGGAGAGCCTGACGCAGCCGGCGTGAGCGTCCGCGACACGTGCGGGCGGCGGCGTATCGGCGTATAGGGACCGGATGTCGCCCGCTTCCCCAAAGACCTGCCTCGTCAAGATCTGCGGCCTCAGCACGCCCGACACCCTGGAGGCGTCGCTCGCCGCCGGCGCCGACCTGATCGGCCTCGTGCATTTTCGCAAGAGCCCGCGCCACGTCGACCTCGACCTCGGCGCCGCCCTGTCGCGGCAGGCCCGCGGCCGGGCCGAGCGCGTCGCCCTGCTGGTCGATCCCGATGACGCCCTCGTCGAGGCGGTGGTCGCCGCCCTCGATCCGGACTGGCTCCAGCTCCACGGCAACGAGAGCCCGGAGCGCGTGGCGGCCGTGAAGGCCCGCACCGGCCGCCCGGTGATGAAGGCGCTCGGCATCGCCACCGCGGACGACCTCGCCCGCGCCGCCGGCTACCACGGCATCGCCGACCGGCTGCTCTACGACGCCAAGCCCGCGCCGAACGCGGTGCTGCCCGGGGGCAACGGCCACGCCTTCGACTGGTCGCTGCTGGCCGGCGCCGGCCGCGACCACCCGTTCATGCTGTCGGGCGGCCTGACGCCTGGGACGGTCGCCGAGGCCCTGGCGGTGACCGCCGCGCAGGCGGTCGACGTGTCGTCGGGCGTCGAGTTGAGCCCCGGCCGCAAGGATCCGGACCGCATCGCCGCCTTCGTGGCGGCCGTGAGACGGGCTGCGTCCGAACCGCAAATTGCCCCAAAGGCGCGAAGGGCGTAAGGCCCGCCGATCAGGAACCCGTAAAACCCTCCCAGACCTAAAGAGCTCCCGCCGTGACCGCTCTCCAGAACCCGAACTCGTTCCGCACCGGCCCCGACGAGCGCGGCCGCTTCGGCATCTTCGGCGGCCGCTTCGTGGCCGAAACGCTGATGCCGAACATCCTCGCCCTGGAGGAGGCCTACGCGGCGGCCAAGGCCGACCCGGCCTTCCAGGCCGAGATGACCGCCTACCTCACGCATTACGTCGGCCGGCCGAGCCCGCTCTACCACGCCGAGCGGCTGTCCGAGCACCTCGGCGGCGCGAAGATCTACTTCAAGCGCGAGGAGCTGAACCACACCGGCTCGCACAAGGTGAACAACGTGCTCGGCCAGATCCTGCTCGCCCGCCGGATGGGCAAGCCGCGGATCATCGCGGAGACGGGGGCGGGCCAGCACGGCGTGGCCACGGCGACGCTCTGCGCCCGCTTCGGGCTCAAATGCGTCGTCTACATGGGCGCGGTCGACGTCGAGCGGCAGAAGCCGAACGTCTTCCGGATGAAGATGCTCGGCGCCGAGGTGGTACCGGTCGAGTCCGGCACCCGCACCCTCAAGGACGCGATGAACGAGGCCCTGCGCGACTGGGTCACCAACGTCGCCGACACCTTCTACTGCATCGGCACGGTGGCGGGCCCGCACCCCTATCCGGCGATGGTGCGCGACTTCCAGTCGATCATCGGCATCGAGACCAAGGCGCAGATGCTGGAGCAGGAGGGCCGCCTGCCCGACTCGCTCGTCGCCTGCATCGGCGGCGGCTCGAACGCCATGGGGCTGTTCCACCCCTTCCTCGACGACCGCGAGGTCGCGATCTACGGCGTCGAGGCGGCCGGCCACGGCGTGTCGAGCGGCCTGCACGCCGCCTCGCTCACCGGCGGCAAGCCGGGCGTGCTGCACGGCAACCGCACCTACCTCCTGATGGACGGCGACGGCCAGATCGCCGACGCGCACTCGATCTCGGCGGGCCTCGACTATCCGGGCATCGGCCCCGAGCACGCCTGGCTGCACGAGATGGGCCGCGTCACCTACCTGTCGGCGACCGACAGCGAGACCCTGGAGGCGTTCCGCCTCTGCTCGCTCATGGAGGGCATCATCCCGGCCCTCGAGCCCGCCCACGCCCTCGCCAAGGTCGCCGAGCTCGCCCCCAGCCTGCCGCGCGACCACCTGATGGTCGTCAACCTCTCGGGCCGCGGCGACAAGGACATCCCGCAGGTCGCCGAGATCCTGGGCGACGCCCTCTGAGTCAGCCTCGCGCCTCGCCGCCCACGGCGGGGCGCGAAAAGGCCCGCGACGGTTCCTTGACAGCCCCGCCCGCCTCCCCCTATATCCGCGCCACCGCAGAGCCGGACACGAACCGGCCACCGCGCGGCGGAGTAGCTCAGTTGGTCAGAGCAGAGGAATCATAATCCTTGTGTCGGGGGTTCAAATCCCTCCTCCGCTACCAAAGTTTCAACCCCGCTAAGCAATTAGCGGGGTTTTTGCTTTCTTGCCCTACCACGAGGGCGGCTTTACTTCCTAGCTCAGTGCTAGCGCACCCCCAAAATTTGCTCTGCGAGGGTAACGCTTTGCTGGGGGGTCAGAAAGCACCCTAGCGCGGTTCAAGCGCAGTCAGCTGCACCACAGTAACCAGACAGGGCCGCCCCTTTGAGACCCCCTGGCAACGTCCCAGACGACCGCTTCCAGCTGTTCCAGCGCTCGGGCAGCACCAAGTGGCAGATGCGCTTCAGCATCCGCGGACAGGGGCAGCTCAAGCGCTCCCTCGATACCGACGATCTCCGGGAGGCACAGCGCCGGGCGGAGGCCATTTGGTACGAAGCAACGTATCGCGCACAGCAAGGCCTCACCGCCCGCGCCCGTACATTCGAGAGCGTCGCCGAGGAGTACATCGCGCAGATCCTGCGCGAGGTGGAGCGTGGGGAACGCCGGGCGGACCAGGGCAAGAGCGAACCCGCCGTGATCCGCCGGTACTTCGTAGGCTACTTCGGTCAGAAGCACATTGATGCGGTGAGCGAAGCCGACCTGGAGCGCTATGCGGAGTGGCGGCGCACCTACTGGACCGAGGGCCCTGGCAAGCTCATCACGCACATCGAGTACGAGAGGGGAGGCCACCGGCTACGTCGGCCCGTACGCCGCTCTGCGCCCTCTCTGAGCCGCCAACGGGGCGAGCTGGTGGTGATGCGGCAGCTGCTGCGTTGGGCGTCACGGCAGGGCTACATCAAGACCTCTCCAGAGGTTACTATCAAGACCCGGCGCACGCAGGACAACAGGCGACCCAGCTTCGAGCCGAGCGAGTTCGCTCGTTTGCAGGAGGTGAGCCTCAGTCGGCTGGTGGACCCCATCATGGACGGCAGCGGAGCCATGGTGGAAGCCAGCGACAAGCGTCGCTGGCGCATCAAGCGGCTGGACGATCACACCCGGCGGGATCGCACCCTGCTGCACGCCTACGTGATGATCGGCGCGTTCTCGGGTCTGCGGCCTACGGAGATGTACAATCTCACGTGGGGCGACGTGCTGGGCTACCGAGCAGGGCGGGGCAAGCCCGTGGACCAGCGCGACATCCGGCTGCAGGTTCGAGGCAAGGGCAAGAGCGGCAAGGCGATCCCGCAGAAGGCGGCGATCCCGTGGTTTGACACCCTATGGATGCTGTTCGAGCGCAGCATGGGCCGTGAGCCCGTGGATGCCGATCCAGTATTCGCAAGTGAGCAGGGCAAACGCATCACGTCGGTGGCCAATGGCTTCACCGAGCTGCTGAAGGCGGCCGGCTTGGAGCGGGACCACCGGGGGATCAAACGCACGCCGTACTCACTCCGTCACTTCTACATCAGCGAGCAACTGGCCAATGGGTCCGAGGTGCTGGATGTGGCTCGCAACTGCCGCACGTCGTTGGCCATGATCGACAAGCATTACGGGCAAGTGCGGCTGGAGCGTGTAGTAGATCGGCTGCGACCGGAGTGGATCCGCTCATGATGCGAGTATGAAGCTGACCTTCTGTAGACATTCCATCTTGCCTGTACGGATGCCCACAACGAAATTAGAAGATAGTATAAGCGCTACGGTAGGAATTGCTACGTGTAACTTGCATCAACGTGGCTAACTCATCTCCGCCTAAGGATAAATTCGCCACGTGTCCCCGCCGACGTCCAGTAATTGCCGCGCAGTGCTCCCGCCTCTGCCTCGTAGTACCGCAATATTGCAGCACCTTGGTACGGCGGTCCTGCCGTTCGGTCCGATGAGCGCGGCTGAACCTCATAGACGTAATACAGCACCGGCGTCTTAGATCTCTTCTCTCTGCTAGCTTGCGCCATTAGAGTGAAAGAGTCCGAGCCGTCAGAAAAGACCTGCATGCCAATGCTTGCAAAATCTTGATCGATGACAGCACGGGCTTTTACGGTCCCTTGCTCTTTGCTTCCATGCCAATTAATATTTATCACTCAATCGCCATTCAGATCAGGAAAGAGCGCCCTGCCCAAAATCGGGAATCGTTCCCAGATCTTTCGCCAACCAAAAAAAACCCATACCGAGATTGCAAGCTGCAATGCAGTCCCGCCACTGAACGCCAGGAGTGCAATACGGAGCAAGCTCTGATCGTGAGAGCCGTATTGCCATACGAGCAACACAGCCACGGCGACTATGAATGCGTATGTTGTTGCTATCATCCCGATCAGACGGGGCAGCGGCAAAAGCCCGATCACTGGCTCATCTCGTGCACTCGCTCTGCTCCGGATTCGAATATCGCAACACCAAATCCTCGACTTGCGATGCCAGTGAGTATCACCTCCGGCAAGGCGGAGCCGAAAAGCGCAGCCAAGTAACGCCCGCCAAATCGCTTACCGCGGTCAACCTTTGCATGCGGCAAAATGGGTGGTGAGAAGTACTGCGCCACCAAGGCAACACGCAGATCAGGCGACAGGACGTGGAACCCGTCGTGGTACTCGCTCTGCTCGGTTGAGATGCAGGCAAGAAGACTGACGACGTCCTCGGTATTCCGGATCCTGCTCACCGGGCGCAGTGGGAAGATTGGCAGTACCTCCGGTTTCGCGGTGACGATTACCCCGACGCCGGTGAACGCCGGACCAGCTGTACGCGATGTTTCAGCGAGCAAGCCAGCGAGCGTGCGTATGGTTGCGGATTGCGGCGTTGCTATCATTCACGCAGACCGTAAGGGCCAAGGCCGCCCTGGTGCAAGGCGAATGATGACGAAAGGCGGTCTTCCGCATGGAGTGCGGCCGGGAACCGCATCATTGTCGTGGCAACCTGCGGTCGACGCGGGCGCTGAAATGTGGATGATTGTCTGCACCTGAACTGGTCCTCAGCGCGCACCCCACGCGTTAGGCGTTAGAAGATACTGCGCTGAACCGTCGTGCAACGAAATGTGAAGACCATATGGAAATCGACTCCTGCCGACGATCACAAGTACGAAGGCGTTTAGGCAGTGTTTAGATAGTCTCACGCCCTCAGCGGTACTCCTCAGATCAATCGCCGACGGGCTTGGTTGATCTTCTGGGTGTGTGTGCCAGTCGCCGACGAAGTGCAATCCCCTGACAAATCGCTCATCGATTTCAACTTGTTCAGCATATCGATCTGGTACAAAGCTAGTTCTCGTGCGGCGGTCTGTAAGTCGTGGGCCTGTCGCATCAATTACATTAATTTCATTGCCATTGATGCGCGCGAATATCTGCCCACCTGCTTCGTTATGCGATCGATTGACTTGCCGGTGCCGCTCGAAATGGCGTAACACCTGATCAGAAAAAATGAGAGTCTGTCCGGAAGCCCCTATTGGGTATGCGATCATGCTTGTACCGTAGTACATACATAGCAACCTGCCTCGGCGGGCCATGGCCGTTCCAGGATGCAGCCGCCCTCAGGACTCCCACCAACAAAATCTCTCCACGGCTCACTCCACGCGCCGCCAGCCCGCATAAGTACGCTTTCGCGTGCAACCCAGATCCGATGAAAGGGTGCATCGGAGCGGCGCAGCAAGATGTCGAGCGCCGCTTCTGTGATGACGGCTGCAACATGCGCTGCTTCAACCGGGCCGTACGGCTGATACATCACCCCGCAGGCAGGCTCTCCACGCTGTCCTGTCCCGTGCGGCCACGCAGCTACAGGCAGCATGGGCTCGCCCCAAGCTGACATGCCACATGCAAAGCACCCCTGATTGCGGACCAGCCCGACGGCATGCCCGGCAACCGCGTGGGGCTCAGTCCATCCGAAAAGCACATCCGGACGATCCTTCTGCTCGCTTCGCCAAGCGTTAAGAGCAGCCTCTGGACCCCAATCACCGATTGTAGAAATCAGGAGGTCTGCTCCGACAAGCAGCTCTGGCGCCCGCGCCAGCGTTGCTGCCCATTGCTCACAATGCCCTTCAGCCCGAATGATATGCGGATAATTTGACCGGATCCGTTCGGCTAGCGCCCTAGCCTTGCGGAAGCCGACCTCAGCCGCTCCCAGTGGATGGCGCCCGACGTTTGAAGCCATCAGTATGTCGGGATCGATCAGGTTAAGCGACCCAACGCCAGCCTGCGCTAAACCCAGCGCGATGGGAGCCCCGAGCGAGCCACAGCCAATAACAACAACCTTCGAAGCTCGCAAAGTTGGCAAATACGGATCAGCATCCCGCCCGTGAATCCAATTCGGGTCCATACGCTCTACCGCAGCCTTACGAACCCGACCTGCTCCAAGGAAGCGTTGCGCGAGTATCTCTGCTGGAGTGTGGCCAGGCCGGAAACCGCGCTCGAAGTTATTTGCTCGTAGAGCGCCTCGGCGCGGTTGATTCTGGCCAGAGATAACGAGGACCGTTGCGCAAAACGCTGGTCCATTTGACGTTGGAGCACCGAACAACACGACGATCCGCTGAAGCTGCTGTGCGCCAAGTCGAGTTAATTGGCCCTCGAGACCGGCAGCTCGCACGCGAGCAACTATGTCCGTCGGTGTTGCGGGAAACTCGTCTGGGAGCATCGGCTGATCGAGCCACACAAACAGCGCGGGGTCGATCTCACGATCCTTAAGCGTTTTACCGAGCCGAGCGTGATCAAGCCACATACTGAGGGCCGCCACGCTCTCGGCCAGTACGTACAGCCCTTTGAAGCGGTTGACTACGATTGCTCGGGATGGTCCGTGAGGTTCAACCAAGCTCCGGACGAGAGGCGCATCAGCGTCTGGAGACCAGTACGATAGAAACTCAGCACGGAAGTCTTCGATGTTCGTGCCCGCCTCCGATGTTTCGAGCCATCGAACCGCTTCATCGAGCAAATGCTTGAGCACCGCAACCGGATCGTTCGAAGAGATCGTTGCACCGCCTGGCAGAAGGCAGATACAGCCGTCAGCCTCTATGTGGGGCCAAGTTAGGTACGGTGGGCGGTCTACAAGCGCTAGACGTGGTCCCTCGAAGGGAAACGACGATCCTACCAAGATGTCGAAGCGGCGTTCGCCGGTGGCGAACCCAATAGGGATTCGCCAGCCGCAACATACATCGCGAGTGTGATAGAGGGCGAGAGTGTCTTTATTCAGCCGCGACACGCCTGAAGCTGAGGCTGTGAGCCACTTATCGATGATCTCGACTGCCTCGGTCCAGCGCGCGGTTGCTGCGCTGAACTCATAGCAGTTACCCATATCGACGGTCACCCTCACGCTTCACGGCTTGTTGCGGCTCTTGCTGTCCACCCATTTGCTTGATCAGACCGGAACTAAGGACTTGAGGCGCTGCGATAGATGCGCCTTCTTCAGGCTTGATAAGCGTGTGATCATCGGGAAGGCGGTTGCCGAAAGCACGAATCAGGCTCGCAAGCGCATGCCGAGTGTTATCCGTAACAGAGATTGAGTCGCGAAGCTGGCTTAGGAGCGCTTCTGCTCCCTTGATGAAGCTGACCCGATCGTCCGGTGCCCAGCCCTCATCAAGATACTGACCTTCCACGACCGGATTGCCGATCCGGGCCTGCAGCAAGGCCGGCAGGCGTTCTGCCACCGCCAGAAGCGCAAGGTCGTCACGGTTGTCCGCTGGCTTTTCACCCGCCTCATCATAGACTGTGACGACGCAGGACATGAGCGCAATCGAAGAAAGGCGGCACGCCTCCCACTCGTTGTCGCGCCATCCCTTCAGGTAGCGGCACACGCGGCGGACCTGCTCGCCGTGGCGCCGAAGTGCCTCCCTGAACCAGTCCTCCAGCTTGCGAGGATCAGAGGGTTTCCATCCCTCCTGACGATGCGCAAGCATAATTTGGTCTTCACGCAGACCACGATAAACGTCTTCAGCGAATTCGATCTGCTCTCGCAATATCACGCCGTCCTGCGCGGTAATAGATTTTGCCAAGATCTCCGCTTCGACTAACTGTCGAAATTCTTCGTCGGGGATCGCGTATAGCGCAAAATCGATGTGGGCGTCGGATGAGATCTCGACCCGCACACAAGATGGTTTGTCGGTGATAAGTCTCCAACTATTCCGATCGCACACGGGAGCGAGTAGTGCCTCAACTGCAGCGAAATAGCCGGAACTGAGCAGAGCCGGATGAACTTGTCCGTTATTTTTGAGATAAGAAATCGGCACAAAGACCCCGTCGTCGAGGTCAATCTCCTGCGGCGGACTTTGGGCGGGGTTGTTCAGGGTGCGATAGGCGAAGCTTCCCTGCATTCTGAACTTCGGTTTCAGTGAACTCGGAGCGCTTCCTGCAATTACTGCTTCAAAAAGCGCCTTGCTCTGGAACTGGCTCTCCCACGCCCGAAGGCCCGACCGAATCGCATTTCGGCAGGCATCCCGCGCGGCTCTCAGTATGTCCTCCCGCCGCTTCTCGAGCGTCAACGCGGCCAGGTAGTGGTCAGCGTCAGCAGGGCCCGTGAAAACGCGATGAGCGTTGAGCGCCATGAACCCGCACCCTTCGAACCTAAGCAGATCAAGCCTACATAAGTGGCCAACGGCCCGCGAACAAGGCGTGAACGGCGAATGTATCAGATCCTTGGCATCAAACGCGCCCTGACGCTCGCAGGATTCCTGTGGGCCGGTGTAACCGCCGTTTGGTTTTGGCTTGCACCTCCCGCGGACCATGCCTCGATCCTCCAGTGGTGGAAGCTGCTGTCTGGCTCAGCGTCCACAACCGCCTTGGTGATCACCCTGATCGGCCAAAGCTTTCTCTTCCCGTTGCTCTGCCGGCTCCCCTTAGTCCGTAGTTGGTTTCCACCTCTTGACGGCGAATGGATCGCTTCGCAGGAATCGAACTGGCCTGCCATCGAGCAGCGATCTAAGCCATTCGCTACACCGGTGCAGTTATCGCCCAAGAAGGCAAAGGTCACAATTATTGCACGTCTATTTTACATCCGCATGAACCTCGTGGCGGACGACCGGTACTCGACGTCGAAAACGATCTTTGTCAGAGCTGTTCGCGACGAAGAAGACGGTTCAATCATGCTGCACTATCTCTATCGAAATACAACGAAGATTCCAGTCGTCACTGACAGTGATTGCCATGATGGAGCTGCCAGCCTCGTGGTCGAGAGAATTGGGTCAGACATTTGGCTTGAAGGTGTATATTGGACCAACCGTAACTGGCATCACGGGCTCAATACCGCTGGAACGGTCACACTTCAGCGCGCCTCAGCGAACTCCGCTAAAACATGACTGATAGAAGCGCATGCAAGGCGGCGAGACAGGGTTGGAAAGCTATCTAATGCAAACACAACTCAATATATTTTTATCTGAATATATCATAGCACCTCCACAGCGGCACGCATCATATCGTCGTTCACGTCGATGTAGCGCTGTGTGGTCGAAAGATGCCGGTGTCCCGCCAGCATCATGATGGCCTTGGGCGAGATACCGGCATGAGCCAGGCGTGTGATGAACCACCGGCGACCGCTATGGCTGGATCCGCCCTCCAAGCCCGCCTGATCATACCATCCGCCCATAAGCTGACACAGGGTGTTCGGGCTGAATGCCGCTCGCTTCTGAGTGACCAGCACTGGCCGCCCGCGGGGAGGGGAGGAGGGTAGGGAGGACCGGAACTGCTCGATCTCGCGTCGTAGCCGTGCATTGAGGAACACCACCCGGGCGTGCCCACCCTTCGTGACGGCCGCGCTGAGCCGCAGCTGTTCACGCACCTTGCCCTCTCCGTCGAGGAGATCGCTCCAACGAAGTGAGGCGATCTCGCCCACCCGGAGCCCCGCCAGATAGCTCAGCATGAGAGCCATCCGATTGCGAGGGCCGTAGCGGCCCTGGCTTACCACTGCAGCGAGGCGCTTAAACTCCGCCTCCGTGGGCACCCTCGCTTGCTTCACCGAAACCTCATACTTCAAGCTGTTTCGCAGCAAAGTATGATATTTCCAGGCGCGAGTGAGGGCGAGCACGTAGGCGCACTCAATGGGATCAAAGGCTTAGCCGCAAATATCATAGAAGCTACATTTTGTGATGTTTTGCGAATGCAGCTGATCCGCCTCCAAGCTCGCACTCCCTCGCCAATGGCTGCACGGCTTCCTCACGTCATGAGCGAGGAGCCCCTTATGCGCCTGATCGATGCTGCCACCCGTGAACTGCTGCTGGCGAATGGCCGTGATCGCGACGGTGATCCCCACCCGGTGCTCAAGCTGTTCAACCCCATGGGACCAGCGACGTGGCTGATCTGCGCAATGGAGGCCGACGGCGACACCCTCTACGGGCTGTGCGATCTTGGCTTCGGCGAGCCCGAACTCGGCTATGTGAGCCTAGCTGAGATTGAAGAGGTGAGTGCGGGTCTCGCAATCGGCCTGGAACGGGATACCTCTTTCCGGCCCACGCATCCGATCTCCGCCTACGCGCGTGCCGCACGCCAAGCCGGTCGGATTGTCGACTTGGATCAGCCCCGCTCAGCATGATCCTGCGAGGGACTGCTTGGCTCGCATCGTTAAACGCGAGGCCCGGGCGGAACTAATAAAGTAGTTGGGGCGCCTTCTAGATCGTATTCTGAACGCATTCTAAATGCGGATCAACAAAGTTTCTAATCCGGCTCTATCGTTAAATTAAGACTTTCGATCTAATCGTTATCGAGATAGTTATGAAGGAAGTGGATTATGATCGCGCGGATGATCGGCATCGTAGCTTTTATCTGTGCCATAGCGATGCTCTTCGGATCTCGTGGAGGTAGCGGGAACGATTTAAGGCTTGCGGAGCAAAACGTAAAAGAATATCGACTTTCGCAACTCCAAAAAATAAAAATTGGCGGATTGACGTGGGAAAAAGGCGGCTTTGGCACTGTTATGATCGCAACATTTTCGGTCATCAATGATAATGAGTTTGATGTAAAAAATGTTACAATCACATGTGGCCACACGTCGAATAGCGGTACACTCATAGACGCCAATTCCAAAATTCTCTACGAGATCGTTTCCGCAAATGGCTATCATTTTGAGCGAGATTTCAATTTTGGCTTCATCGACAGCCAAGCTAATCGCACAAGATGCATCGTTACAGATTTTCAGCGGGCGTGATATTAGATCGTTACTGCTGACCCAGGGGGGCAGGAAGGTTCCCGGTGGGACGCAGCATCTTGCTCCAAGTGTTAGTCGACGAGGCTCTTCAGCGGCACTGGCTCGTTCCGATGGAGATGACGGCAGAGGTGCCGCGGCGGGCCTACCCTCGATTGGTGGCTATATTTGCAACCGCCCACGCATGACGACCGTCCGGGGCCGGTGCTGCCGATGCTCAGTCGAGATCATGCACCTTCGCGATTACTGGCTCAAGCGCGCCGCTTCCTGGCCCATCTCTGCGTGTCAACGTGGAATGGCGTCGGCGCAGCGGCCAGGATCGGCTTCCAGGTCGCGCTCCAGTCTTCGAGGGGGGCGGGATTGGACCTGTGGACGAGGTCGAGGAAGGCGAGCCCTACCTCGGCGGTTGCCCGCTTCACCAAGGGGTTCAGCGGCCCGCCGTTGCGCAGGGAGCGGTCGGTAAAGACGTTGTGCGGACCGCCCTGGAACACAACCAGGGTCTTCCGGGAAGTGGGGATCGCCGTATAGACGTCGATGCGATCCTGAACGGGCGAATAGCGCCCTGGGATGCGGATCGTGTCCTCCGTCGTGGTGACATGGAGCGTTGGGACATCGACCGAAGCGAGCACCGCCGCGAGATCAGTCTCGCCGTAGAAGGGCGGCGCCGAGATCACGATGCTCGCCGTGAACCGCGGGTCCCGGAAGCCCAGGGGCTTCCCGTCGCGGATCACCTGGGCGCCGGTGAGGATCAGCGTCGTGTTCGCCCCGAAGGAGTGCCCCGCCGCGACGATGCGCTTGCGGTCGATGGCGGCGTGGAAGGCGCTGTCACGCTGCAGCAGGCGGTCGAGGCCGAAGCTCACGTCTCGCGTGCGTTCAATGGCCTCGCGCTCGTCCGCCGCGCCGCCGAGGCGGTCGAGGAGCATGAGGGGATTGCCCTGCCACAGCGTCTCGTCGCTGCCGACGTGCTGGATGTGCAGGCTGGCGGTCCCGCGCGCCGACCATCCCTCGCCGAGGTAGCTGTAGCCTTTCCGGGAACCGCCGAGCCCGTGTGAGAAGACGATAAGCGGAACCAGACCTTTCCGGGTCGAGGCGGCCGGCCAATAAAGCCGGGCCGGCACCGCGCGGTCGCGGGCCGCGTCGATCCATTCGAAGTCGATCACCCGGGCCTCGTCGGACGCTGGCAGCGCCAGGGCAGACCGGCGTAGGAGCAGGCTTCCGGCACAGGCCGCCAGCACCATGGCGCCGAAGCGGCGACGGTCGGGGACACGCGAGGCTGCCCCGGTGGAGGTCAGCGGCCGGGATGGAGTGGCGTCGAAGATGGCCATGGATGTCTCGCGGGAGCCCGGCTGAGGGATCGCATCAGCCAAAACCTTGTGGCTACGGTTTGACGTGATTGGGCTCGGCGGGATGTGTTTCCTCGCACGGTCGCGCGCCTGGATCGCGGCCCCTGGAGGACATTCGAGGCGCCGCCGTTGAAGGTCCTGATGAGGTCGGGGGCAGCCACTGAATGCTGCAGGGGGCCAGGGCTGCAGCGGGACTGGCAGGGCTCGATCGGCTACGATCCCGATCATGTGCAACCTCTACAGCAGTTCCCGCTCCCAGGATGAGATCCGGCGCACCTTCGCGGTCGATCGCGACGAGGCCGGCAACCTGCCATCGCTGCCCGGCATCTTTCCGGACCAGCTGGCTCCCGTGGTCCACAGTGGTGACGGTGAGCGGGTGCTGACGATGATGCGCTGGGGCTTTCCACCGCCCCCGAAGCTCGGCACGCAGCCGGTCACCAACGTGCGCAACGTCGCCTCACCCTACTGGAGGCCCTGGCTCAAGCCGGTGCACCGCTGCCTCGTGCCAGTCACCTCGTTCAGCGAGTATGCTGACACCAAGCCCCGTAAAACCCCGGTGTGGTTCGCCCTCGATGAGAGCCGGCCGCTATTCGCCTTCGCCGGGATCTGGCGGCCATGGACCGGTGTGCGTGGCCCGAAACGGGCCGAACCCCTACAGGAGGAGCACCGGCTGTTTTCGTTCCTGACGACGGAGGCCAACGGGATAGTCGGTCCAGTTCACCCCAAGGCGATGCCGGTCTTACTGACGACCCCTGAGGAGTGGCGCACGTGGCTCGAAGCACCAGCGGAGGAGGCACTTCAACTGCAACGCCCCCTGCCGGACGAGATATTGGCCGAGGTTGCTCGGGGCGAGAGGAAGGATGGAGGGTAAGGCGCGGCCCCGAGGCGGCTGGCGGCGGCGGGCTCGCCAGCCTGTTCCCTCATTCCGAGGTCGAGCCGGTGTTCCCCGCTTCCACGGTCGTAGGTACAGGCAAGCCACCCTGCGCGGTGGCGATCTCTACGGCTTCCTGCGCATGAGGACCCACAGGGTGCTGGTGCCGTTCGAGATAGTTTTTCGCCGCCGCCAGCCGATCAAGGGCCGCACTCGGCTTACGATACTGCTCCGCCATGAGATCCTCGGTCACGGCGAAGGCAAGCTCTTCCGCCAGTGCGGCTATGAGCGGAAGGGGGTCCGTGAGGGCAGGTTGCGCGATCATGATGCATCCTCGGTGACCCATCTCAATTCTATTTAGGGCGATCTTCTCTTTCTCAAAGGGATAGATCCACACAGGCGTGCTGCACCGCCACTCATAGCGGGCAGCCGACGGCTGGCACCTGGCTGTTCATGCGTCCAGAGGCAGTTGGCTGCTACTGCTCAGTCAAGATCGTGCAGCTTTGCAATGACTGGCTCAGATGGCACGCCACGGGCCTTCGATCTCCGCCCCAATTGCTGCTCCCGCAGGAAGATAAAGAGGCCACTGGCAACGATGATGCCGGCGCCAGCCATTGTGAGCGGACCGATCATCTCACCGAAGAACACATAGCCGAAGAGCATGCCCCATAGGATCAACGTGTACTGATAGGGCACGACCGTTGTTGCTGGCGCTAGCCGTAGGGATTGGTTCACACATAAATTGCCCAGCAGCGATCCTACGCCCAGCAGCAGCATCAGCGCGAAGTCCGTGGGGCCGGTGGAGGTCCACCCATAAGCAAGCACGAGAGCCGCCCCGAAAATTAGCGACGACACGAGCTGACCCGTCATCAGCACGGTGCCGGGAACAGCCGCCAGCTTGCGGGTGGTGATGAGGAACAGCGCGTAGAAGAAGCTGCCGGCGAGGGCGCACACCGCTCCCACAGACAACGATCCCGGTGAGGGATGGAGGGCAAGGGCGACCCCGCAGAAGCCCACCCCGATGGCGGCCCAGCGTCGCCAGCCCACATGCTCACCGAGCAGCAGGGGCGAGAGGGCGGTCAAGTAGATTGGACCCGCCATGTAGTAGGTCATGACCTCGGCCAGCGGCAGCGTGCTGACCCCCCAGAAAAAGAGTGAGGCTTCGAGCGTCGAGAAGCCCGCCCGCACCAGCTGCAGCCCCGGGCGCGGTGCATCGCGGAACCCGCTGAGCCCGACCCGGTGGATGGCAGGCGCCATCACGCACAGGCCGGAGATGCTGCGCACGAGCATGAGCTGACCCACCGCGTAGGTGCCGAGCAGCCATTTGCCCATCGTGTCGTTCAACGCGAAGAACAGCACGCCAAGCAGCATCATCACGATGCCACCGACGGCGCCCACGGGCACGGCGGCACGCCCCACACTCACAGCCACGGTTTCCTACCCTTCGTCTTTTTGGAGCAGCGGGGGGCAATCAGAGTTCGGTTTCCGATCTGCCGTGGTCATGCGCCCTATCGCTCAGCATCACGCCTACCCGGTTACCTCCAGGATGCATCCTTGCCGCCGGCCCGTTGCCATACCTGGCCGAAGCCACCCACTCCACCGCGATGATCGGTAGCTCCCGCTGCCGGCGCACCCGGG
Source organism: Methylobacterium sp. Gmos1 (assembly GCF_053764715.1). Classification (NCBI taxonomy): domain Bacteria; kingdom Pseudomonadati; phylum Pseudomonadota; class Alphaproteobacteria; order Hyphomicrobiales; family Methylobacteriaceae; genus Methylobacterium; species Methylobacterium sp. Gmos1. Next base: position 48,903 of record NZ_JBSNCC010000005.1, on the reverse strand, counting down.
CCTTGATGTGCGTGCAACGGCGGCGAGCAGCGTTGCCATATCTCCACCTGCCACATCCGTGTACCGCTCTCCCCAATCGCCACCGCCAGCCCCCTCGCAGCTGGTTCGATCTGAGAATGGCACCGATGAATTTGCCGCTCCGGCGAGTGTTTCCGCCCATCCTGCTCCCGACATTCGTAGCCGTAGTGGACGGCACCATCATCACAGCGGCGCTGCCTGCGATGGCGAGTGAGTTCGGTGACGTGGAGCGGGTCTCCTGGGTGGTGGCATCCTACTTGGTTGCCAGCACCGTGGCGGCACCCGTCTACGGCCGGCTGGGGGATGCTCTCGGGCGGCGACGCATGCTGCTGCTGGCCCTGGCGCTGTTCGTCACGGCGTCCGTGCTGTGCGCCTTAGCTCATAGCCTCCTGACGCTGGTTGGGGCGCGCATTCTGCAGGGCTTCGGCGGCGGTGGCTTGATGGTGCTGAGCCAGGCGGTGCTCGCCGAGAACGTCGCGCGCCATCAGCTGGGGCGAGCCCAAGGGTTCATGGCCGCGGTGATCGTGGCCTCCTCGACATTCGGTCCGGTGGCAGGCGGGGCACTGACGCAGGCGTTCGGATGGCCGTCGGTCTTCCTGGTGAACCTGCCGCTCGGCCTGCTGGCGATGGTGCTTCTGGTGCGGCTACCCGGCCGCGAGGGCAGCGGCGAGCGCGGGAAATTCGACTGGCCGGGCCTATTCCTGTTTGCCGGATCCGTGGTGCCGCTCTTGTTGGCGCTGGAGCAACTGCAGCGCATCGAACCTACGACGCTGCTCGGGATCGGGATGTCCCTGGTCTGCGTCGTGCTGCTGGGGCGGCAGGAGCGGCGAGCAGCGCACCCGCTGTTCCCGCTGGACCTGCTGCGTCGTCCGGCCATGTGGCGAGCGAACGCCATGGCCGCCTGCTCCGGTGCGTTGCTCGTGAGCGAAGCGACCATCTTGCCGATCCACCTGCGAGCGGTGGACGGGGCCTCGGCCGGAGAGATCGGGCTGATGATGCTGCCTCTGACTGCGACGGTGGGGGTGGGGTCGCTCATCACGGGGCGGCTGGTCTCAAGCACTGGGCGTGTCGCCATCTTCCCCGCAGTGGGTCAGACCGCAGCGGCGTTGGGCTTGCTGCTCGTGGCGTTCGGGATGGGCCCGGTCGGGGCGGTGCTCGGCCCCTGGGGTCTTCCGGCGATGCTGGCGGTCGTGGCGGTGTTTCAGGGCTCGGCCATGCCGGTGGCTCAGATCACCATGCAGTCCCAGGCTCCGCCCGCCATGCTGGGGGCTGCGTCCGCGTCCGTGCAACTGTCGCGCTCGGTGGGCTCGGCCATCGGCGTGACCGTCGCCATGGGGGTGCTGTTTGTGATCCTGGGCCGGAACGCTGCGATTGCTGATGTCTTCGCCGACGCCGTTCGACACGGTCCTGCCGCACTGGCGAGCTTGCCAGAAGCGTCGCGCGCTTCGGCGGTGACACACATTCAAGGCAGCTTCTCAGCCGCCTTCTCGACCATCGCGCTCTTCGCCATGGTAAACGCCGTGCTGGCGTGGACCCTGCCGGTGCGGCGGCTATAGGCCTAGGAGGAGCAAGAGCCGTCCTGGTGCTACAGCAAGGTCGAATGGACGACGCACCGCGCCCCTGTCCGTTGCGCACGACCCGGAGAAGTCCGGCACATTGATTGTGGCGATGGACGCCTGCGATAGCCTGATCGGCCGCGGAGCTGTGGTGTGAGCGCGGGCTGGCTTGGTAGACAAGCGTAGCTGGTCCACCAAGTTTGAGATGCGCTCGCAGCGGTTCACTACCCGGTCGAATGAGGTGCCGAAGGCCACTGCCACGGTACAGTAAGATCGCCCGCGCACCGGCCAGAGGTGGATAGCAGCGCGGGCAATCGCAGTCATACTCCCGGTGTGTATTTAGGCCCGTATTCAATGAGTGCGAGTAGCTGGCCGCTACCCTAAGTTTCATTTAGTCCGAGCTGCCGTTGGTCTCTTTGGATGTTGTGTAGGTCGGCTCGCCCGACTGAAGAGTCGGGTCTCCGTTTAACGGAACGATGCCATACAGTTCCTCGGCATCCACAACGCCGTTCGCATCACAAGTCACAACGCTGGCAGCTTGGGCCAGAACCGATCGTTCAAGCTCCGCAAGGTGCTCCTCGAACCTATTCGTAGGGCGTCGATCGATCCGAGAGCTGAGCGCTGCCGGATCGCACGGCAAGGACCGTGAAAACCCATGCGACGTGTTGCGGCTTGAGCCAGGACCACCAACTCTCTGAGCGGTGGCAGCTGTCGTCTGGGTACGATCGTCATCCGTAAGGGTGCAGGATTTTGCACCCTTAAAAGAAACACCATAATTATCTTCTTGTGCTGCTCTCCGCGCTATCCATGTGTTGATCCACTTGAGCCATTTACTGTCGATGATCGTGATCCGATTAGGTTGCCGAAGACGGACCTGGACGTCGATCAGGCCATCTGCCTGAGCGCGCCTGACCGCCATCTGCACGGTACGCTCGCTTGTCCCGCTCTCCTTGGCAAGCAACGCTACCGTCTTCTCACACTTCCCGGTGTTAATAAACTCCCACACAATTCGAGCTAGTACCGCTTGAATACTAATGGAGTACTGCCCTTCACGCATGATCTCGGCGGGTGAGATGCTTGATTTGGCGAGATAGTGTCTCGTGCCTCTCTTCTCCGCTCGTTCGGCAAGCTGCTCCTCGCTCAGGATCCTGCGCGCAGAAGCGCCGCTCGACTGTTTGAGGGCCAGTCGCATTTGAGCGCGGGAAATACGGTCGTGCACGGTCTCTAATTGCGCTTCCGTCCCTCTAACCGCGCCGCTCGACTGCCAGACCTTTTGGTCCTTGAACTTGATCAGCTCAGCGAGCACTTCATACGCGCCATCGTTAATCAAACCGTTGCCGTGCAATTCGATAAGTTTTACTTGGACGTCGTGCCTCAAATGCTGCCAGTCGGCAGTAGCTGCTCGCTTGATCCGCTCCGCAAGCACCTCCGCAGCCGGAGAGAGCGGACCTGCATTGTCATTCGGGATAATAGAGGTGCCGGATATTGTCTCGGCTGTGATGGCGTACCGCACTGCTCTGCTCCAGTCGCAATCAAGCACCGGCCCACCATCTGGTAGGTCGACAAAGCATCTGCGTCCCGAAGGCACGCAGTATGGTTTGGTGATCGTCATGGACACTGAAGCCCTGGGAGCGACCGAGATGGCCCTTCCGACGACCGGTGCGATTACGCTGAGCAAAGGAACGGCTCTGCGCATTCGTATCTACAATTGGACCACAGGGCGCGCCGAACGGCAAGCGCCGATAGCTGTCATTAACTACTTAGAGACCGCAAGCTCTCGGTGACGGAGACACTGGTCAGGCAGCCTGCTGGCGCTTCTTGGTCGGCATCCATTTTCAGGACGGCAGATCGGCCAGGCGCTTGGCTGAGCGATCGGCGATGCGCGTGAGCACGTCGCGCAGGCAGCCCTCAGGATCGAGCCTGTTCATCTTCGCCATCTAGACCAGCGTGTAGAACGCCGCCGCACGCTCGGCGCCCAAGCCGGATCCGGCAGACAGGTAGTTCTTGCGCCCGAACGCCACACTGGGAAGCGCCCGCTCGGCCGCGTTGTTGTCGCGTGCGACGCGCCCGTCGTCGAAGGCCCGCATGTGCGCCGGCCAGCGCGCCAGCATGTAGCGCCACGCCTTAGCCAGGTCGGAGCGGCCCGGCACTTGGGCCACGCACGTCTTGGCAAACGTCTCCAGCGCCTCGGTCAGCGGCTTCGAGCGCACCGGTCGCTCGCGGGGGCGAGCATTGGACGGCTCGCCCTGCAAGTCGCGCTCGACCCCATAAAGCTCCCCGATCCACTCCAGCGCCACCGCTGCGAGGGCCGAACCCGTCGCGGCATGTACGTTGAAGATCTTGTAGCGCGGATGCGCTCAGCACCCCGCCTCGGTCGGGCGCCGTATGCCCGCCTGGCCAGGTACAGCCCGTTGATGCCGGCGTAGCCGTCGGCCACCAGAACGCCGGCGAAGGCCACAGGGTGCGGGAGCGGGCGGCTCGTCCCAACGGTCGGGCGAGGCGAAGAACATAGCTGCCAGCGGCCGGGCGCCGCCATGGGGACGTTCGCCGCGCACATAGGTCCACAGCCGTCCGATGCTCGTCTTGCCCGTGCCGGGCATCAGCACCGGGATCGGCGTGTCGTCACCGTGGAGGACGTCCGAACCGCCTATCGCCTCCCGTCGCAGAAGCTCGGTCAGCCGCCTTGAGATGGCCGCGGTGCCGACGAGCCAACCAGAGCGCGTCGAGGTGGGCAGAGCCACGCCGTCACCGGCGTATATCGCGGCCTGACGGTAGAGCGGCAGGTTATCGTGGAACTTCGCCACCGCGATGTGGGCGAGCAGTCCGGGTCCAGCTCGCCCGTGGGGAAAGGCGTGGTGGGGCGCAGGCGCCTGCACCACCTGTTCGCAGGAGCGGCAGACCCTGACCCGCCGGGCCTACAGCCCCTTGCAACCAGTATGCCGTCGGCCAGCAGCACGGGGGAGGAGGATGCCAAGTAGGCGAGCGGACGATCACCCCGATGCACAGAAGAAGCGATGGTCATAGCTGTCAACGGCCAGGCGCCGCCGCGGGGGCGTTCGTCGCGAACATTGGTCTACGGCCATCCACGGTTCGCCCGGCCCGGGCCAAGTGCCAGCATCGGTGCGTTATCGGTGTGCAGGACGCTGAAGTGGGCGATCATCACCCTGCACAGTATTTTAAACTGCGAGTACGACAAGGCCGCGGACACGCCCATCAAGCAGCCCGCGGCCAAATTATCATTGCGATACTACGAATGATACAAATTTGATATTAGTGATTTAGATCTCGATCATCAATATCGTTGTTATTATAGTGCTGCAGATAATGTTTTCTGTCGTTTAGATGAGTTATATCTCCTGACTTGAAATAATTATGGATGGCGCGCACTCCTTCTTGGACGTGCCAGGGAACAAGTGATCCGGTTTTCTGATCCATATCGCATAGCAGGTTAGCCTGCTCGATCGCAGCTAATTCCATATACGTCTCATGGTGACTGAGCAGATTGCTGCCGATCTCGTCAAATGCCGGATCAGCCGGGCTTGCCCCGGGCATTAAATCTCCCACTGTGCACAAGTTGCCGATCGGGCTTGCAAACGGAAAATATGAACTTCTATCAACCTGCGCTCCAAACTGAGGAAATTTGAAGGACCGGAAGTCGAATGCATCTGGCGCGCCGCTGTTGCCGCGTATGCCTAACTTCAGACCCGTCGTGACCTGACCGTAGGCCTGCGCTACACGGTAAGCGCGACTGCTATCGAATGTGATCTCGAAATCCTCGCACTTGAGGTACCCGCGAAGTGCTCGCTTCAAAGCAGTTAGCATCACGGCGACGCCAGGCTCTGTAGTCCCTAATACGTGGATATGGCGAATATGATCAAAATAGCCGGCATCAATATATTTTTTGATCTCGCTTACCCAGAACCAAAAATCCAGTCTTGTATGACCTCCGATGGCAAGACCCCATAGTCGTCGCGTCCTCATCACCTCGATCCATCGCCGAGCTTCCTTGTGGTTCCTGCCCTGATAAACAGCTAGCAGCCGAACGTGAGTGGCGGCATTAGAAGCTGAAAAGTCGGTGTTATCGAGTGTTGTGTGTAGACATTTATCGAAGTTCCAGACATTGGGCTGTACGTCTATGGCCCTTGTTGGGATGTCGACGGGAAGTCCTACATCGCAGTTCTTCTCAATCCACCGGAGCGAGCGTTCTCGAAAATCGCTCATGGCCTCCTTGACGGCGCCGCTGATAAGGGAGAAGCCGCCGCTGTCACCCAGCACGAAGGAGTGGCTCCTATCACGATCGCTGATCATCGTAGGGGTCTTGTCGTTGACACCCTCGGCCGCCGTGTAAAGGGCCCAGGGGTAGTGGAACAGACCAGACGTATTAAGGAAGTCCAGCTGCGATGGAGCCAATCCAGCCGGCATGGGCCGCCTTAATGACGTCGCCGACTTCCTCGTAAAGCGAGAAAAGTTCCCATTCACCGCCGGCAGAAAGCGCGCATAGTCGTTCGAACGCTGGTGAAGCGCTATCATCGTAATTCTCATCTTCAGGGAAGGGGAGGGGGTCCAAGTGGACCCCCCAGGTTATGTCAGGCTAGCATTTCAGGCGTCAGAGGAAGGCTCAAGCGAGGCACCTTCGGGCCACTCCTCCTGCGACAGAGGAATGATAGAGAAGTCTCTGCGCTCGCCCTTATGCGACGCGGGGATGAACACCCGATAGGCCGCGCTTGTGGTGCTGAAGCTCAGCACCAAGACACGGTCCCCGATTTCCGACACGAGATCGGAAGTCACCTCCGAAGAGACATCGAGGTAGGCAGACAGGAAAGCCACAAAGTCGTCCAGGCGCACCTGGATGTCGGCTGCCCCCTCGACAAGTTGGGCAGCGACGACCTTTGCCGCGTCGTCAGCCTTGTCGCACTGTGCGGAGAACCCGGTCTCACCGAGGGTAATTTTCACCTCGGGAGCGACCAGCTGAGTGCGGCCACGCTTCTTAGGCGCCTTCGGTACGACCTTGAGGGCATTTGCGGCGTAAGCGCTGGCGAAGCCGTAGAACACCTTACCGCCGATCTCGCACATAGCCCTTCGATCTAGAGATTTCGGATTGATGTCGGTGAAACCATTGCCGGTAAGCCGTTGCAGCAGCGCACTGAATTCGCCTTTGCCGTCTCCAGTTGCGGCTTCTGTACGAACAACGATTTTTCCAACGGCAGACTGCATCTCGGTGGGCGCCACCGCAATGTTGAACAGCATGCGCCTATCAGCGGGCATAATATTAGCTTCGATCCGCTTCCGCATACGTGTTTCCAGCCTCGTATGGCCGAGGACCGGCTGACCGAGAATTAGATGCGGCTCGTGATGACGGCATTCCACGATGACGCTACCCTTCTTGGCTTCTCTAAGGCTCTGTGTGATCCTCCCGTCGAGATGAAAAACGGCTTGACGCTCGTCCGTACGCAGCTCCGTGCGGGTGTCATTGGGATCGCTACCGCGCCGTTTGACCTGGTCGGTGTCGTACGTCAGCACACAGCTCCCCATCTGGAGCATCTCAGCGAATGCCTGGGTGCGCTTAGGCGGCTTAGCTTGCGTGGCGATCACACGGTCAATTTCAGACTGGGGTAGCAATATCTCCTTCGTGGCACCATCGCTGAAGGTAAATATCACACTAACGCTCGGCTTGCCTGGCTGTCCCCCAGTCAAGGCTGCCAAGCCCAGGTTCTTCAAAATCGCGGCTTTGCCTTCCCGATCAAACGCGATTGGCTCGGGGTTGACATCACTGTCATCATTCTTGATGCGCTCCAAGGCGTTCAAACCGCCAGCCTCTTCGATGATGCCGGCCAGCCGCCGGACACTGTCCCGATCAAGGCCAAACGACTTGATGGCCTTCCTCTGGGACGACAAGAGCCGCAATAGACCATCATATTGCGCGCACTTGGAGCTGAGGCGCTTCGATGCGGCATTGTTGTTGCTGGTGTCGCCAACGTTTATTCCAAAAACAACAGAGGCGATCAGAGCAAATTCATGATTGCTGCCAGGCTTTTTGAAGTTTGGGTTGAAAGAGTTGGCGATGTGATGGCTGTCAATGTACTGATAAAGCAGCGCACCCATCACAAATTGAATTCGAGCGGCAACATGAGCGGTCTCGCTCGCTTTTTGCTCGACTTTGCCCATGGATAGAGTAGCCGTCTGCCAATTTTGACAGTCTGCCTGGGAAGGGGAGGTGCTACCTTCTGGGACGTGATCGTCCAACAGCTTGAGATTGGCAGCAAGCTCAGCGGGCGTATCTGGGGCAGGAACGTCGGGAACGATAGCAGGCGCGACGATATTCTGGTCAAGGTGGGACGACATCGATAACTCCAATCACAATCGATCGCCGTGCGGCCAGGATTGGCGGCACGTCAAAACATCCGCCTCTCGGGCGGTGGTTTTGGTGATTGGCCGGCACTTCGCAGCACCATGGTCCTGAGCGAACTCAGACCGCCAACCGCATCGATTGCGAAGGCAAATGATCGGCCCACGCAGTCAGCACTAAACATACCACAGGCAGCGGCGTGGTCAAGTATATTTTCGAGATAAATTTCGTGCCCGTTTAACCCGGTCGAACATGGTTAACGGCGCTTTCCGTTTAACGGAAAGGGAGGCGCCGTCACACCGAGCGCGGATCAGGGCGGATGCGCGAGCGCATCTGTCTGGCGCATTGGTAAAGCCGGAGCTAGGTCACCCAATGGCGGTAGTCGTCTATTTTCCGCCCTTTGAGTGCTTGTCATGGCGAGCGACGTAGCTGGCTCACCGATAGAGAGCTGCTTCGCTGTGGGGCATCGGATGCCGGCCTATGCGTGCAAGCCTGAGCTTGCATCGGCCTAGCCCTAATCCCGTGGCTTCAACGCGTTGCCGCGAATGTACGGACAGGTAGGAAGCACTGGCGAGCAATGGGTTCACTGACATCCAAAGACAAATGGCGCCACACTGTGCAAAATCCCAGATACGCAGCCAAAAGAGGCGGTAATAGAATATAGACGTAAAATGATCGCATAAATTAGTATTGACAATCATTTGCATCAGGAGGATATTGAAATGACAACGAAATTCAACGATCTACGAAGGGCTCTGGTCGAGAGCGCCAGCTGGAATGACAAGAAGAAGATCCGCTGGCTGTATCCGGGCATGGCCGAGCAGCGTACACGGGTTATGAAGGCCATTGGTCCACGACACGACAAGTACGACCGCATGGAAGCATGTGGGACTATGGATGACAACCACAACAACATGCGACTATGCGGGGTGCCGTTGTGCCCGCGTTGCTTCATGCTTCGGCGCAAAACGGAAACGGCAAAAGCGATCCAGAAGCAGTTTGTGGGTGTCACGAACGACCAGATGGCTTTCCTGACGCTGCTGGTATCACCGACATGCGACCTCGGCACGGTAGATCCCTGCATTGATGTTACGGAGACGAGACTTCACAATGTCATCCGCTACAAGAGGAGATCAGATGCTAGGTGGAATGCCGTTCAATACGTGGGGTGGTGGGAGATGGACCGCCATGACGCTAATGACATTCATGACAAGTTGGGTCGCAATAAGCGAATAGCACTGGAAAGCGAATGGCCAGTGCTGGTTCACCGCTTGGACCAGACGGTGTGGCAGCCACACCTGCACGCGATAGTCTGTTTGGGCGATGTACCTGTGGAGGAGTTCAAGCAGGCCATTCGGGTTGGTGGGTATGACAAGCCGTATCAGGTGAACGTGAAGGGCTTTGACAAGAACAAAACTGTGAATATTAACATCAGGGATCTGGTTCGGTATTGCATGAAGTTTCGTATTGAACAGGACTACAAGGTATCAACAGCTCAGCTGATGTGGAATGGCAGTGCGTTTGTGGTGATACGGCAGTGGTGGGATGACAAGGACATCACTGCGTATGTGGGTTGGTTGATGTGCAAGAGAGGTGGCTTTGAGAGACTAAAGACACGTATGGGTCCTCAGCGGGTTCGTGCTGGTGGTAATAGGAAATGTAGTTAACAATTATTCTATACAAGACACTAACTGGCTATAGATGCTCACTCCGACACCACACTCCTACACCCCTTCGTTGTCCCCAACGTGAGCCGGCCGTGGCAGGTGTTTCGCTGGCTTCCTGCAGATGTAGGAGGCCACAATGGCTCGGCCGAGCTTGTTGCTCTGCACGGATCTCGCGAGTGTCGCGGAATGATATCACCAACGTGCCGAACTGCATGAGCCGTCTTGGTGCGGCCCGGCAGCTCGGATGGGGCTTCGGTGGCAGACGATCCGTGATCCGCTTCCGTGCCGACGGTCTGACGCAATCGGTGAATTGACCAGCTATCCACAGTCGGGATCTGCAGAGAAGGCGGACGACAGAGTTCACACAACGGTCACATCAAAGAGCCCGAAATAGCGAAAAATAAGAGCGCAAAATCAAAAGCTTAGGATTGCGCTCTTGGCTGAACAGCGTCCTTGTATGTCGTGATGCATTTTCCCGGCCAATCGCGGAACGGCTAACAGTCTACGATCATCGCGATCTAATCTCAGGTTGAACAGCAGGACAACGGCAGTAGCGTCCCGGACATGAGAGCTGATCGAGCTCAAGCGAAGGACACACACATGTCGGTGCTCAAGACCCTCAAGCTCAGCGCTGCTGCTCCCGCCGTGTCGGCCAACGATCCCCTCGCGCGGGCGCGGGAGAAGCTGCTTGGACAGCTCGCGGAGCAGCGGGAGATGGTCCAGGCGACCCTCGAAGGCCGGGTGTACCAGCCCCCCAAAACCCTTGGCATGCGCAAGGACGCCCAGGGTCAGCGCGTGCGCATGGAGGTCAACCGCCGTGTGCGGCGCGGCTGGTTCCAGGACGAGGCGGGCACCACACACTTCATCCTCCGGATCGGTGGCAAGCCGATGCCGCTGCAGCCGGGCAAGGCCGCCATCGGCATCGGCACCCTCGATAAGCTGCCGGCGATCATCGATGCCTTGATCAACGCGGTGAGGGCAGGGGAGCTGGACGCCCAGATCAAGGAGGCAGCGGTGGCTCGGGGTCTCATGATGGCGGAGCGCCGTAAGAAGGCCGTGTGAGCTACACCGATAGCGGCGTGACGAGCAGCATCGGCAGTCCCGATGCTGCTCGTCGTTTGACGGCAAGCCTCGTTCGCATCCCAAGCAGCTGGCGCGGGGAGGGGGATTGTTCACTCCCAGTCCAGGGGCTCGACGACTCACCTCAGCCAGGATGTTCCACAGGGCGTCCAGGGCAGCGTTCATGGCTGCTGCGCTGCCCGGACACACCCCCGGCGCACTCGCCGGTCCTGAGACGTCCTATACGAAGGACGACACCACCTACAGTGAGGGGCGCGTCATGCCGCGCGTGTAGATCACGAGCGTGGGCATCGGGATCATCACCGCGTAAGCTGCCGGTCTTAACCCGCTCTCGTCATACCTATACGAGTGCATCGTCTTCGGCGGCCTCGCCTATGCCGACGTCGTGCTCATGCCGGTGTTAGGCTCGTGAGCCAGGTTCCTGCTAATAGTTGCGGATGCCATCGGAAGAGCGACAGCGCTTAGTGTGAAACGCCCGAAGGTTTGTTCAACTGAACCTCGAACCGCAGAGCGCGATCGAACAACTCAGACTTGCGATACTGCCGAGCTCTTCGCCATACCGGCAAGTCGTCATCGCCCTCTAGCCGAGTTTCCATGAGGCCAAACCACGTGAGAGGCCGCAACACCCGACTCTCGAAGGCGAAGCCGGCGAAATCAACTGGACCTTCATCAAGCGTGCCGTCCCACACCGTACACGTACGTATCAGGTCTTCGGCCTTGAACCACTCATGTCCGGCAACTGACAGACACCACAGCACGATGCCGATGTGGTTCTGTGGCCAGGCCTCGAGCGGCACCCGGTCGAAATACGCCAGGTTGACCTCCCAGAACGTGGTCACAAACAGCTGCCGAAATAAAGCACCCGCCTGATCCTCTCGGATCAACATTGTGCCAGACTTGCTTGCTAGCAGCCGCTTCTCGCGTTTGCTGAGCAGCTTGACGTCTTGGGCGATCCGACGGGTGATCTCGACGGGCATTACATCAGCCTCGTTGAGCACCTTGTTCATCACCAACACGTTGGCTTTGTCGTAGCCCGGCCACCTCATCTCGTCGAAGAACGTGCGAACATCAGCGCGGCTCAACGCACCCGTCGCAGTCAGCGTGAGCCCGCCGAGCGCCTGAGCACGCTCAATCATGAGGCGTGTGAGAGCCAACAGAGGAGCTTCGGCTACGCTGACTTCGTCGAGGGCGTGCGCGAAGGTGATTGCCGCGGGCATACTGCCGTCGCGGCTGAGTAATGCCTCAAGGCTCGGCAGGGTCAGGAGAGACCAGATAGGCGGCTCAGCCAGCGTCGTCATAGCTGGTATCATGCCACCCAATGGGGGAGGGCGGATAGCGTGATCCACATCGACCTCGCGCGACGTCCCTCACGTTCGACGCACCTCCACGTGCTTCCTGGCTCGCGATCGAGCAGGCGTACGGCTGCGTCCAGATAGCCTCGCGACATGGATCCGCCTGCTTGACTCATTAAGTTAGGAGTCCTAATTATCGTGCATGGATCACGCAGCCGACCCAGATCCCGTTCTAATCCGCCTTCGCGAGGGGTTCGAGCGCGTCGCGCTTGTGCTGCGGGCCGATCTCTGGGCGGCTGCGGGCGACGCCAGCCTCAACCCGGCTCAAGCGCAGGTACTCGCCCTTCTAGCTTCGCGTCCTGCTGGTTTGCGGGCCAAGGAAATCGCAGCGCACCTTGCCGTCTCAGCACCGAGCATGACCGACACCATCGCGGCGCTTGAGCGCAAACGCCTCGTGCAACGGGCGCCTGATCCGGCTGATGCGCGCGCGGTCATCGCTCGCCTGACGGAAGACGGACATGCTCTCGGGCGCACCTTCGCCTCCGCGGCTTCGCAGGTGATGGCGGCCCTGGCGCGGTTGTCGCCGAGTGAACAAGCCCACCTCCTGCTCACGCAGATCAAGCTGATCCGAACCTTGCAGCAAGCCGGGGCCATCCCGATCCAGAGGATGTGCGTCAGCTGCCGCCACTTCCGGCCGAACGTTCACCCGGCCGACGCCCAACCCCATCATTGCGCCTTCGTGAACGCCCCGATCGGGACCCGGGATCTCCGGCTCGATTGCGGCGAGCATGAAGCGGCCGATCCCGACGTTCAGGCTGCCACCTGGACGTCCTTCGCCGACGGATCGCCGCCCCTCCGAGCACAAGCCGAAGACTGAGAAGGATCAGGTGTCATGACGAAGCAGACAGCATGGGGCTCCGGCCTTGTGGCGGCAGCCCTGTGCGCGCTGTCCACCACCGCCCTTGCCGATTCCATTCGCGCACAGCCCAACGAAGCGGTCCTGGCGTCGTTCGACATCGTCGAGACCACGATCGTGACCCGGGGCGACACCGCCGTGTTCACCACCCGGGTCCGCGGCGAGGCCGGCAAGGACAAGCCGGACGCCACAGGCCGGTTCGAGGGCTCCAGCGTCTACGCCTATGTCTGGCCGACGACCCTCGACAGCGGTGCGATCGGCTTCGACAAGGCCCAGGGCATCGTCGCGCTCGCCGTCACCTTCCACCCCGATTTCGACGATGCGGCTAACGGTGGCGTCAACCGGCACGTCTGGCACCCGCACTGGGTCGTGCTTGCCAAGGACAGCGTCTGCGGCGGGGGCCTGAAGGTGGTCGACATCCCGCAGGGTGCCAAGCCCAAGGTCCCGCCCACTTGGCCGAAGGTGCCGCTTCTGATCGATAGCCCGGATTACCCGACGACCTTCCGGGGCGACGCAGTTCAGGTCGAGATCCCGGTTTCGTTGATCACCGGCATCAAGGGCGCCAATTTCGATGGGGTGACCTCCGGCCTCAAGGTCAACGGCAATCTGCACGCACCGCTGCTCTGCGTCAGCGACGTCTTCAAGGTCGCCTCCAGCAACCTGTCGCTGCCGGGCAAGGTGAGCCCGCAGAACTGACACCGCCGCTGAGTAGCGGTCCGGCGACTGCCATCGCCGGACCGCCGAAGGTCCCCCTCCGAGCACCAGAGAAGGAAAGCCGTTCATGGCACATTTCGACCTCGCCGATCCAGGCCCGCTCGGCGTACCGCTCACGCCGTCCGCGGCCACCAACGCCGATGCTCCCGGCGCGGGAGCGACCCTGCACCGGGCGATCGCCATTCCGCTTCTGGGCGCAGCGCTCCTGTCCACCCTGGCTCTGCCGACCGTGGCGATCGCGGCGGATGCTCAGGGCTTGGTGGATGCGCTGAAGATCGTCGCGGGCAAACCGCCCGGCGTGCGTGCGACCTTCGCCAAGGGACAGTGCGTGCGCGGCACCTACACGCCTTCCGCCGACGTCGGCGCCGTTACACGCTCGATCAGCTTCACGCGACCATGGCCGCTGATCGGTCGCTTCTCGGTCGGCGGCGGAAACCCCACCGTACCGGACACCGCCAGGACCGTTCTGCGCGGCTTCTCGATTAAGATCCTGTCGGGCGGGGACGAGACCCATCTCCTGTTCGAGAATGCCCCGGTGCATTTCGCTCGTACACTCGATCAGATGCTGGGCTTTCTGCAGGTCCGCGCCCCGGGAGCCGACGGCAAGCCCAACCAGGAGGCGATCGCCGCCTTCGCAAAAGCTAATCCGGAGACGACCCGCCAAGCCGCTTTCGTGGCAGGCAGGCCGTTGCCCGGGAGCTATGCCGGCGTCACCTATTGGGGCGTCCACACGTTCACGGGCGTGAGTGCCGCCGGACGGGCCGTGCCCTTCAAGTTCAGGATCGCCCCCGAGGCCGGGGAGATCGCTCTGAGCGATGAGGAGGCCAAGGGCAAGCCGCCCCAGTTCCTGAACGCTGAACTCGCGGACCGATTGTCACGCGGCGCCGTGAGGTTCGACGTCATGGCCATGCTGGCCGAGGCTGGCGACGATCTGGCCGCGGACATCACGCTCCGATGGAAGAACGAAGACGACCGCAAGGCGGTGAAGCTCGGCACGATCGCAGTGACAGCCCTCGAGCCGAATGAGACCTGCAACGACGGAATCTTCGATCCAGGCCAGCTGGCGGACGGCATCGAAGCACCGAAGGACGAGATCTTCACGGCGCGTCGTACCGCCTACGGGATCTCCTTCGGCCTACGCGCGAAGTAGCTCCAGACGCCCGGCGCCTGCCGTCGCCGGCCCGCCTCGCATCCACGGCGAGGCCGCTGCCGATGACATCGGGCGCCGGCTTCTCGGCCACGCCTGCGAGATCGCCGCCGTCATCGGTCCGCGCCGGCTCAGGGCCGGCAGTGCACGGCATAGCTCTCGGCCCCGCGAGCTGGGCGCCGGTGTCTTCGTCGCCTGGTTCGCCAATCTCGACCGCCTGTGATCCGGAGGATGCCCATGCCCGCCCTCGCACCCGAACTCGAGGTCTCCCGCTGGTTCAATGCGCCCACGCTGCTCACCCTCGCTGACCTGCGTGGCAAGGTCGTCGTCCTGCACGCCTTCCAGATGCTATGCCCAGGCTGCGTGGCTCACGGCACGCCCCAGGCCGAGAAGCTGCATCGGATGTTCGCGAGAGGTGGCGATGTCGTGGTGATCGGCCTGCACACGGTGTTCGAGCACCACGCGGCCATGACCGAGGTGGCGCTCGAAGCGTTCATTCACGAGTATCGACTGACCCTTCCCATCGGGATCGACCGGCCCGGCGAAGACGATCCGCTTCCCAGGACTATGCGGCGGTACGGCATGCGCGGAACGCCGAGCACCATCGTGATCGACCGTGACGGCGTTGTCCGCGAGCACGCCTTCGGGCAAGTCGACGACCTCGCACTCGGGGTTCTCGTGGGATCGCTGATGGCAGCGTCTTCAAGTGCATGGACGGGTCAGGCAGAGGCAGCAAGCGGGTGTGACAACGCCGGCTGTCCGTTGCCGGCGGTGGCGTCCACATGATCACGCGGATCCAGCCTGTCGTGCTCGCCGGACCCGTCGCGCCGCTCGGGCCTGACGGTCCGCCGAGCGGCATCGCCAAGCGGCCGGTACCGGGGCCATGGAAGATCACCACGACGGGGATCGTAGGGGATGCCCAGGGCGACCTCCGGTACCACGGCGGGCCTGAGAAGGCGCTGCACCACTACCCTCAGGACCACTATCCGATCTGGGCCGACGAAATCGGCGACCATCCACTTCTCTCGGCGCCCGGTGCCTTCGGCGAGAACCTCGCCACCTCGGGATGGACGGAGCACGACGTCTGCGTCGGCGACATCGTCCGGTTCGGGCCGGTGCTGCTTCAGGTGAGCCAGGGGCGCCAGCCCTGCTTCAAGCTGGACCGACGCTTCGGGCATCCCGGCATGGCTCGGGCGGTGCAGGCCACCGGTCGCACGGGCTGGTACTGGCGCGTCCTCGAGGAAGGCTCGGTCGAGCCCGGCGAGGCGCTCGTCCTGCACGAGCGCCTGCAGCCCGATTGGCCGTTGTCGCGGCTCGTCCACCTCTTCTATCGCGACACGCGCAACCGCGGCGATCTCGAAGCCGTCGCCAGGCTGCCCGAACTCGCCGAGAGCTGGCGAGCCCTGGCTCGGCGGCGGTTGGAGAGCGGCAGCGTCGAAGATTGGTCGCGGCGACTGACCGGTGTGGGGAAATCTGACGCGTGACTTACGTACTCTGGGCTTCGCCGGCTCTCGCGGTGATTGCCGCGATCGTCAGTGGCAAGACCGGAACGGTGGGCGCGGCCCTCATCGGGCTCGCCCTCGCGTTGATCGTGGCGCTGTTTGCCGCGCCACACGCATTCCAAGTCGGAGATGCGGCCGTCTTCCTCGCCCGCGGCGCCTGGATCGGATGGATCGTCGTTCCCTACATCCTCGGCGGCCTCTTCTTCTGGCGGATCGCGCTTCGGCCAGGCGGACCGGCGATCCCGGAAAGGTCGCTGTCCGATGCACGCGCGAGGCGGCGGCTCCTCTTTGCGGCCTGCTTCCTGATCGGTCCGTTTGCCGAAGCCGCAACCGGCTTCGGCGTCGGTATCATCGGGACAATGATGCTGGTGCGGCGCCTCGACGTTGCACCCGTCCCGCTGCTGGCGTTCAGCCTGCTGAGCCAGACCATGATCCTATGGGGCGGGATGGGAAGCGGCGCCATCGTGGCTGCCGCCTTCGCCCGTACGGATCCCACCACGCTGGCGGTCAACACCAGCTGGTTCATGGTCGCCTTCAATCTCCTCTGGCTGCCCTTGTTCTGGCGGTTGGCGGAGCGTGCCGGCGTCTCCTGCGGCTGGCGCGAGCGGGTGAACGAGATGCGCTGGCTGTGCGCCGGCTTAGCCGCGGTGATCGCCGCGACGGTGGCCCTCGGCCCTGAGACGGCGATGCTTGCCGCTTATGGTCCCTTGATCGCGCTCCGCTACGTCCTCGACGAACGGCCGAGCCACCGCGAACTTCTCCTCGCCACGCGCAAGGTCGCCCCGTTCGCTACTCTGATCACCTGGCTCCTCCTGACCCGGCTGATCCCGCCGCTGAAGCAGGTCCTCGAACAGGCCGGGCGTCTCCAACCGTTCCCGGGTGCACCGGCGTGGTCTCCGTTATTCCACGCCGGAACGTGGCTCGTCGTTGCCGCCATCGTGACGGGATTGCTGCGAGGGCAGGCATACGCCTTCGTGCAGGAGGCGAGGGGCGCGTGGAGGACAGGGCGGCTGGCCGTTCTGACGATCGTCGCCTTCGCCATGATGGCCGAACTGCTGTCCGGATCCGGCGTCGCCGAAGGGCTGGCACGCGGAATGTTCGAGGCTCTCGGCCGCTGGTCGGTCCTCGTGACGCCCATCATCTCGGCGGTGTTCGGGGCGCTCGCAAATAGCGGCAATGCCGCCAACGGCCTGTTCATGGCCTCGCAGCTCAGCCTCGCAGCGGAGGCTAATCTAAACCTGGCAGCCGTCGCATCGCTTCAGCAGGCTGCGGCGCTCTCGCTGAACATCGTTTCCCCGGTTCGCATGTCGGTTGTGTGCAGCTTGGCTGAAACACCGGGGATGGAACGTCAGGCTTACCGTGCGATGCTGCCGTTCTCAACCGTGGTGATCATCGTACTACTCGCTTCAGCGCTGATGCTATTTGGGGGAATTTTGTGAGTTATTAAGCGACGAAATCAAATGCGATATGATAAGATATAACAAATAGCGCTAAAAACATATATTGCTCGATGGCGATTTTCCGTTAAACGGAAGGGCTCACAAAATGTTCATCATGATCTAACCTGCTCAAGTTGCTACCGAATGGCCGGATACAGTGCAGGCTGGATCCCGGCCGTTAGTTTGACCATATGCCCCGCGCAGGGGAGGAGAGGTCGGCCAGCACTGAAGTTTCGAAGGCGTCATACAGCACGTTCGGGGGGCCATCCTGCTGTCCTGGGATGCTCCCGAGCCGTTCCGTTGGTCCTGGGGCATCCTGATCCAGCACGACAGCTTCGCCCCTGTGGGGCAGCTCTGCCAATGAATGTCGCCGTGGTGCCCAAGCTGTGAAACAAGCGGACCCTCGAACCGCCACGTCGAAGGTCCGCATGGGGGCCATCTTGGACCCTGGCCACTTTCCCCGAAGCGGACGTTCTGCCTCTTCAACTTCGTCGTAGGTACCGATCAGCAGCTGGCATCGATGGCATTAACGGATCAGCTGATCGCCCGCTCACGTGCTGAACCGCATCGAAGGCGTTCCAACGCACCTACGAGGACGGCCTTGCCGCCCTACGGAAGCGGTACGCAGACAGGGGCTGAATGGCAGCAGGGCATGCGCAGCCCCGTCGCGGCACACATTAGCGTGAAGGAAACAGGTAACGGACTCGACACGCAGAACGCCGATCCCGCTGTGCTGACCGGCTACACAGCGGGGTTCGAAGTGACGCTTCACCGTTGCGACAGACCTTGAAGTAAAGCATAAAATTTCTCAGAGAAAATTTCGTAGCATAGAAGAGGCCAATGTTTTTTTAAAAAAGGCGAATCTGATGAGACCTTCAAATGCTAATTACGCTCGCCAGCTACAAGTGGCGGAACAAGTACTCCATCAACTGCAAGGCTCGAAGTAACCGCCTCATCGGATGATGCACGCTCGTAAACGCGCTTCGGCAGGCACCAAACAATAAGGCCCGCTGATAGCGCGCACACGCCAGCGATAGCGTAGAGAGCTGCGTCAGCACTGCCCGTCGTGTCTCTTACTACTCCCACCATGTAGGGTCCGATCACGCCACCGAGCTGGCCGACCGAGTTGATCAGGGCCAATCCACCCGCAGCTGCAACCCCCGTCATCACTCGCGCAGGCAGGATCCAGAACAGCCCGAACGACGCGATGATACCGGTGGCTGCGATGCTGAGGCCGACCACTAGCATGACGGTGCTGTTGCCGAAGATGCCGCACATCACGTAGCCCACGACCCCTGCAAGGGCGCATCCAGCCAAGTGCCACTTCCGCTCGCCTGTCCTGTCCGAGGAGCGGGCGATCAGCGTCACACCCACGAGGGCCACTAGGTAGGGCAGCATTGTGATGAGGCCGATGATGAAGGTATCGTTGGTGCCCGCTGTCTTCACGAGCTGCGGCATCCAAAAAAGGATCCCGTAAATCCCCATGGCGAGCCCAAGATAGATGACCGAGAACACGTAAGTGCTTGGCTGCCGAAGTGCGACGCTGAACGAGTGCGTGCTGCCGGACCGCGGCTCCGCTTCGAGGCTGGCTGTCAGAATACGCTTCTCGTCGTCGTTGAGCCACCGCGCATCCTCGACCCGATCATCGAGCCAGGCCATGACGACGAAGCCGAGCACGACCGACGGGATACCCTCAAGGAGGAAAAGCCACTGCCATCCGTGCATGCCTCCGACGGCGTCCATGTACTTCATGATGGCGCCTGAGATCGGTCCTCCGAGAATTCCGCATAGTGCGATTGACGTGAAAAAGAACGAGTTGATCCGCCCGCGCTGCTTCGCCGGGAACCATTGCGTGAAATAGTAGACTGCTCCCGGCACGAATCCAGCCTCGAACATCCCGAGCAGGAACCGGAGAACGTAGAACCACGCTTCTGTCTTCACGAACATCATCAACGCGGAGGCGATGCCCCAGCTGATCATGATCCGGGCGATCCAGAGCCGGGACCCGACCCTCGCCAAGATCATGTTGCTCGGGATCTCGAAGACGAGATAGCTGATGAAGAAGATGCTCGCACCGAGGCCGTAGGCGGCATCGGACAATCCCAGCTCGCTCTGCATCTGCAGCTTGGCGAAGCTGATGTTGACGCGGTCGAGATAGGCCATCCCGAAGCATGCGACGAAGAGCGGCACGATGCGCCAGCTCGCTTTCCTCAAGACAGAGTCGAGCGTAGGAGCGATAGCTCCGCCGCTCGCTGCAACAGAATTCGATGGCATATCCAGTCTCCACCCGAGATTTTTGTATTTTTTGAAATCACATGACTTGACGCAGCATGCTTTCGTAGTCCGCGGCCAAAGCGTCGCGCGGATTCGTCTTGTGGCTGTGGTCGGCGAGTGCGCCCTTTACGATAGCCGGAATGAGGTCGGCGCCGACGCCCATCTCCGACAGCGTCGTCGGCAGCCCGAGCCGTCGCGTCATGCTCCCGATCGCCGGGCCGACCTCGCTGCCTGCACCGAGCGCCATGGCGCCGGCCAGCCGGTCCATCTTGCGGTTCGCCACCACCGTCTCGGCCGAGGCATTGAATGCGAGCACTGCCGGCAGGAGGATCGCGTTCAGGGTTCCGTGATGGAGCCTGGGATTGAGGCCGCCCAGCGCGTGGCTGAGGCTGTGCACGGAGCCAAGGCCCTTCTGGAAGGCGAGGGCGCCCTGAGTGGACGCGCTCATCATATTGAGCCGCGCGTCGCGGTCGCCGGGGTTCGCCGTCGCGCGCTCGATATGCGCCCAGGCACGCTGGAGACCGTCGAGCGCGATCCCTTCCGCCGGGGGGTTGAAGGACGGCGACAGGAAAGTCTCGATGCAGTGGGCGATGGCGTCCATGCCGGTGGCAGCGGTGAGGATCGGCGGCAGCCCAAGCGTCAATTCGGGATCGCAAATCGCCGATTTCGGCACGACGTGGGGCGACAGGATGCCGACTTTCCGCCCATCGTCCAGGATGATCAGGGAGCCACGGCCGACCTCGCTGCCCGTGCCCGCGGTGGTCGGGATCGCGACCACCGGCGGCGTTCTGGCGGTGATGCGGGCCGCTCCTCCCTCGATCGCCGCGTAATCCTTGAGCGCTCCACCATGTGCGGCAAGCACTGCGACCGCCTTGGCAAGGTCGATGGGAGATCCGCCGCCGAGCGCGACGACGCCATCGCATCCGTGCTCCCGATACAGCTCGAGCGCGTCGCGAACCGAAGCCTCATCCGGGTTGCCGGGCGTGCCGTCGTAGACCGGCACGCCCGCCCGGCCGGGGAGTTGGCTGAGAACCGTGTCGACCAGGCCTGCGGCCCGCACGCCGCGATCCGTGATCAGCAGGGGCCGCGCGACCCCGACCCGCTCGCATTCTGCTGCGAGCGCCGCGAGTGCCCCGAACCCGAAATTGATCTGTGTGATGTAGTTGATGACGTTCATTGTACTCTCACGCTGGTCTGTCTCGCGGCAGCGCCGGAGCGACCACTGTGAAACAGTGGTCGATCTTGGAAACATACTTCAGGCCGGCTGCGCGCCGTCGTAGCCTTCGACGATGATGAGGTCGTTATGGGCGTGGGGGGCCCGGATGGCGACGAGGCGCTGGTACTCGGGGGAATTGTAGCAGGCGACCGCCGTTTCGTAATCATCGAATTCCAGAACGACGGTCCGCGAGCGGGTGCTGCCTTCGGCCTGGATCTGCCTGCCCGCGCGGACGACGAACCGGGCGCCGAACTTCGCGAAGACAGGGCCGTTCTGCTTCGTGTACTCACCGTACCCATCCGGATTGATCAGATCGCCGTGCGCGATCCAGTAGCCTTTGGCCATGACGTGGTTCTCTCCTCGTTGGCGTGTGGCGGACCGCGGAAGCCCGCCCGCGGGAAGGGTCACGGTTGGAAGACGAAACCCGGCTTAATCGCCAAGTCGTCCGGGATCGGCGGGAGGTCCGAGAAGAGCTCCGGGTGCGCCTTCATGACGGCCAGGATCGGCCGCGGATCGACGTGCTTGTTGACGTCGAAGGTCGACTTGATGGTGCCGAGCTTCGCCAGGGTGTCCTCGGCGGTCCAGAGCGCCCGGTAGTTGTTGCGCGACAGCCGCCGGTCGAGCTGCTGCACGTTGAACTGCATCGCCGCCTCCGCGACGTCACGCTTCAGCCCGGGGATCCAGCGGGTGCCGATGCCGGCGGCCTGCTTCGGGTTCTTGCGCATCCACTGATCGGCTTCGGAGGTCGCGGCCAGGAACTTCTCCGCCAGCCCCAGATGCGCATCGACCCAGGAGCGCAGGGCGACGGCAAAGCCGATATAGGAGATCACGTCGCCGCCGCGGATCACCTGGAAGGCGCCGGGAACGTCCTTCTGCGCGATGATCGGCCACGGGTCCCAGCCGGCGAACGCATCGACCCCCTTCGCCAGAAGCGCCACCGTCATGTCCGGGGGCGGCGTGTTCACGAGCGCGACGTCGGCGGGTGTGAGGCCCGCCTTCTGGAGCAGGCCGAGGATGTAGAGGTGGTTGATCGTGCCGAAGGAGGTCGCGATCTTCTTGCCTTTAAGGGTCTTGAGGTCGCCCGCGACGATGCCCGAGCCTTCGCGCGCGACGAGCGCCATCGTGGCATCCGACCCGGCCTTGGTCGTGCTGCCGCTGAAATTGCCGAGCGCGACGAGGTCCATGCCCCGGAGGACCGCGCCGATCATGGGAACGCCGACCTGGACGATGTCCGTTTCGCCCGCTTGAAGCGCATTGAGAGCGTCGACGCCCGTTGGGTAGGGTCTCGCGATCGTGACGTCGAGCCCGTGCTTCTCGAAGAACCCCCGCTCGAGCGCGACGGGAATCGCCAGCATGTCGATCGCGCTCACCATGCCGACGTTCATCTTGACCGGCTCGTCGGCGTGGGCGCAAACGACCGACAGCGCCAGAGCCGCAGCGGTAACAAGTCGTCTTATCATTATTGATCCTCCCTCAGCGGTTCGACCTTCCTGACCCAGAACGGGCGGGCGAGCGACGTCAGATCGCTCGTTCTCACCCCGCGCAGTTCTATCGAGTGCTCATCGGCACCGGCGATGCGCCCGTATCTCTGCACGGCGAGCACGTGGAACCTCTCGGGCGTGAAGGGCAGATCGATCTGGACGTTCACGCGTCCACTCGCCCGGGAGAGGTCGGGCGAGATCTTGCCGGGGGCCGCAACGGTGAGCCAAAGCTGGAAGCCGAGCCAGCACGCCATGACGCCCAGCACGGTGCGGGTCCGCGAGGACCGCAGGAATGCGCGCGCCCGGGTCACGCGAGGCGGACCTGCTGGAGGACCCGCGCCGAGATGGTCTTGAAGCGATCGTCGTGAACGAGACGGTCCCACACGCGGGGCTGCGGAAGGTCGACCGCGATGTCGTCCAGCACGCGCCCCTTCGAGAGCACGACGACGCGTGTCGCCAGGAACACGGCCTCGGGCACGTCGTGCGTGATGAAGATGACGGTCGGCCGCCGTTCCTGCCAGATCCGGGTCAATTCCTCCTGCAGGGTCATGCGCGTCTGCGCATCGACGCTGGCGAAGGGCTCGTCCATGAGCAGCACGTCGGGCTCGTTGGCCAGCGCGCGGATGACGCCGACCCGTTGCTGCATGCCGCCGGAGAGTTCGTTGGGGTAGCGGTTGGCGGCCTCGGCCAACCCGACGAGGGTCAGGTATTCGCGAGCGATCCGGTCCCGCTCGGATTTCGGCACGCCCTTCATCCTGAGCCCGAACCCGACATTGTCGAGGACGGTCTTCCACGGGAACAGGGCGAAGGACTGGAAGACCACGCCGCGATCGGCACCAGGGCCGCTGACGGACTTACCGTTGAGCAGGATGTCTCCGCCCGATCGCGGGATGAATCCGGCGATCATGTTCAGCATCGTGGTCTTGCCGCACCCGGATGGACCGACCACGGAAACGAACTCGCCCCGTTCGACGGTCAAGGACAGGTCGCGGATCACCGTGACATGCGCGTCGGCATACGGGTTGAAGTAAGTTTTCTCCAGGTTCTGGATCGAAAGAGTCATGATGTCACAATCCCCCAGCGTTCACCAGTCGCCTTCTCCAGAGGAGCGAGTATCCAAGCGTCGACAATGTACCATAATGTTCCAAGTATGATCATCCCGAGGATGATTTCGGTCGTCGAGCCGGCGCGTCTGGCATCGAACATCAGGAAGCCGATGCCGCTCGTGCCGACGATGATCTCCACGGCGATCAGCGCCCGCCAGCCGTAGCCGAGCCCATTGCGCAGACCGGTCAGGATGTTTGGCAGAGCCCCTGGCAGGATCACGTGCCACAACACGCTCAGTGAGGACGAACCGAGGCTGCGTGCCGCGCGCGGAAGATCGCGCGGGATGGTCTCCACGCCCAGCACGGTGTTGAGGACGATCGGGAATATCACCGTATAGACGATGACGAACGTCATCGTGCCCAGACCGAACCCGAACCAGATTAACAGAATCGGCAGCCACGCGATGTCGCCGATAGCTTGAAAAAATAGGAGGATCGGCCAGAAGACACGGTGCGCTATTTTGTTGGTCGCGATCAAGAGGCCGAAGGGAATTCCCAACACGATCCCGATCGCCGCGCCCAGGGCGAGGCGCACGAGGCTATCCTGAAGATAGTCCGGCAAAATACCTTTGTAGGTGAGGGTGACGAAGGATTTGACGACGTCGCCCGGGCTGGGAAAGAACGCTGGCGGAAAGACGCCGGCCCAAGCCAGTATTTCCCAGAGCGCCAGGATCGGCAGAAAGGGCACGAGCGTCGCGATGACAGGCCATCGCTCCGTAAGCCTGACGTAGGTGCTCCAGACATGCAGTGCTACGTTCATGATTGCCTCACCATGCCCCAACGCTCGATCGTGGCGCGCTCAAGCGGTACGAGGATCAATCGGTCGATCATGAGCCAAATGGTTCCGATCAAGACCATGCCAAGAACGATCACTTCTGTTCTATAGAAATCACGTGCAACAAACAGCATGTAACCGAGGCCCACGTTTGTTGCGATCATCTCGGCAGCGATCAGCCCGCGCCATGCAAAGCCGAGACCGGTCCGCACACCCATGACGATGTTCGGCAATGCACCCGGAAGGAGCACGTGGAAGAGCAGCGCCCAGCGCCCGGCACCAAGGGAAGATGCAGCGTTCCGGATCGAATGGGGTATCGTCGACACTCCGAGTAGCGTGTTATACGCGACAACGAAGAATACGGCATTGAATATAACGAAGATGATCGCACCGAAGCCGTACCCGAACCACAGCGTCGCGATCGGGATCCACGCGATACCCGCCAGGACCGAGAAAAATCGGAACAGCGGCGTCAAGAACATCGCCGTGGCGCGACTGACACCCATCGCGATTCCGAGAGGCACGGCCGTGACGACACCGAGCAATGTGCCAAGGGCGACACGGAGAAGGCTTGCCCCGACATGGGCCGGAAGGGATCCGTCGCGCAGTGATTCGAGCCCTGCTCGTGCCACAGCACCAAGAGACGGAAAGGTCCGTGGGCTGATGTCGAACAACGGAACGACGATCGCCCAGATCACGACCAGCCCGATGAGGGGCGCAACAAATAAAATGCCGTCGACAATCCCGTTCATTCGTCGGAAAAGTCGTGTCGAGCGCGCACCGCGAGATGCAAGCAGCACATCATCCTCCCCGCGATCAATCTGACTGATCGCAATCCCGAGCCTTCATTGGCTTCTCAATGTTCGACTTACAGAATAATCGATCGGCCCGAGAGCTCAACCGACCCAACCTCCATCAACCGCACGCCCAACTCGGCAACTAGATTATCCTATGACGTGGCAGATATTGTCCGTCGAAGAACTGATAAAAAATCAAAGATTTACAGCAGCATCCGATATCAACGCGAGCGGCCAAGTCTTCAGCGTGCCCTCTTCCGCTGCTCGAGTCTGTCGCCCGTGAACGCCAGAACCTGCTTCATCGCTATCCGCGCGCCATCCGGGTCTCTCTGGCGAATGGCGCGTGCAGCCGTCGCATGGTTCGGAAGATTTTCCTCGAACCAGCCTGAAGTACCTACCGCCACGAAGAACACTGCGCTGAGAATCGCATTGATGGCACCGCTGAACCCCTGAAGCACAGGATTGTGCGTGGCGTGCAGGATCGCGAGGTGGAAAGCCTTATCGGCAGCGGTCGCGCTCTTGGAATCATGCGACGTTTCCATTGCGGCGAGAGCGGCGTCGATTCTCTGAAGGTCGCTCTCTGACCCTCGTTCCGCAGCGAGTGCTGCGGCTTCAGGTTCGATGATCGATCGAACCTCTTGTATGGCGAGCAACAGGTTCAGATCTGCAGCTGGTCGTTCGACCAGCCATCCGAGCACATCCCGATCCAGCAGGCTCCAGTTCTCGACCGAGAGGACGCGCGTGCCGTGACGAGGTCGCACTTCTATCAGGCCCTTCGCGGCCAAGATCTTCACAGCCTCCCGGACGACACCTCGGCTGACTTCGAAGCGCTGTTCGAGCTCTGGCTCAGGCGCAACCAAAGCGCCTACAGGTGTGATGCCTTGAACGATCTCACGGCCGAGCGTTGCGACCACGTGGTCAATTCGGCGAGGCTTCGTTCGACGAGTGAAAGATTCCAATTGCGCATCGTTCAAGAGCGCCCTCCCAAGGCGGGTGAACGTCCGTCGCCCTTGCCTCTATCGTCAGATGTTAAACGTCGGATGTTCGGTGTCAACTCAACTCACTGCGTCAATGATGGAAAAAAATGCTTCTCATCCAGTCGCCTGTTTACCAAGTGGCAGAGGGCCATATTACCAGACCATATCATCATGCGCGATATTATGCTGTCCAAATTACGCAGATAACTTACATAAAATGTGTAGAACATAACAAATATTTCTGCACCAGTGTGTACGCACAAGAATTTACCGTAATGAGCATGATACCGGTCTTGTGCGTTACCTCAGCGAGCAGCAGTTAGGATTTTCTCGGGCGTTGGTGCAAAAGTCCGCCTGCAAGCTGATTGAATGGGTGGGCCGACATTCTCGGAGTCGTTTTCCCCGATCTATGATTTTATTCTAGATGCAAAATCGTATAAAATCGATGTCTGCGCGGAGTTAGACGGGCATTATTGATCTAGATGCGATCTATTTTTCAACATAGTGCTGATCGCAACAAACTGATTGTTTGATCGCTACAATTCCGTTAAACGGAAATGGCAAGCAGCGAGCATGTTGACCTGGCCGTTCAACCGCTCGTGATCGCCGGTGGGACTTGCAAGTTAATTCAGTGATCCGTTCTCTCACGAGAGGTGCAGCGTTGCCATCGACTGCGTCGAGAATGGCGGCTGCCAGCTTGGTCCAGTCGAAGGACTTGAATCGGTCATTGTGTTCGGAGATGTAGCACTTAATCAACACTTGCAGTCCGATGATCCCGCTGAATTTGCTCGGCTTCAGCTTGTGATGTACTAAGAATGAGAAGTCAGTTCGATGAGCGTAGGCTGATCGATCGTGCTTACTGCCTTATCGTTGGTCGGCGGATCCGCGGAGCTTCGGGAGACGTTGCGTCGATGATGTTCGATTATGCGCGCGTTGGATTTAACACCCTGGTTGCGTCCGGCCTCGACGTCGATGTTTCGAGGATATCTGACGAACGCCGCCATGATCGGCCGGGCCGCAAGCTCAGGTTTACGAGCCCAGTCGCCGCGGGATCAGACTCTTCGGTCGGATGCGTGCTGGGCGGCAAGATCTACGTCCGAATGTGCTCCCACACCTTCGAGATGACGACCGATCCCTCGCCAACCGAGGCCGCCACTCGCTTGACGGAGCTGGCGCGAACGTCCCCGACCGCGAAGATTCCCGGATGCGACGTCGCATAAGGCGAACGCGCGCCGATCGCGTCGCCAGTCAGAACAAAGCCGTGGCCATCGAGCTCGACGAGTCCCGAAAGCCAGCCGGTATTCGGGGCGGCGCCCACCATGACGAACACGGCACAGGTTGAGATCATGCGCGTCGTTCCGTCGGTGAGGGTGCGGATTGTCACCGCGTCGAGACGGGCGTCCCCGTGCAGGGCGGTGACTTCGGCCCCGTACTCGATGGTGATCGCCGGGTCTGCCTCCAGCCGGCTCGACAGGTATCTTGACATGGATGTCGCGAGCGATTGCCCGCGGACCAAGAGGCGCACGTGTCGCGCCGAGCGGCTGAGATACATCGCGGCCTGGCCCGCAGAGTTGCCGCCGCCGATGACGATCGCCTCGGCATTCCGGCAGTAGCGCGCCTCGATCTCCGTCGCAGCGTAGTAGATGCCTGCGCCCTCGACGCTTCGAGGCGTTCGATTGGCAATCTCCGGTACTGGACGCCGGTCGCGACGACGACGGCCTGTCCCCGGACGCGCCGACCGTTGTCGAACGCCGCACAGAACGAACCGTCCCTAAGCCGCTCCAACTTCACCACGCGCCGCGGCATCGCGAAGCGCGTGCCGAACTTCATCGCCTGGATCTCACCGCGCCACACAAGATCGGCGCCTGAGATCCCGGTCGGGAAGCCCATGTAATTCTCGATCCGGCTCGATGTGCCAGCTTGGCCGCCGATCGCAACATCCTCGATGACCAGCGCGCGCAGCCCCTCCGCACCTGCATAGACGCCCGCCGCCACCCCGGCCGGACCGCCGCCCACGATGAGGACGTCGAAGGCCTCGTCGTCGACGAGGTTGTAGTCGAGGCCGAGCAGCCGTGCGACTTTGGCGGGCGTCGGTTCGGTCACGACCACGTCCCGGCCGAAGATGACCGCCGGTCGGTGAGCCGAAATCGAGCAGGCCGTGGCGACGCTCGCCGCCTCCGGGCTGCCCAGCGAATAGGTCCTGTAGGGAAGCCGGTTGCGGCTCGCGAACTCGGCGATCCGCCGTACGCTTCGGTCGTCGTCCTCGCCGAGGAGCACGAGCGTGCCGTCGTGCGAATCGAGCTGCCGTCGCCGCCTAGCGGCGAGGACCGTGATGATAATGTCCGACATCTCCGGGATCTCGGACATCAGCCGCAGCATCCCGGGGCGCGGCACCTCGATGACGACCGTATCCGCGCTCGCCCGCATGGGCATCGACCAGACGCCGCCGTTCAGGAACGAGATCTCGGCCATGAACTGGCTCGGTCCGAGGGTGGACGGAAGATGGCGCTTGCCCGTGAAGGGGTTGACCACTTCGATCTCGCCGACCTCGACATAGACAAAGCGGTCGGCTGGGTCGCCGGCACGGACGAGAATGGCACCGCTCGGGTAGTGCTTCTCAGCTCCGATGGCTCGAAGCGCGGCGACGTGCGATGCGGCGAGAGGAATGCGCTGCATCTCGCGCAGGTCACGGCCGATCGTTTCCATAGGTCGTCCTCGTCGCAGATCATCCGCATCTGCGCAGCATCGATGTGTCAGCTTTGGTAGGCAAGACCCCCGGCGGGGGCGATCGTTTGATCGAAGCTGGTGGCCTGAAAAGGATTACGCAGGACTTGCAACCCAGACCAGAGCCGCCGTCTGATTGAATGGTACCAACGATGAACAATAAATTATCGAGATGGTACGCAAAGCCGGATGTTCGCTCTTAGGCTGAAGGCGGAGGTCAGATTGTGGCGCGGAGCGGTACGAACCGATGTGTGAACTCCGGCATTCTGCGGGCGTTTCAGCCAATGCCTCCAAAGGACTACAACGGATTCATGCTCCCGTTCAGCGGCGACATTGTCACGGCCTGCGCGCGGCGGCTGGATTCGCGCCGGCGCAGGGGAGGGCCCGAAGACGATGAGAGGATCCGGCGGATCATGACCTTAGTGCACCTCATAAAACTCCCGCTGCGCTGACGCCGCCAAAGCGAGAGACGACGGTGATCGGGAGTTTTGTGAGAGACACTTAAGCGGACACTCGAACCGCCACCTCTGAACGGCCGCATGGGCTGGGAAGCGGATCCTACCCCTCTGCTCGAGAGCGGACGTTTCGCTTTCGATCCATGTCGGTCGTCAATCAACCTGCTCGGCCCGCTTGGAAGCGGATGTAGATACTCTCGGCTGGAAGATGATCCGCTTTATGAGAGAATGCGCGTCGCATGTCACAACCGTGCAGGTCGGTTCGTCATAGCTTCGAACGTCGATCTCCGACGCTCCGAGCACAAGGATGAGACATGAGCGAGATCAAGCGACTGGTCTGGAACGAAGTGGCCCCGCAGGGGGCTATAGCGCTCTATGGCATTCACCATTACATCACCACTGGCACTGATCTACCCCATGAACTGATCCATCTTGTATTCCTGCGAGTATCGCAGATCAACGGCTGCGCGCACTGCATCGACTTGCACACCCGGGATCTCCTTAAAACGATGCCGTTCGAGAAGGTCGCCCTGGTTCCGGTCTGGGCCGAGGTGCCCCACCTGTTTCCTGACCAGTACCGCGCCGCGCTCGCGTGGGCGGAGGAAGTCACGCTGGTCAGCGAGACGCACGCTTCCGATGAGGCCTATGCGGCCGCAAGCGCAGCCTTCGCGCCCAAGGATCTAGTGGACCTCACAATCACCATCGCGGCAATGAACGCGTTCAACCGCCTCGGCGCACCCTTCCGCCTCCCGGTCCAGGCGAAAATTTAGTCGCTTCTGCGCTCTGTCAGGGGCGGTGCCAGCGCCGTCCCATTCCCGCGGATATCAATCAATCCTCGGCGGCAGTTCCACGTCCCATGTCGATGACTTTTTTCCGGGGCATGTCACATCGGGCCCATCCCGCCTCGTCATTTGTTCGACGGACGCCTGAAAGCGGCAAGGAGCCGCCCTGTCCGTTCTCGACCAAGGAGACGGGTACCATGAGGATCGTGGTGATTGGCGGAAGCGGCCTCATCGGCAGGCATCTGACGGCCGAACTGTCGCGACAAGGACATGAGGCCATTGCGGCCTCGCCGAGCAGCGGGGTGAATGCGCTGACGGGCGAAGGCTTGGCCAGGGTTCTTGCCGGAGCTGACGTCGTCGTTGACGTGTCGAACTCTCCGTCCTTCGAGGACGCGGCGGTTCTCGACTTCTTCGAGCGCTCAAGTCGCAACCTCCTCGCCGCGGAGCGCGAGGCGGGTGTGAAACATCACGTCGCCCTATCCATCGTCGGCACGGACCGCCTGGTGGGGAACGGATACTTCCTCGCGAAGGTCGCGCAGGAGCGATTGATCGCGGCTTCTAGCCTTCCCTACACCATCGTCCGGGCGACGCAATTCTTCGAGTTCGTCGCGACGATCGGCCAGGCTTCCGTTGCAGGCGACCGCATCGTTGTTCCCGATGCCGACTTCCAGCCGATCGCCGCCGCCGATGTAGCCGCAGCGCTCGCCGATGTCGCGCTTGCTCCCGCACGCAACGTGACGATCGAGATCGCCGGGCCGGACCGCCTGCCGTTCCGCGACTTCATCGCCCACTCGATCGCATCCACCGGCGATCGTCGGGAGGTCCTAGCCGACAGGGCGGCGCGCTACTTCGGCGCCGCGCTCGATAAGGGGTCGCTTGTCCCCGAGCATGCGGAAGCGGCGCGGCTCGGGCCGACGCGGTTCGAGAACTGGCTCGCTGCTGCCTGAACCGCTGCGCTTCTCCCCATCCACGAAGAAAGACCCCTTCCATGTTCAAAGCATTTC
The DNA here is from genome assembly GCF_053764715.1 of Methylobacterium sp. Gmos1. Taxonomy (NCBI): domain Bacteria; kingdom Pseudomonadati; phylum Pseudomonadota; class Alphaproteobacteria; order Hyphomicrobiales; family Methylobacteriaceae; genus Methylobacterium; species Methylobacterium sp. Gmos1. Next base: position 17,635 of record NZ_JBSNCC010000005.1, on the reverse strand, counting down.
TGCTGGGCGCCCTCGTTGCCGTCTCCGCCGTTCCTGCGATGGCGGCCGATGTTGTGAGGGGCAAGGCCCGCGTCACGACGATCTTCGACCATCCGCTACCTTCGGTTCCCGGCAAGAGCCTGCGCGGCGTCCTCGTCGAGTACGGTCCAGGCGGATCCTCACCGTCCCACACCCACGCCGCATCTGCCTTCATCACGGCAACTGTGATCAAGGGCGCGGTGCGCAGCCGGATCAACGACGGCCCGGAGAAGGTCTTCCGCGTCGGCGAAAGCTTTGTCGAAATGCCCGGTGATCACCACAGTGTTAGCGCTAACGCCAGCGACGTCGAGCCCTCCAAACTCCTCGCCGTCTTCGTCGTGGATACAGCTGACCGGGTATTGACGACGCCGGACCGGCACTAGCAGCGGCGGCGGCGCGGGAACTCAGCTGTTCAAGGCGGCAAGGATACGTGATGGTCGTCCACATTCGCTCAACCGGCTTCGTTTACGAGGAACGGTCCATGTCGCAGGCCGAAATCGCCACGGCGATCTTCGAGTCCCATCGCACGCGGCTATTGCGCATCGCCTACCGCATGCTTGGCTCGCGCAGCGAAGCGGAGGATGTCGTGCAGAATGCCTGGCTGCGCTGGGTGGCGGTGGACCAGACGAAGGTCTCTGCTCCCTATCCGTTCCTCGCGCGCATCGTTACGCGCCTCTGCCTCGACGAGATGAAGTCGGCCCGCGCCCGCCGGGAGACCTACGTCGGCGCTTGGCTGCCCGAGCCGCTCGTCGAGGACGAGGAGGATGGGCTGGACAAAGATGACCTGACGCTGACGCTGATGATGGCGCTGGAGCGCCTGTCGCCGCTCGAGAGGGCGGCATTTCTCCTCCACGACGTTTTCGGCGTGCCGCTCAGCGAGGTGGCGGATGCGCTCGATCGGGAGGCGGCGGCCGTGCGCCAACTCGCCGTCCGGGCACGGCGGAACGTGGAGGCTGCGCGTCCACGCTTCCCCGTAGAGCGCGAAGAGGGCGAGCGGATCGCACAGGCCTTCTTCGCGGCATCCACCAGCGGCGATACCGCAGCGCTGCGTACTCTTCTCGCCGAAAACGCGGTGCTGCGCTCCGATGGCGGCGGCAAGGTTTTGGCCTTCATCAACCCCATTACCGGATTGGACCGCCTCCTGCGCATGTTCGAGGGTGTGCGGCGCAAATGGGGTCGAGGCTGGGCGCAGATGCTCGAACCCGTCTGGATCGACGGCTTGCCCGGTTATATCAGTCGCGAACGCGGCGACGTTCTCCAAACCACTGCGCTCGCCATTGAGGATGGCCGGATCACCGCGATCTACATAACCCGCAATCCCGACAAGCTTCGCCACGTCGCGCAGGCTCTCGCGTTGGCATCGGATCCTAGCTCGCGGACACACTAATCAGACTGCGGGCGCACCCGAGTCGCCCTACCCGACATGGTGTGCCCCTGCAGATGGAAGCTGTTGGCAATAACCGCCGAGGCCGCGGTTGATTATCCCTTGGTCTTCGGGCGACAGTAGGAAGCAGGCGCGGCGCGATGTCCGCTATTGTGTGCTGCCGACCGAAGGCGGAGCAGCGGGAACCCACCCAACGCAGTCGTCGACCTCTGCCGCGTCAACAGCCTGGAAGCGGACCCTCTCGGGGACCGCAGCGGGTCGGTTGCGGTTTTCGTTGGCGGATCCAGCATGGCTGGTTTCAATCGCGTCCCGTATACGATGGTGGGGAAGATCCGGAGAGGCGGCGTAGATACCGTTCGGAGCTTCGAAGAGTAAGCGCTCGGTGAAGGCCGCCTTGTGCCTGTAGTGCTTTGCTCTGGATACAGTGTCTGGCGTCAGATGGCGCTGTATCGGCCCTGTGTCTGGACCTATGACCAACTCTCCTCACGTCGTCGTTGCGGGCACCCGCCGCGTCTGGTCGCTCGAGCAGAAGCGCGCCATCCTGGCCGAGGCGGACAATCCCGCCACGACCGCCTCGGAGGTAGCCCGTCGGCACGGCCTGCACTCCAGTCTGCTGTTCCGATGGCGGCGCGCCTTGCTGGCCGAACAGCAGGCCTCGGCTGCCCCGCCGAGCTTCATCCCGCTCGCCCTGCCGCCCCCGGCCACGACGGCAGACGACGTGCCGGCCAGGTCGGGCTTGATCGAGATCGAGCTGTCGGGCGGGCATCGTGTGCGGGCCGCAGCCGGAGCGGACCTGACGCTCCTGCAGGGCGCGATCGCCGCGCTGCTCGGCCGATGATCCCCGTCCCGTCCGGCTCGCGCGTCTGGCTGGCCACCGGGCACACCGACATGCGCAAGGGCTTCGATGGGCTGGCCGCCCTCGTCCAGGACCATCTGGCGCGCGATCCGTTCTCGGGCCAGGCCTTCGTGTTCCGCGGGCGCCAGGGCCACCTGATCAAGGTGCTGTGGTGGGACGGCCAGGGCCTGTGCCTGTTCGCCAAGCGCCTGGAGAAGGGCCGCTTCGTCTGGCCGTCCACCGCCGGTGCCGCTGCTGCATTGACGCCGGCCCAACTCGCCATGCTGCTGGAGGGGATCGACTGGCGCGCACCTTTGCGCACCGACCGGCCGACGATCGCGGGCTGAAGGCGGCAGACTACCGAGGTGGCCACGTCCGTGGTCAGGACCTGTGGCGACGGCCCCTGGCAAGGGCTAAGCTGTTGGCATGGCTCTCGATCCTGCCTCGCTGCCCGACGACGTCGACGCGCTCAAGCGCCTGATCGTCGGCCTGACGCGCGAGGCCGTCCACGCCAGCACCCTGATCGAGAAGCTGCGCGGCGAGCTCGCCCGGTTGAAGCGGGCGCGGTTCGGCACCTCATCCGAGAAGTTCGGCCCGCGCCTCGAGCAACTCGAACTGGCCATCGAGGCGCTGGAGGTCGACGAGGCCGAGCGCTTGGCCGGCACGCCGGTCGTCGCCGAGGCGAGGGAGGCCGCACGGCTCAAGCCCGCCCGGCGAGACCTGCCGGCGCACCTGCCGCGCGAGAGCGTGGTCCACGCCGGTCCCTGCGCCTGCCCGGCCTGCGGCGGGAGCTTGCGCCGGATCGGCGAGGACGTCACCGAGAGCCTCGACTACGTGCCGGGCCGGTTCAAGGTCGTGCGCCACGTGCGCGAGGCGTTCGCCTGCCGTGCCTGCGAGCAGGTGGTGCAGGCACCGGCTCCCCACCATGCGGTTCCCCGCGGGCGGGCCGGTCCCGGGCTCCTGGCCCACATCGCGGTGGCGAAGTTCGACGACCATCTTCCGCTGTATCGCCAGGCCGAGATCTACGCGCGCGACGGCGTCGATCTGGCGACCTCGACGCTCTCGGGCTGGCTCGGCGCGACTGCGGCCACGCTGCAGCCGCTGACCGAGCTTCTGCGCCGGGAGGTGATCGGCGGCTCGGACGTCCTGCACGGCGACGACACGCCGATCCCGGTGCTGGCGCCCGGCACGGGCAAGACGAGCATCGGGCGGCTGTGGACCTACGTGCGGGATGAGCGTCCCCATGGCGGCGCCCGTCCGCCGGCGGCCGTGTTCTTCGCCTCGCCCGACCGCCGGGGTGAGCGCCCGCTCGCGCACCTGGCGGCCTTCTCCGGCGTGCTGGTGGCCGACGGCTATGCCGGCTTCAACGGGCTGTACGAAGCCAGGCGTGCGGGCGGTGCCCTGACCGAGGCAGGGTGCTGGGCGCATGTACGCCGCAAGATCTTCGACGTGCACGCCGCGACGGGCTCGGCGCTTGCGGCGGAGGCGCTGGAGCGGATCGGGGCGCTCTACGGGGTCGAGCGCGACCTGCACGGCAAGCCGCCCGATGCGCGCACCCGCGAGCGACAGACCCGCTCGAAGCCGCTGGCCGAGGCGCTGAAGGCGTTTGCCGAGACGAGCCTGCCCCAGGTGCCGGGCCGGTCCGACCTGGCCAAGGCGTTGCGCTACATGCTGGCACGCTGGCCGGCGCTCATGCGGGCCTTCGACGACGGGCGTCTCGCCCTCGACAACAACGCAGCCGAGCGGGCGCTACGTAGCGTGGCGGTCGGGCGCAAGAACTACCTGTTCGCGGGATCCGAGCTGGGCGCCGAGCGGGCGGCGGCGTTCTACACGCTGATCGAGACGGCCAAGATGAACGGGCTCGATCCCGAGGGCTACCTGCGCGACGTGCTCACGCGCATCGCCGATCACCCGGCCAAGCGACTGGCCGATCTGCTGCCTTGGAACTGGGTGCCGACAGGCGGGGCCCAGTAGGCCGCCTGACAAGCTGCTCCGTCACCGAGCGCTTACTTCGAAGACGCCGGCAGCCCAGCGTCAAACGACCGGGCCAGGGCCAAGGCCTTGCAGCCTTGAGGCCGGAGTCAGGCCCCGGTCACACGCCAGACCACGTTGCCGACGTCGTCAGCCATCAGCAGCGACTTATCCGGGCCGAGCGTGACGCCAACCGGCCTGCCATAAGAGACACTCTCGTCCGGCGCCAGGAAGCCGGACAGGATGTCGCGAGCCGGGCCGGAAGGGCGTCCGTTCTCGAACGGCACGAAGACCAACTTGTAGCCGCTCAATGTACTGCGGTTCCAGGAGCCGTGCTGCCCGATCGCCATACCATCCGGGAAGCCAGGCAGCGTTCCTGCCGGCACCCAGCAAAGACCCAGTGATGCAGTATGGCCGCCCAGCGCATAGTCCGGTGTGATCGCGCGGGCGACGGCGGCGGCGTCCTGCGGCACGCGGTCGTCTACGGTTTGCCCCCAATACGAGTACGGCCAGCCATAGAACCCGCCATCCTGCACGGACGTGAGATAATCCGGCGGCGTCTCGTCGCCCAACCCATCGCGCTCGTTGACCACCGTCCACAGCACGTTCGTGCTCGGTTCCCAAGCGAGGCCGACAGGATTGCGCAGTCCCGAGGCGAAGATGCGGCTCGTGCCGCTGGCGAGGTCGAGTTCGTAGACGGCCGCGCGGCCCTCTTCGACCGCCTTGCCATCGTCGCCGATGTTGCTCAGCGAGCCGACGCCGGCATACAGCTTCGTCCCGTCCGCGCTGACCAGCAAGCTGCGTGTCCAATGGCCGCCCGGCTTGAAATCGACCAGCTTGCAGCCCGGCCCGGCGATCCTGGTGGTGCCCTCGGCGTAGGGAAATACGACGATGCCGTCGGTGTTGCCGACGTAGAACTTGTCCTTCACGAGGGCCATGCCGAATGGCTGCCTGAGGCTCGTGAGGAACGGCTCGCACGTCTCCGCCACGCCGTCACCATCCGTGTCGCGCAGCAGCGTGATGCGGTTTGCACTCACCCCTGCGGCGCGGGCGCGCTTCATGGTCGCGGTCATGGCGTGGTCGAACAGATGTCGCATGACCTTGCGCGGCTCGCCGGATGATTCGGCGACCAGCACATCCCCGTTCGGCAGCACATGAAGCCAGCGTGGGTGATCCAGCCCGGTGGCGAAGGCATTGACCTTCAGGCCGGGGGCAGCGACCGGAAGCTGCCCCGGCGACCACCCGCGTGCCGTGGGCATCTTCAGCGTCATGATCCGGCCCTGCGGCTTCGCGGTCGGAATGGTGGGCGCATGGCCCCAGGCAGGTTCGTAGCTGCCATCGCGAAATCGCCGCAGCCTGGACGCGGCTCCACCGATCAACGAAACACCACGCGCGAATGCGTTCGACAAGCTCAACGACCCTCTCCCAACGATTGTCGCCTGATCGGCTGGAGGCACCTGGGCTGGGTACAGCCGCCAGAACCGGTGCTAGACGTGCGCCGCTGAGGCAGTGGAATTGCGCCGGCGGCACGACCGTGGTTCCAGGATCATGGTCTGCATCGCCCTTGCAAGAGCCTGATTGATACCGCGCATGGTCAAGCCGACCACGGGCGGATGAACGCGGGAGGGTTGTCGGCGCACGGATGACAGGCAGCGCCGTCACCCTGCGTGGGGGAGTGCACCCAGCCCTGAGGTGTTAGGAGCGTCGTAGAGCGCGTTCGGGGGGCGTCCTGCCGCTGGGCTGCTGCTACGTCGCTCAGACGGTCCTGGAACATTCTGAGTCCAGCACGACAGCTTCGCCTCTGTGGGGCAGCTCCGCCAGGAGCGTGCCTCGTGGGCCCAGCCGGATGTGACCCCTTGCAGACCTTCAAGCCTGCGAGCCCAGAACTCCGCTTGGTAGGAAGAAGCGGACCTATGAGCGGCGGCCACGACATCAGCAGCTACGGGCATATTAGCGACCGACGGGTAGCAGGCATGTCAGTGCGGTTCACTACGTGGTGGAAGACTATGGGTCCGGCTCTCGACGCGCACCGGCCTCGCAACCGACCTCCACCGTTGCACCTTCCGCTGCGCGCCCCGGTCGAGTTCGATAATTCCATCGAGGGACACGACCGGCGCGCGGAACGCGCGATTAATCAGCGAGTACGTTCCCGCTGAACATGCCACCGCGGAAAACCGGTGCGCCCTGATCGGTCACGAAGAGGACGAGGTCGGCGTCGGAGCCGGCCAGCACCCTCCCGCCGTCCCCCTTGAGGTACGCCGTATCACCCGCCCGCAGCGTCAAGCCGCCGACCTCGACGTCGCCGCCGAAGACGTGGAGCAGGCGAACCGCATCGGGCGCCGGAAGCGGCGGCAGGGACAACGCTGCCCTGGCCGCAACATGCGCGTCGGAGACCCATGCCTGGGCTCGGACCTCCAGCGGCGCGCCCTCGGGCCCGGCGATGAGGCGCCACTTGCCGTGGCTCAACACCTCCCCGAAGTCGTGGAACTGGACCTTGGGTCCGAGGTCGTCCGCCCGCGGCCGCAGGAAGATCTGCAGTGCCTCGACCGGGCCGTGGTCCAGCATGCGCTCCTCGTGCTGGAAGGTGTGGCCGGCGTTCATCATCATCAGGCGCGTCGCCGTGATCTCCTCCGCGTTTCCGACCGTGTCCCGGTGGAGCATCCGTCCGGCCCGGACGTAGGTCAGGATTTCGTCGTCGCGGTGCGGGTGCATCCCGATGACGTGCCCGGGCGCCACGGTGGCGCGGTCGATCCGGCCGATGGCGCCTAGGCCGCTATCTCCGCCGCCGAGGCTCAGCCCGGGACGGATGATCTCGACGGCGAAGCCACGGGTTGGGTCACCCATGCGGTCGCCGCGTCTGAGCTTGGTCACGTCCATGGTCGTCGTCCTTTCTCGGTGGGCATCTCCTCCATGGAACGTAGCGTCGTCGTACCAGGGACGGTATCGTCCGATCCGGGCAAGCTCCGTCCCGGGAAGCGGAACGCGATGGACGTGGACGACCTGAGGACCTTCGTGGAAGTCGCCGACGCGGGAGGGCTCTCGGCCGCCTCACGCCGCCTCAACTTGGCGAAGTCGATTGTCAGCCGGCGGCTTCTGCGGCTGGAGGCCGAGCTCGGAACACAACTCCTCGCCCGTACTACCCGGGGCGCGGCCCTGACCGAGGCGGGCACGACGTTCCGGGAACATGCGGCACGGATCTGCACGGAGGTAGACGCCGCGCTGGAGGCGGTCGCGGTTGGCGGCGAGCTCCGCGGCCTCCTGCGGGTTGCCGTACCCTCCACGTTCGGCCCGACGCACTTCGCGCCGGCCATCGCGGAGCTGACCCGTCGCCATCCCCAACTGCATATCAACTGCCGCTACAGCGACCGCTATGTCGATCTCGTCACCGAGGGCTTCGATTGCGGCATCCGGGTCGGCTACCTGGCGGATTCGAACCTGGTCGCGCGCCGCATCGGATCCTTCTCCGTGCGGCTGTTCGCAAGCCCGGACTATGTCGCCACGTACGGCGCCCCCGAGACGCCCGAGGACGTGCCCGGCCATCCCGCCGTGATGATCGCGACGGAAACCTGGACGTTCAGCGCCGGGGGCAAGCCGTTCCCGGTCCGCCCGACGGGCCGCTTCCGGGCCGACAGCGCGGTGGCCATCGCGGAGGCGACGGCCGCGGGTGCGGGTATCGCCGCGCTGCCCGATGTCATCGCGGAACCCTACGTCGCAGCCGGGACCCTGATACCGGTCATGCCGCGCTATGCGCTTCCCTCCATCGGGATGTTCGTCGTGCGCCCACCGGGGCAGCACTCCTCGCGCAAGGTTCAGGCGCTCACCGACCTGCTGATCGAGCGGTTCGGCCGATAAGGCCCCCTTGCAGCGACAGGTGCCGCCCTGGCAAGCGTTCCGGCGGCGTTCCGGTTTCAGGGACGCAGAGTGCCGGAAGTGGCGGCTAGTGACCCTTCTCATGGAACGGCATCTTCATCGTGCCGGATGGCTCCGAAGCGGGACCATCCCCACCGAAGGAGAGCACCATGTCCTACGAGAGATTGACCGCCGAGAACGCCGCCGTCCTGTTCGTCGACCACCAGACCGGTCTTGCCAACGGCGTGCAGACCCAGACGCCCGCGGACTTCCTGAACAACGTGAAGGCGCTCGTCACCATCGCCCAGATCTACAAGCTGCCGGCCATCGTCACCACCAGCGCGGCCGACGGCCCGAACGGGCCGGTCTTGCCGGTCGTCGCCCAGGGCCTGCCCGACGCGACCGTCGTGCACCGGCCGGGCGAGATCAACGCCTTCGACAACGCCGACTTCGCCGCCGCCGTGAAGGCGACCGGTCGGAAGAAGCTCCTAATCGCCGGCATTTCGACGGAGGTTTGCGTGGCCTTCGCCGCGCTCGCGGCCCGCGAGGCGGGCTACGACGTCTACGCGGTGCTGGATGCATCGGGCACCTGGAGCAAGCTCGTCGAGGAAGCGGCCGTCGCCCGCATGGTGCAGGCAGGCGTCGTGCCGATCACCTGGGTCGCGGTCGGCGCCGAGCTTCTTGGCCACTGGCAATCGGCCACCGGCGAGGCGCACGCCAGGCTGATGGGCGACCACCTGCCCTTCGCCGGCAACATCTACGCGAGCTTTCTGGCCGCCAAAGGTCAGGCGTGACCCGTTTCGAGGGACCCGGCCGTGCATCCCGCACCGGCCGGGCCAGTCGAGATGGATTGTTCCGCTCGCGACAACAATGAACTGCGGAGGTCGAGCATTCTCCCGACCCCCTGATCGCGTCACCTTGCCAATGTGGTTCGGGCTTCACCCGGACAGAAAGCAGGGAACGCGGTCATGAAGCTCTACCATCATCCCCTCTCGGGCCACGCGCATCGGGCCCGCCTGTTCCTCTCGTTGCTCGGCGTGCCGCACGAGGCGATTGAGGTCGACCTCAAGGCAGGCGCCCACAAGCGGCCCGAGTTCCTTGCCCTCAATCCGTTCGGCCAGGTGCCGGTCCTCGACGACGACGGAACCGTCGTCTCCGACTCGAACGCCATCCTCGTCTACGTGGCGCGCAAGCTGGGGCGGACCGATTGGCTGCCGGAGAATGCCGAGGGTGAGGCCGCCGTGCAGCGTTGGCTGTCGGTGGCGGCCGGCGAACTGGCCTACGGCCCGGCCGCCGCGCGCCTCGTCACCGTTTTCGGTGCCAATTTCCGGCCCGAGGAGGTGATCGGGCGGGCGCACACGCTGCTGGGCCGCCTGGAGGCGCATCTGACGGGCCGGGAATGGCTGGTTGGCGAGCGGCCCACCGTCGCGGACGTGGCGCTCTACAGCTACCTGGCGCGTGCACCCGAGGGCAACGTCGACCTCTCAAGCTACGTCAACGTCAACGCCTTCCTCCGCCGCATCGAGGCCTTGCCGGGCTTCGTCCCCTTCGTCCAGACGCCGGCCGGCCTCACGGCCGCGGCGTGACCCCGCTTGTTCGGGCGCGCCGGTGCGCGCGCCCGACCGAACCGGACGGGAGAGTATCATGAGCGACGGTCCGACCATCACGAAGTCCTCGCCCTGGCATCCGGGCGAGAAGGCCATCCAGCAGCAGGTCGGCGTGGCCGAGCGGATGGAGCAGGTCGGGCGCCGCGTGGTGCGGGACTTCATGCCCGACCAACACCGCGCGTTCTACGAACAGATCCCGTTCATCGTGGCCGGCAGCGTCGACGGTCGGGGCGACGCCTGGGCGACGCTGGTCGCCGGCGGTCCCGGGTTCATCGCCTCGCCGACGCCGACGACACTCGACATCGCGGTGCGGCCGGATCCGAGCGACCCGGCGAGCGCGGGCTTGCGCGACGGGGAGGCCATCGGGCTCCTCGGGATCGAGCTGCACACCCGCCGACGCAACCGCGTCAACGGCCTCATCCGCGCCGCGGCGGACGGCGTTCTGAACTTCGCCGTCGACCAGAGCTTCGGCAACTGCCCGCAGTACATCCAGCTGCGCGACTTCGCCTTCGTCCGCGACCCGCGTGAGCCCTTTTCTGGAACCGTCGAGGAGAACGCCGGCCTCGACGCGGACGCGCGCGCCATCGTCGAGGGTGCCGACACGTTCTTCGTCGCCTCCTACGCCGAGCGCGACGGCCGCCGCCAGGTCGACGTCTCGCACCGCGGCGGCAAGGCCGGCTTCGTTCGCGTCGCCGAGGACGGGACGCTCACGGTCCCCGACTTCGCCGGCAACCTGTTCTTCGCCACGCTCGGCAACATCCTCCTGAACGGCCGGGCCGGCCTCGTCTTCGCCGACTTCGAGACCGGCGACCTCCTGCAGATGACGGGCGACTCCGAGGTCGTCCTGTCCTCCCCCGAGATCGCCGCCTTCCAAGGCGCTGAACGGCTGTGGACGTTCCGGCCCCGCCGGGTCGTGCGGCGGCGGGGCGCGCTGCCCCTGCGCTGGACGTTTCAGGCGGACGGCTGGTCGCCGAACTCCCTGATGACCGGTGACTGGCACGCGGCCGCCGACCGGCTCCGGGCCGCCGACCTCGCGACGCAATGGCGCCCGTTCACGGTCACGAAGATCGTCGACGAGAGCCGCACGATCCGCTCCTTCCACCTCCAGCCTGCGGACGGGTCCGGGCTGATCCCGCACCAGGCGGGGCAGCACCTGCCCATCCGTGTGCCGCTCCCCGGCGCGGACAAGCTGGTCATCCGCACCTACACGCTCTCGGTCGCGCCCTCGGACGCGGTCTACCGGATCAGCGTCAAGCGCGATGGCACTGTGTCCGGGCACCTCCACGACACGCTGCGGGTCGGCGACTTGGTCGAGGCGCGGGCGCCGGCCGGCGGCTTCATCATCGACGCCCATGCCAAGCGGCCGGCCGTGCTGCTCGCCGGCGGCATCGGCATCACGCCGCTGCTGGCGATGCTGCGCCACCTCGTCTACGAGGGCCTGCGCACCCGGGGCATCCGGCCGACCACACTGGTCCAGGCGGCCCGCTCCAAGGAGGAGCGTCCCTTCGATAGGGAGGTGGCCGAGCTCGCCGCCGCGGCCGGGAGCGCGGTGAGGGTCGTGCGGGTGCTGAGCGCGCCCGGGGATGCGGTGGCGGGTGTCGACTACGATGTCGCTGGCCGGATCGACATGGCGCTGCTCGCCCGCGTGCTGCCGTTCGGCGATTACGACTTCTACCTCTGCGGTCCGGCGGCCTTCACGCAGGCGCTCTACGACGGGCTGCGGGACCTGAACGTCGCCGACGACCGCATCCACGCCGAGACCTTCGGTCCCTCGTCCCTGGTCCGGAGTATACCGGCGGATGCCGGGGCGGCCGCGCTGCCGCCCGCGTCGACGGAGCCGGTTCCGGTCGCCTTCCTGAACTCGTCGAAGGAGGCGCGCTGGACGCCGGACGCTGGAACGCTGCTCGAACTCGCCGAGGCCCGCGGCCTCAGCCCGGAGTTCAGTTGCCGGACCGGGACCTGCGGCACCTGCAGGACCAAGCTCCTGAAAGGTGCGGTCACCTACGCGAAGGCGCCCACCGCTCCCCACGCGGCCGACGAGGTGCTGATCTGCTCGGCCACCCCGGCCGCGGGGAGCGACCCCGTTCATCTCGCCCTCTGACCGAGGGCGATGGCCGAGGGTCCCGTCCCGCCGGCCTGCCGACCGACCTCCCGACACGCGTCCACCCCGAAAACCCCGAGGAGAAGCCGATGTCCCGTCCCCCGCTGCCGCCGTTCACCGAGGAGAGCGCCATCGAGAAGGTCCGCCTCGCCGAGGACGGCTGGAACAGCCGTGATCCGGCCAAGGTCGCCCTGGCCTACACGACTGACACCCGCTGGCGGAACAGGGCCGAGTTCGTCACGAACCGGGAGGAGGCCCAGGCCTTCCTCACCCGCAAGTGGAACCGCGAGCTCGACTACCGCCTGATCAAGGAGCTCTGGGCCTTCACCGGCAACCGCATCGCGGTGCGTTATGCCTACGAGTACCGCGACGACAGCGGCCAGTGGTTCCGGGCCTACGGCAACGAGAACTGGGAGTTCGCCGAGGACGGGCTGATGCGGGCCCGCCACGCCAGCATCAACGAACACCCGATCAGCGAGGCCGAGCGCCGGTTCCGCTGGCCGCTGGGGCGCCGGCCCGACGACCATCCGGGTCTCAGCCACTTCGGCTTCTGAACCGACCCTCGAAGCGTGGAAATGCGGCCATGTCTTCCTTCACCCTGGACGGGCGCGTGCGCCTGTCCGTCGCGCTCGCCCTGGCCGAGGACGGCCGCGACCCGCCCGTTTCTCCAGGGCGGGAAGCGGAGGCCCGCGGGCTCGGGATGTGCGGCGCCGAGGTCGACGCCGCGCGTCGCGGCCGGAGCTTCGACGCGCGCACGTCGCGGGCGCTGGTCCTAGCCCTGGCGGCGGCCTCCCGGGACGGCGGGCGCCTTCACGAGGCGCGTGCGCGGGCGGTCTGGTCAGGCATCCCCGCCGAGGTCTGCCGCGAGATCGAGAGCCTCGCCGTCGAGCTCGCTGGCGACGGAGCGGCGCCGGACCCGGATCCCGCGGTCGCCCGCGAAGGCTAGGCGGCCTGGCCCGGCATGCCGTTCACCATGGTGCGACGGCTTGGCGGCGCGCATGCTCGAACAGCTGTATTCGTCAAGGCCACGATGGCCGGGCCGCTGGGGACGGGGGAGCAGGGACATGGACCGCTGGCAGGCCATGCGGATCTTCGCGAAGGTCGCGGAGACGGCGAGCTTCGCGGAGACCGCGCGCCTGATGCACATGAGCCCGCCGGCCGTGACGCGGGCCGTCGCCGCGCTGGAAGAGACCATCGGCGCCCGGCTGTTCGTGCGCACCACGCGCTCGGTGAAGCTCACGGAGGCCGGTGGCCGCTACTACGAGGATTGCCGGCGAATCCTTTCCGACATCGTCGAGGCCGAGGCCGCCGCCGCAGGTTCCTACGCGACGCCGTCCGGAACCCTCGCGGTGACAGCATCGGTCCTGTTCGGCCACATGCACGTGCTGCCCATCGTGACCGATTACCTCGACGCCTACTCGACCATGGCGGCACGGACGCTGTTCGTCGACCGGCAGGTGAACATCGTCGAGGAAGGCATCGACGTCGCCGTGCGCATCGGCCACCTCTCGGATTCTGGCCTTACAGCCGCGCGAGTCGGGTCGGTGCGCCGCGTCGTCTGCGGCTCACCGGCTTACTTCGAGCGGCACGGCGTCCCGCAGAGCCCGCAGGACCTGAGGGACCACCGCGTCGCCATGTCCACGGGCGCCTGGGCCTCGACGGAGTGGCGGTTCGCGCAGGATCAGCGCGTGACGGTCCATCCCGCCCTGATGAGCAACACGAACGAGGCCGGCATCGCCGCGGCGCTCGCGGGCTGGGGCCTGACCCGGGTGCTGCACTACCAGATCGGCTCCGCCTTGCTGGGAGGCCGCCTGCAGGTCGTGCTCGCCGACTACGAGGAGGAGCCGCTGCCCATCCATGTGGTCTACCCCGAGGGGCGGCAGGCGCCGGCCAAGGTGAGGACCTTCGTCGACCTGGCCGTGGCGCGGCTGCGGGCCAACCGCCTGCTCAACTGAGCGGGCGCAGGGTCGACGCGAGGCGTCGGTCCGGGTCGGTTCGACTTAGCCGAGGTCATCGGAACCAAGCGATACTATCTATTCCGCAGGCGACAACAATGCCTTCCACACGACGCCGATTAACGCCTGCAAGCTGAACACCGATGATGTCTCCATGAGGCGGCGAGGTCCTCGACGCCCCCGCGAAAGGAGACACCGATGAAACACCTTCTGCTTGCCCTGATGCTCACGACGGCCGGCACCGTCCTTCCCCCTCATGCCAAGGCAGAGCAGGCCCTGGTCGCCGCCCAGACACCGGCGACGGTCCACTACCGTTCCGCGACGGTCGACGGCGTGAAGGTCTTCTACCGCGAGGCCGGCCCGGCCGACGGCCCGGTCGTGCTGCTCCTGCACGGATTCCCGACCTCCTCGCATATGTTCCGCAACCTGATCCCGACGCTCGCGGACCGCTACCACGTCATCGCGCCCGATTACCCCGGCTTCGGCCAGAGCGACACGCCCGACCACACCCAGTTCGCCTACACCTTCGGCCACTACGCCGACCTTGTGGACGGCCTGCTCGGCCAACTCGGCGCCAAGTCCTACGCGATGTACGTGATGGATTACGGCGCGCCGGTCGGCTACCGCCTCGCCCTCAAGCACCCCGACCGGGTGACCGGCCTGATCGTCCAGAACGGCAACGCCTACGACGAGGGGTTGCGCGAGTTCTGGGATCCGATCAAGGCCTACTGGGCCGACGGCTCGGCCAAGAGCCGCGAGGCACTGTCGGGTCTGGTGACCCTCCCCACAACGATCTTCCAGTACACCGACGGCGTGCGGGACGTCTCCAGGATCAGCCCGGACAACTGGGTCCACGACCAGGCCCTGCTCGACCGGCCCGGCAACAAGGACATCCAACTCGACCTATTCTACGATTACCGCACGAACGTGCCGCTCTACCCGCAATTCCAGGCATTCTTCCGCGAGCGCAAGCCGCCGACGCTGATCGTCTGGGGCAAGAACGACAAGATCTTCCCCGAGGAAGGGGCGCACCCCTACCTGAAGGACTTGCCGGACGCGGAGCTGCACATCCTCGACACTGGCCACTTCGCGCTAGAGGACAAGCTGGATGAGATGGCGCCCCTCATCCGCGGCTTCCTCGACAAGCAGGTGGCGAAGCGCTGACCCTTCTGAGGGGCCTGGCTGGTAGGCGCGACGCGGACCGCGCCCCCTTCATGGGGGTGCGGTCCTTGGCATTCCTGCCGCGTTTCGGTGATCGTGAGAGCGGGGCATCTGCGGGGGAGACCTGGCGTCAAGGTTGGAAGTCGGTCGAGAGGCTGAGCTCGCGCCAGGCACGCAACTCGGCCAGCCGCGCCTCGTCGCCGGCCTCGGCCCGCGCGTAGGCGTCGCTACCCAGCACCAGACGCAGCGGCGGGGCCTTCGCCGAGACCACGGTCATCATCGCCCGGGCGGCGCGCTCTGGGTCGCCGGGCTGTTTGCCGTCGTAGGCCCGCTGCATGGCGGCGACCTGGCCGACGGTCTCGGCGTAAGCCGGACTGCCTTCGGCGATGCGCGTCGACGATCCCGCGAAGTCCGTCCGGAAGCCGCCGGGCTCCACGATGGTGACGTGCACGCCGAAGGGCTTCATCTCGATGGCGAGAACCTCGGAAAACCCCTCCACGCCGAACTTCGCGGCCGAGTACGGGCCGCGACCGGTCGCGCCGGTTCGCCCCCCGATGGAGGAGACCTGCAGAAAGTGGCCACGGCGCTGCGTCCGAAAGAGGGGAATGGCCGCCTTGGTCACGTTGACGACCCCGAACAGGTTCGTCTCGACCTGCGCCCGGAACGAGGCGAGGTCGGTGTCCTCGATGGGCGCGACGTCGCCGTACCCGGCGTTGTTGACGACGACGTCGACGCGTCCGAACCGCTCTACGGCAGCCTCGACTACCCGATGCGCCGCCTCCTCGTCGGTGACGTCGAGGGGCAACGCGAGCACGCGCTCGCCGCCGGCCTCGACGAGGTCCACGAGCGCGGCAGGGTCGCGCGCCGTCGCGCAGAGCCGCTCGCCCGCCGCGACGACGGCCTGGGCCAAGGCCCGGCCGAGGCCACGCGACGAGCCCGTGACGAACCAGGTCCTATCCATCTTCACCACCGCTTCTTCATGTTTCGAAGACGCCGAGATCGGTGGCTGAGCGGCTGCCCTCAAGCATCGCGTCGCGAACCTCTCCATTGCCGAGAGAGGAATAAAGATCGGGGCCGTCGTCCATTATCATCCTTGTCGAGAAGCGGTGGGCGCAGCGCCCGACCGACAACATCCCGACCTCACAGGAGAACGGTCATGACCACGGTCTCTATCGTCGCCGGCCCACGCCTCCACCTCGCGCAGCGCATTAGGGAAGTCGCCGCGAACACGCCGGCCGCCTACTTCGGCATCGTCCTGGGGCTATCCGGCCTGGGCGGGGCCTGGCGCGCGGCCGCGCTCGCCTGGCACCTGCCCACGGTCGTCGGGGAGGCGGTCTACGTACTCGCCGGCGCAGTCTGGGCCGTGCTCGTCGTCCTCTATGCCCTCAAGGCCGTCCTCACCCCGGACAAGCTGGCGGTCGAGGCGGCCCATGCGGTCCAGTGCTGCTTCATCGGCCTCGCCGGAGTGGCGACCATGCTCGTCGCGAGCGGGCTCATCCCTTACTGGGCCGGATCCGCAACCGTCCTGTTCGGCCTCGGCTTCCTATTTACGCTCGGCTTCGCGGTCTGGCGGACGGGCGGCCTCTGGCAAGGCGGCCGGGACCACGGCACCACCACCGCGGTGCTGTACCTGCCGACCGTGGCCGGAAGCTTCGTCTCGGCGACCGGGGCGTCGGCCCTGGGCTACCAGGATTGGGGTCAGCTCGCCTTCGGCGCCGGCCTGTTCTCCTGGCTCGCGATGGAATCGGTTCTGCTCCACCGCCTGCTGACCGGGCCTGAGAAGCCCGTCGCGTTGCGCCCGACCCTGGGCATCCAGCTGGCGCCCGCGCCGGTGGGGGCCGTGGCCTACCTCTCGGTCGGGGGCGGAGCGCCGGACCTCTTCGCGCATGCCTTGATCGGCTACGGTCTGCTCCAGGTTCTGGTTCTGGCCCGGCTCTCGCCGTGGATCGCGAAGGCCGGCGCTGTCCCTGGGCTCTGGGCCTTCAGCTTCGGCGCGACTGCCATGGCAACGGCCCCGGTTCGCCTGGTTGCCCATGGCGATGCCGGAGTGGTCGCCGTCCTCGCCCCGGTCCTTTTCCTGGCAGCGAACGGCCTCGTCGTCGGCCTTACCATCATGACCGTGGCTTTACTGCTCCAGGGCAAGATGTTTGCTGCACCGACGGCATCGAGCCAAGCACGGACGTGACCGTACCCGCGGTCATCTCGCCAAGTAATCCGAGGACTGCTTTCAAGCGGTTGTTGAGTGCCTTGCTGTTGGACCAACCACCGATCACGGTGGAGCGTTCTTGTTCGTGTTGCTTCGGCAGCGGTTCGTTGCCGAGGACGGTTATGGTGGTCGGAGCAACCATTCCATCTCAACGGCAGCTGTTGGCCTCCGAGCGGCCATTTCAGTGCCTTCGGTCGGAGGTCCGCTGATGGCGCATAGCCGACATGTAAGGCTTGATAGCATTGACAAAAGCGAACTGAGGCAATTCCGTTTAACGGAAAATTGTACAGATCTTGACGTATGCTGCCCGCTCAACGGTCATGAAGCCCTCAGGGGTCCTGGCAGGCAGTCGCTGTTTTTCGCGAGCCGGGCCGGCAAGGGCATCCTTCAGCTGCTGCGCTGATCGACGTGGACGATAGCAGCAGGATCGTGTCCCCTGGCGTGGTGTAGCTGAGTGTGGTCCACCACGATGACCGGCAGGGCCGGACTGGTCAGACTGCGAGGTTTGGCAGGCTGACGAGAGGATCATCGCCGATCGGGGCGATGCT
>NZ_JBSNCC010000049.1:0-6812 GCF_053764715.1 Methylobacterium sp. Gmos1 | reverse complement strand
AGCGCCGGGTTGCCCTGGCCCTTGCTTCACCGTCTCTGAGGAAGTCCTTCGGGCTGAGCCGTATGTCTCGGCGCCCCGTCGGTGAGCGGTCGTTTAAGGGTCGCCGGCTCGCCTGTCAACTCGGCCAGCTCCCGAAGGATCCGGCCGAGGCGAGGGGGGAGGGCAGGGGACTGCCCGGACCCCGCGGCCCGACTTGTACCCTAGATGGGTATGTACGGCGTGCGTTCAAGTGCCGGCTTCAATAGCCCTGCGATCGATCGACGGCGTGGGGAATCGGCTCGCCGCGCAGATGCGCGCGCACGCCGTGGATCACCTGTCGCGCCGCGCCCGCCGGCTGCGTGGCGCTCGCCACGTGCGGGGTCATCATGACCAGGGGATGCGCGAGGAGCGGGTGGTCGGCCGATGGTGGCTCGGGCGCCATGACGTCGAGGACGGCGCCGGAGAGCTGCCCGCTATCGAGGGCGGCGAGCAGGTCCGCCTCGACCGCGTGGCCGCCGCGGCCGGCATTCACCAGCCCGGCGCCGGAGGGCAGCCGGGCGAAGAGGTCACGGTTGAGAAGGCCGCGCGTCGCCGGCGTGAGGGGCAGCAGGCAGACCAGGATGTCGGTGTCGGACAGGAACGCGCTCAGGGTCGCGTCGCCCGCGAAGGTCTCGATCCCGTCGAGGGATTTTTGGGACGCGCTCCAGCCGCGGACCGGGAAACCGAACCCGCTGAGCGCCCGCGCCGCGGCCTGGCCGAGCACGCCGAGGCCCATGAGGCCGACCCGGCGCTCCGTCGCCGGCCGCACCGGCCGTGGGGTCCAGCGCCCGGCCGCCTGCTCGGTCCGGTAGAACGGCAGGTCGCGGTGGAGCGCCAGCACCGCCATCACGACGTACTCGACCATCGAGGCGGTGAGGTTCGGGTCGACCATCCGCACCACCTGCACGGCGTGCGGCAGGTCGTGGACGGGGAGGTGGTCGATACCGGCGCCGATGCAGAACAGGGCTTCGAGCCGCGGCATCGCGCGGGCGAGATCCGGCGGCGGCGTCCAGGCGACGAGGTAGGGGGCTTGCGCCGCCTCGCCCTCCGGGTCCCAGTCGACGAGGCGCAGGTCGGGTGCCTCGCGGGCGAAGATCTCGTGCCAGACGGCGCCGCGGACCGGGTCCGACTTGTAGGCGATGACAGGGCGGGTCATGGGGGCCTCGCAGGTTCACGGAGGCGGCGCACGTCCAGGGCCGCCGCCGATGAAGGAACGATAAGCGGCCTGCGCCCGCGGGAGACGCCGAATTCCGGGTCGTCGGCAGGCCGAACGCCGCGACGGGCGGGTCCGCGGCGGCAGAGGCTGCGGTGCGGCCCGTCCGGCACGACATGCCGTCGTGCGGCGATGAAAGCGCAGGATCACCGCCCCGGAGGGCGCCAGATCGGCGTCCGCCTGCGGTCAAGGGGGCTTACCTTTCGGCCACGGTCGAACACCGCAGGGAGATCCCGATGACCCGCCTGGCGCCCAAGTACATCACCTTCGATTGCTACGGCACGCTGATCTACTTCGAGATGGCGCCCGTCGCCCGCCGGCTCTACGCCGACCGCGTTCCCGCGAAGCGCATGGACACCTTCGTGGACGACTTCTCGGCCTACCGCCTCGATGAGGTGCTGGGCCCGTGGAAGCCCTACAAGGAGGTCGTCGCCAACTCCCTCATCCGCACCTGCAAGCGCAACGGCATCGAATACCGCGACAGCGACGCCGAGGCGGTCTACGCCGCGGTGCCGACCTGGGGCCCGCACCCGGACACGGTCGAGGGTCTCGCCAAGGTCGCCAGGGAATTCCCCCTGGTGATCCTGTCGAACTCGATGAAGGACCTGATTCCGCATTCCGTCGCCAAGCTCGGCGCGCCGTTCCACGCCGCCTACACGGCGGAGGAGGCCCAGGCCTACAAGCCGCGGATGCAGGCCTTCGAGTACATGCTCGACCAGCTCGGCTGCGGGCCCGAGGACATCCTGCATTGCTCCTCGAGCTTCCGCTACGACCTGATGACCGCGCACGACATGCACATCACCAACAAGGTGTGGGTCAACCGCGGCCACGAGCCGGCCAACCCCTATTACGGCTACCACGAGATCAAGGACATCCGCGGTCTGCCGGGCCTGCTCGGCCTGTGAGGCCGGGCGCCGCGCGGTGATCCGACCGGTCGCCGCGCGTTCCGATCCATCCCCCGACCCGACGTCCCGAGGACGAGCCATGTTCACCCAGGACCGCCTGCGCGATCCCGCGCTCCTGCGCTTTCAGGCCTTCATTGCCGGCGAGTGGCGCGACGCCGACGCCGGCGGCAGCCTGCCCGTGACCGATCCGGCGACGGGGGAGATCCTCGGCACCGTGCCGGATTGCGGCGCGTCGGAGACCCGTGCGGCGATCGCCGCCGCCGAGACCGCTTTTCCGGCCTGGCGCCGCACGGCGCCGGCCGAGCGCGCGGCGATCCTGGAGCGCTGGAACGTCCTGATCCTCGAGAATGCCGAGGACCTGGCGGCGATCATGACCGCCGAGCAGGGCAAGCCCCTCGCGGAGGCTCGCGGCGAGGTCGCCTACGGAGCAAGCTTCGCGAAGTGGTTCGCGGAGGAAGCGCGCCGCATCACCGGCGACGTGTTCACCGCGCCCGTGGGCGACCGCCGGGTGCTGGTGCTCAAGGAGCCGGTCGGCGTCTGCGCGGCGATCACGCCGTGGAACTTCCCGATCGCGATGATCACCCGCAAGGTGGCGCCGGCCTTCGCCGCCGGCTGCCCGATCGTGGTCAAGCCCGCCGACCTGACGCCGTTCTCGGCCCTGGCGCTGGCGGTGCTCGCCGAGCGGGCGGGGGTGCCGAAGGGGGTGTTCAGCGTCGTCACCGGGCAGGCGGCGCCGATCGGCGCCGAGATGACCGGCAGCGAGACCGTACGCAAGCTGTCCTTCACCGGCTCGACCGCCATCGGGCGGCTGCTGATGGCCCAGTCCGCCCCGACCATCAAGCGGCTGAGCCTGGAGCTCGGCGGCAACGCGCCGTTCATCGTGTTCGACGACGCCGATCTCGACCAGGCGGTCGCCGGCATCATGGCCTCGAAGTTCCGCAATGCCGGTCAGACCTGCGTCTGCGCCAACCGCATCCTGGTGCAGGACGGCATCCACGACCGCCTCGCCGCGCGCCTGGCGGAGACCGCGACCGCGCTTCGAGTCGGCAACGGCTTCGACGCCGGCGTCAGTATCGGGCCGCTGATCAACGACGCGGCGGTGGCCAAGGTCCGGGCCCATCTCGACGACGCGCTCGCCCGCGGCGCCCGGCTGGTGGCGGGCGATGCCGGCGGCGTGCGCGGCCGCTTCGTGCCGCCGCTGGTGCTGACCGGGGCCGATACCGGCATGCGGCTCGCCTCCGAGGAGACGTTCGGGCCGCTCGCTCCCCTGATGCGCTTCTCGCGCGAGGAGGACGCGGTCGCCATCGCCAACGCGACGCCGTTCGGCCTCGCCTCGTACTTCTACACTGCCGACATCCGCCGGGCCTGGCGCGTCGGCGAGGCGCTGGAATTCGGCATGGTCGGGCTCAATACCGGGACCGTCTCGATGGAGGCCGCGCCCTTCGGCGGCGTCAAGCAGTCGGGCCTCGGCCGCGAGGGCTCGGCCTACGGCATCGACGAGTACCTGGAGTTGAAGTCGTTCCACATGGGCGGTCTCTGACCGTTCCTGCTTTCCGGCAGCCCGGCCCTCTTTCAGGGCCGGGGCGCTTCTCTTTCCCGGCCTGCGGCACGGAGATCCGACACGATGACGAACCCTGCCACCCTGACCCGGACGGACGCCGCGCCGACGATCCGGCCGATGACCGAGGCCGACATCGCGGCTTTGCACAGCCTCTCGGTCGAGGCGCGCTGGCCGCACCGGGCGGAGGATTGGCGCCTGATGCGGGAGATCGGTCACGGCCTCGTCGCCTGCGACGCGGACGGAACGGTGACGGCTTGCGCGATGTGGTGGGCCTTCGGCGACGGGCTCGCCACCATCGGCATGGTGATCGTCTCGCCCCGGCTGCAGGGCCGGGGCCTCGGCCGGCGGCTGATGCGGGAGCTCTTCTCCGCCGCAGGCTCGCGCACGATCCGGCTCACTGCGACGGAGGCCGGCCGGCGGCTCTACGAATCCGAAGGGTTTCGCGTGACCGGCTCCAACACCCAGTACCAGGGAATCGTCGAGGCCGCCGCGGCGGTCGACGACCCGCGGGTGCGACCCGCCACGGACGCCGACGGGCCGGCCATCGCCGCCCTCGACCGTGAGGCGTCGGGCGGCGACCGGAGCCGGATGCTCGACGCTCTGCGCCAGGCGGGGCGCACCTTTGTTCTCGAGGAGGGCGGCCGGATCGCCGGCTACGCGATCTGCCGTCCCTTCGGTCGCGGCCACATCGTCGGTCCCATCGTGGCCTCCGATGCAGGGGCTGCCGTCGCGCTCGCCAGCCCGCACGTGCGGGCGCATGACGGGACATTCCTGCGCCTCGACACGCCGGAGCGTGACGGGCCGCTCGTCGCCTTCGCGCAGGCCTGCGGGCTCGCCAACGTCGATCTGTCGGTGACGATGACCCGGGGCGAACCGCCGTCAACCGGCCCGGCCCGGATTTTCAACCTCGCCAACCAGGCGCTCGGCTAGCGCCGCGCCCGATCGCGCTGCAATCGGGCGCGGCGCTGAATATCTGATTTTACAAGATTTTATACGACGGACCGGTCTCCGCTTCCTCGGAGAATGCTCTCGAGCTCGTTCCAACGAAGTGGAGACCGGTTCGCCGTCGAAAATGCGGCGCCACCGGTGAGATCCGGAGCAGCGTTCGGTTGCAGGGCGATTGAATGCTGCTCTCGACACGCGTGGCGGGGTGCGGCAGGCTCGCGTCCCGCGAAAGCGACGGGCAGCGGGCCGAAATGTCGACGCGATTCGCATAATTAGCATTATGGAACCAACGCCCGCATTCCTGGCATCCTGCTCAAGGCACTGACGCTGAACGGTTTCGCGCCGAAGGCCGATTCAGGCCGTCTCCCGCGTGGCCCGAGCCGCTACATTGTGCAGCCGCGCGGCAACCGTCCGCGCGAGCTCCGCCGCCTGGCTGCGGATGTCGGGCACAGCCGTACACTCCCACAGCGTCCCGCGCAGCAGCGGCCCGAGAGTCCAAAGCGGCCGGGCGGCCTCGCCGCGCTGGTCCAGCACCGCCAGGTTCTCCGCCACGGCGAGGCCGAGCCCGAGGGCGTCGGGCCGGATCAGTCCGCGGCCCATCAGGCGGCGCAGGAGCAGGTCGTCGGTATCGGCGACGCGCCCGACCCCGGAGGCATCGATGATCCGCTGCACCTCGACGACCACCGGCGCGGCCGCACCCCGTTCGCGCAGGGTCACCCGGGCGTGGCCGGCCGCGTCCTCGACCGCGACCACCCGGGCACGCATCAGGCTCAGCCCGCCGCGGGCGCGCTCGCGCCCGATGATCTCGGCGGCGGGCGGCGCCATCCGGTGGCGGTGCACGTCCCAGAAGGCCCGGACGTGGCGCAGGAAGCGGCGCTGCTCGGCGAGCGGCAGGCCGCGCCAGAGGCCGATGCTGCTCCCCCTCAGGGCATCGATCACGCTGCGCCAGTCGACCCCGGCGGCGTCGGCCCGACGGGCCTCGTCGCGCAGGAATCGCAGCAGCGCCGGGAGCGATCGCTGCGCCGCGGCCGGGATCGCGGGCGCGGGCCAAGGCGCGGTCGCGGCATGGACTTGCGGCAGCAATCCGTGGCGCGACACGGCGAGGATCGGCCCGGCGAAGCGGCGCTGGCGCAGGGCCGCGACCGCGTCGACCATGGTCAGCCCGGTCCCGACGATGAGCAGCGGCATGTCGGGCCGCAGGTCGTCGAGGGGCGCGTCGCCCCAGGGATCGACCGCGTAGCGGCTGCGCGGTCCGCGCGGTGCCCGCAGGTTGCCGCAGGCCAGGATCGCGCCGGCGACCCTGCGCCGACGCCCGGCCGCGAGCGTCAGCTCAAATCCGTTCGCGACCGGGGCGAGATCGACCACCTCGTCGTTCTCGAGCATCAACCGCGGCGCCGGTCCCGGCTCCGACAGGGCCGTGAGCAGCAGGTCGGTCAGGTACCGGCCGTAGAGGCCGCGTGCCGCGAACAACCCGGCCGGCGTCGATCGGGTCCAGGCGATACCGTCGAGGGGACATCCTTCCAGCCAGCTGGAAAAATGCTCCGGCTGGTCCGGAAACGCGCTCATGTTCGTGGCGCGCACGTTGAGCAGGTGATCGCTGCAACCGGTCGCGTAGGCGAGCCCGCGGGCAAAGGCACCCGATTTCTCGCACAGCAGGACCGGGCGCTCCGGCATCAGCCGGCTCAGGTGCAGGGCCGCCATCGTGCCGCTGAACCCGGCACCGATTACCGCGAGGGGTGGAAGGGTCGTGCGCATTCGCCGTCACTCTCCTGCGTCGTCGCCTTATGTAGGAGACTCAGACCGAAAGGTCTCGGCCGCAGCCATCCGTGAGCCGGATCGATGCCTTGCGAGCGCAGGAGCTACAGGCCCCTCCCCCACCGCCTCGGCCGGATCCCTCCGGGAGCTGGCCGAGTTGACAGGCGAGCCGGCGACCCTTAAACGACCGCTCACCGACGGGGCGCCGAGACGAACGGCTCTGCCCCAGGGACTTCCTCAGAGACGATGAAGCAAGGGCCAGGGCAACCCGGCGCTGCTTTCTGTTCTCTATGGTACAGGATCAGGCTTCGGCCCGATCGGCTCTTTGACAAGTTCATACGAGAAAGAGAAGCGTGGACGGCGTCGTCCCTGCGGGCTGATTTCTTCGAAATCAGTCGTGAGTAGGATGATGCTG
>NZ_JBSNCC010000048.1:0-6942 GCF_053764715.1 Methylobacterium sp. Gmos1 | reverse complement strand
CGAGGCGGGTGCGGCGGCAGAAGGGGGGCGATCGCAGCCCAGAGATCGTCAGGGAGAAGCGGGCGAGCCATACCACCCCAACGCCCAACCGACCCAATCGTGCCGTTCTGTTAGGCGCTCTAAATCAGAAGCGCCCTCCATGGGCGTTTCCTCCTTGGACTTCGGCCGCTCGCAAGGGCGGCCTTTTGTTTCTGAGGATGCGGCGGCGGTCCGGCTGTCAGCCCCCAAACGTTGGGCCACCACCGAATGCCGCCCACGCATCGCAATTTCATCAACTTTACTGTATAATATAACGGTCGCCTCACTCCTCAAGGAGGCTAAGGATGCGGTTGACCAGCACACTGGGCTGAAGAACCCTCTTCAATCCACATCGTCAGATGTTTTAGATTGATCCGATGGCTCCTCAGGCTGCCGTCGCGCAGTAGACCACTTTGAAGACTTATTCTGATGCTTCTTATTAGTGGGTAATTTTACCGGCATGTCTGACAACCGCGCCACGCGCTTTTGAAACTCTTCATTGGAAGGGCTGCTGGCAGCACCGGTGATGAAGCTCTTTGCCACAATAATCTCTCCCCTTTCTCGGCATTTCTCCGAAATCGATAGATCTGGAGAGAGTGACAGAGCGTGTGCTCAGCATAAGCGAAGCGACGAAGCCCAGTGATCCGGCCAAAGATCGATCTGTTTTATATGGGTTGTCGTTATTTCAATCGCAAGACACACCGAAAAATATCGCTTTTTTCTGAGGCACCAATGAAAAATAGATGCTCGGGTGGTTCGTCACAGGCACGGCCGCTCTGTCGCCTCGTGGAGGCTGGCCCAGACGTTCTCAGGATAAAGGCGCCTTACCGCCGTCACGGCATCCGGAGTGCCCCGAAGGGCGGGATGCCCGCCCCAACGCCAGCGCCGGCAAATGGCACGGTGGTGGAGTGCTAGCCGCTACACCCGCCAGGAGGTGCCTTGGGATCGCATCGATCGGTAGGGGCGGCGGATCGCGTCGAGCTGGCGGATGATGCGGCCGGCAAGGTCGTCGTCGTACCAGCGGGTGTACATGATGACCCGCTTCGATCCCGGCTTGAGGCGGGTCGAGAAGTCGTCCGAGTACCAGTCCCACACCCGATCCCGGATCCGTCGGCTCTCGGCGTCCTTCCAGCTGCCGAACGGGTCGTCGATGATGCCAAGGTCCGCGCGGAAACCCGCGATGCCGACGCCGACAGGCAGGTACTCGCCTCCTTCCGTCGTTGCCCATCGGTAAGCCGCGGCGCTGTCCTCGGACAGGGTGACGCCGAGGTCACCGCCATGGCTGGCGATCAGATTGCGGGTCTTGCGCCCCCACCGCTCCGCCAACTCGCTGCTGTGCGAGGCCGTGAGGACGTTCCGGTCGGGGTTGTCCCTCACGTTCGACAACCCGGGAGATGGATCAGGAATTCGCCTTGGAGGACTTGGAGGAGAGCCTGCTCTGGAGCGTGCTGCTGTTCTCGGTGCGCTGGCACCACGTGAAGGCGCGGACGAGCTTCGTGCGATGAGCCGGGGGATCGCGCTGATCGACGGCAACTCCTTCTACTACTCCTGCGAGCGCGTGTTCGACCCAAAGCTCACCGGCGTGCCGGTGATCGTGCTCTCGAACAACGACGGCTGCGCTACACCGCGCGTCGAGGGCTGCGAGTTGCACGAGCACGCCCGCCAGCGCAACTCGGGCTGTGCAGTCTTCAGGCGTCGTCTGCATACGGCGGGACGTCAACAAGAGTGCCAATCAAGCGGAGCAAAGCCTGTTGCTCTGGTTTCCCGCTTCCATCGCTCAGGAAAGCTCCTAGCTCGATATGGCGCAGACGGCTACCTGACGGACCGTTGGGCTGATGGATAACGAAAGTTCTACCATCCACTGGTTCTCGCCCTAGGTACCAACAATCCCCCTTGGGATTTCTATATAATTCTCTTCGGTTTGACATGTTTTATTTCCTAAAAATTGTTATATGTTTATATTTTTATGTGTCTGAACAACAGCTTCTGTTCTATTTGTGACGCCGAGTCTTCGCATGATATTTCGAACATGAACCTTGACGGTGCTTTCATTCATTTTTAGCTCAAATGCTATTATTTTATTCGACCGGCCCGTCTGCAGCTGCTCTAGCACCGCGCTCTGGCGTGGAGTGAATTGGCTGCGAGGCGTTACAGGCTCAACAGGTTCGCAATGTTGGAATACGCAGCTCGAGGGGATGAAAATTCCTCCAGCTTGTACCAGTCGTATCGCCTCAATCGCCACATTGAGACTGACGCTGGTCGGGATATAGCCGTGTACGCCCTTACTCAGTTGTTCAACGACGCCAGCTAAATCTTCGCTGTCGCACAAAAGCACAAACCTAGCCTCGATACCGGAGCGAAAAAGAAGATCATTACGATCCTCTTTGGTTTGAGGAGTCTCGAGCGCATCACAGCATATGATAATGATGTCTCCTTCCCTACATAATATTTTCGACTGATCCCATTCATCGATGGATGCAAACGACATTATGGTTTGGTCATTAAATGACTTAATCAAGCATTTTTCAAGGCAATCGCGAAGCATCTTACGACTTTCAATAACATATATTGATGAATTGATATCTATATTTTTCGACAATGTGATCGTAAAATCCCTATGGTCTTCGAAAGATAAATTTTTGTCATTACTCATATCGTCATTTATGGACATAACCTATAATCCTATGATTGTGTTTACAGCTAAGTTGCTGCTGTCATGCATGTGTATCACCACCAAAATAAGTAGCATTAATAAAATATAAGTTTTTATGGCGGTCATAGATCGAACGTTTTGGGAAAAGTGCTAAATGACATTGCTCTGGATGCGACCTCGTTGCAGACAATTTTTCGCTTCTAACGTCGCCGCCACGCCAGCCAGCCTACTCCGCCTGACGATAGGACCTACGAGCTGTAGGCAGTGAGGCACCGGCTTGTGATCTGGATGGGGCGAGCCGGGACAAGGGGTAGGTCGAAAACTCGCCCGGCTCGCTACGGCTGCCGGCGTTCCGCATCACGACAGCCGTGCTTCTCCTGGCATTGCCATGGACAGGCGTCATTATCGAAAGCTAATGTGGCGGGGAACGAAGAAGGCCCCGCCGCCGATCGCTGCATTCTGATATATCGAACATCTAATATCAGGCTTATTATAATTTTTTCACAATTGTTATTTTGTTACCAAATTTTTCTGCTATCTTATATAATGCGTATTTTCAATTGGCAATGATCAATGTCGTTCATTATGCGCCATCAATAACGGAAAAATAATGAGACGCACTCAGAGGCTTATCTTTCGAAGGCGCTGGCGCTGTCTTCATTGCATCCCGGTACGACCATGATGATCGACGAAAATCGCCGCGTTTTCCTCGTAGCTCTTGGCACTCATGGGGATATTCTTCCTGTTATCGCACTCGGCGCAGCGCTTCAGGCACGCGGCCATCAGGTATACCTCGCAGCACCCGAACCGTTCATGCCGCTTGCCGCTCGCGCTGGTCTGCTGTTCCACGCTATCGGCACATCAGCCGACTTCGAACACGTAATAAGGCAGCCGGCGCTTTGGCACCCGATCCGCGGTGCTCGCATCATGCTCAAGGCAATCGCAAAGGCGATTGAGCCGACCTACCGCTGGCTGGAAGCGGAGGTTTGTCCGGGAACTGATTTGGTGGTCGCCTCCACCCTCGCGCTCGGAGCCCGGGTAGCACAAGAGCGGCTTGGGCTAACCCTGACGACCCTTCACCTGATGCCTATGCTCGTCGAGAGCCGCTTCGCGCCACCACGATTGCCGGGTCTGCCACTGCCCAACCTATTACCGGCTCGCTGGCGACATGGAGTCGGTCGCGGCGCAGACCTGTTCGTCATCGACCCTGCTATGCTGCTGCCGCTCAACGCTTTCCGGGCTGAGCTCGGGCTCGCTCCCGTGAAGCGGTTACGGGACTGGTGGCACAGCCCCGATCGGGTACTGCTCGCCGTACCGGACTGGTACTCCCCGCCACAAGCCGACTGGCCGGAGCAGCTCCGCCAAGTCGGTTTTCTGCTCGCCGATACCTATGGCGACACCGCCCACCTAGCGCCGGACCTACAGGCGTTTCTGACCGCGGGACCGGCGCCGCTGGTCTTCACCTACGGCTCGGCGATGGCTGGTGCGCAGTCGTTCTTCGCCACCTCTGCAGAGGTGTGCCGGCTCTCGGGACAGCGCGGCATCCTGCTCGCCGGCCGGGCCGAGGAGATCGAGGCCGAGCTGCCAGCCGGCGTGATGCATGTCCCCTACGCGCCGCTGAGCCGGCTGTTGCCGGTCTGCGCAGCGCTCATCCACCACGGTGGGATCGGCACGGTGGCGCAGGCGCTCGCCGCGAGCTGCCCGCAACTCATTGTACCGGTAGCGTTCGACCACGCCGACGAAGCGCAGCGGGTGGTGCGTCTCGGGGTTGGCGCCTCGCTGAGCCGCTGGCGCTTCACCGCTCGCCGAGCCCGGCGCATGATTGACGGGCTGGTGAGTTCCGCCGCTGTGTCAATCGCCTGTCGCCAGGTGCAAGGCCAGATGTCGGCCGGGAATGGAATGGCGGACGCCTGCGAGGTTATTAACGACTTGGTGTCTAAGCCAAACAAGCAAGATTTGCCGACCGCATAGATGCCTGCTCGACACCGCGTCGATCGTGGATCTGATGATGGTCTACAATAACCCACTCCCCGAGTGCCCCTTGAACGCATTCGCCCGACGGATGTAGCCAACGACCGTCCGGGTATCCCGGTGCCCGGACTGGTCCATGATGCGAGCGAGATCCGCGCCACGCTCGGCCGCGGTCGTGATGTAGCCGGCCCGCAGGGAGCGAGCCCCGAACGTCGAGGCATCGAGCCCGGCCGCGGTCGCGTACCGCTTCACGATATCAGCGGCGGCTTGGGTGGTGAGGCGTGCGGGGTTGGCATCCCCCGTTGTCATTCGAACCCTGCCCGAACGCGACACCGGCCGGAAAACAGCCCTCACGGAGCGGTACAGCGCCCCGGCCGGCATATAGGGGGTGATCTTACGTCTCCGGCGAGGCTAAGGGCATTTTGATTACCCTTTGCGCCAACGAGGCGCGTTCGGGCCGATTGTTCGTTGTGCCGCGCGACCTCGTGATCGACAGCTTCGCGGGCCTCCTAGTGCACTGACGCCTTCAAAAGGTACACAGCTCGTTGCGATTTCCGGTGCGTTTGCAATTGGTTGGCGAGAGCGGGCGTGGTGCGTTCGTCCGCGTCAGTGCACTAGCGCCCGCGTCAGTGAGCGCGACCATCCTGCGGGATTTGGTGAAAACTGGTCACTGCGTTGTGTAGTGCGGTGAAACCACCTTTCAGGTTACCAGCTTCAACCAAGAATTCGTATGGCGCCTCATTCTTATTAATAGCAGTATGATCGATCATCAGGCGCCTAGTGTTTTTAGTGATATCATAAGAATCAGATATTTTGAACAACAGGCTTTTTTGTGAGGAGCGATCTACAATGCTTACCGCCCGTATGGCACTCCATGGTATCCAGCCCGTCGATATGCGGCGATCGAAGATGCCTTGGTCGCCAACCGAAACAACAGAATTTGTATTTATTAAGTCTTTAGAAAAAAAGGCTATATAAATAGCAAAAACAAACAATGCAAAATATATAGAGAATTCTCCGACTCCTCCCTCTACCATGCTATTTGGTCCTGCTGCTCCCGGCCTGATATAGAGGAGGAAACCGCAAAATATCAAGGCTATTGCGGTAGCAGCAAATATTATACCGGTTCTCTTTTGAGAGATTGATATATTGAATTGTTCGCGACTGGCCATGACAACCTCCGAAGCAGAAACGACATATTAGCACATTCAAACAAATATCGTAGATATTTTTTTAGCTTTGCTTTGGCGATGTCGGCTCGCAGCAAGATAATATTTCACAGGCGGCAATACGTTGGCGGGCTGGTGTCTCAGCGGAGACCGTGGGCAACATCCGGCGGGCGCTGCCATGAGGCCTCGGACAGGGGCCTGGTGGCCGGCATTTCAGCGTCGGACGGACGCCGCAGCGAAGCCTCTGATCCGACACGGGAAATCGGGAAATCGAGAATTGCCCCGTAAGTGCGCCCGTTCGGGACTTCGCGCCCGTTCGGGACTTCGCGGGGGTAGAGCGCCTACCCGACTCCCGGCCGGCGAGCGCACCATTCGCGGCATCGCAATCTTCGCCGGATGGGCAGCATGAGACGGGTGAGCAACAGCGGATCGGGTGCCCGGCCAGCGCCACCATCGGGCAAGCCAGCGCCGGCCGACGCCCGGCAGCAGGTCGTTGACGTTGCCGTGGAGTGATGCGAGCTACCGCGGCGGGCAACCGCCTACCCGTCTCCAGGCCCGACTGGGGCTAACCCAGGACGCCATTTCCGGAGCGACGCATGTTCACACGTCATTATCGGCAGCAACGACCTGGAGCGGGCACGGGCCTTCTACGATGCGACGTTCTCCGCTCTCGGCGGCAAGCCCGGCAAGATGGATGAGCGAGGGAGGCTGATCTATGCCCACGAGGGTAGTCGGCTGATGATCACGAAGGCGATCGACGGCAAGCCAGCGACCGCGGCCAACGGCGGGACCATCGGTATCGTCGCTGCGAGCCGCGATCACGTCATCGCGTGGCACGAGGCTGGTACCGCGCATGGGGTACCGCCATCGAGAGCCCACCCACAGAGCGTCCGAACGGCGCCTTCGTGGCCTATCTCCGTGATCCGGACGGCAACAAGCTCACCGCACGGACACGACCGGTGAGTTGACGTGGCTGGGATACGCCAGAAATCCGCAGCGGAGGCGCTGTGAACCGCTCCGGGTTTTTCGGAGGCTGTTTGTCTTGGGTCAGGCGGCCAGGGCGTGGTCGCCGACGTTGGCATGATAGCTCGCTTCGGCCTCGGCGGGAGGGACGTGGCCGATTGGCGCGAG
>NZ_JBSNCC010000047.1:0-8082 GCF_053764715.1 Methylobacterium sp. Gmos1 | reverse complement strand
TCGCGCCAATCGGCCACGTCCCTCCCGCCGAGGCCGAAGCGAGCTATCATGCCAACGTCGGCGACCACGCCCTGGCCGCCTGACCCAAGACAAACAGCCTCCGAAAAACCCGGAGCGGTTCAGATCGTCACGTGCAGGACATCTTCGAAGAGGCTTATCTGCGGCTCGCCAAGGAGGCCCGGGAGGCCGCCTGGCACCCGAGCTACGTCGAGGGATAGCGGTCCGATCACGGGCCGCTCGTCGCAGATCCCGCCGCCCGGGAAGTGCACGATCCCGATCGGCGCCTGATCCAGGATCTGGTCGTTGCGCCGGAAGGGCGCCGCCTTGCTGTGGCGCTTCCACTCCGGGCGGAACATCACCTCGGCGACCTTGCGGGTGTCCGCCCACTTTGCCGCGATCAGCTCGGCGCCTACGCCGCCCCCGTGGATTGATTAGCCGTCATAATCTTAAGTTGTTTGCTAATATTTCAACTCGATTTCAGATTGCAATAACTCGTTCAGCCCGTACCATTTTGTTTTAAAATTTACAATATATGACCCGATTACGCTGTGCAACCGCACTAGTTCGGCTTTTATTTTGAATGCCGCGCAGCGAATTTAACATTTGTTTTAACCACCGCAGGCAACGATCCCGACCGCGCAGCGCGTTCGATGCTGCCGGTGAGGACGCGTCCATGTCACTGTTCGGATCCGGGCTGCGTGCCCTCATGCAGGCCATCAACCGCTCTCGCGGCTGCCTTGAGCTCAGCCTCGACGGCACGATCCGGAACGCGAACGACAACTTCGTTGCTTTCGTCGGCTACAACCGAGAGGAACTGATCGGCAAGCCGCACAGTATGCTGGTGCCCCGTGCCGAACGGGAGGAACCTAAGGCGGAGGTGCTTTGGTCCAGTCTGCGCGCAGGCGAGCCGAAGACCCGTGAGTTCAAGCTATTGGCTAAGGGGGGCCGTGAGATCTGGGTTCTCGCCTCCTACAATCCCGTGCTCGGCCGCGGGGGCAAGCCGACACACATTGTGGTCTTTGCATCTGACGTCACGGCGCAGAAAGTCCGCAGCATCGATACCGAGGGCCAGGTCGCAGCCCTGCACCGCTCCCAAGGGGTGATTGCCTTTACACCAGACGGCACCATTCTTGACGCAAATCCCAACTTCCTCACTGTGCTTGGCTACACACTGAGCGAGATCCAAGGCCGACATCATCGGATCTTTGTCGATCCGGCGGAGTGGGAGAGCGCAGCCTATCGTGGGTTCTGGAGCGCGCTTGGGCGTGGAGAATACCAGGCCGGTGAGTACCGACGCCTCGGCAAGGACGATCGCGAGGTGTTCATCCAGGCGACCTACAACCCGATCCACGATGACGACGGGCGACTGGTCAAGGTGGTGAAATTCGCCACCGACGTGACCGGGCAGGTGCACGAACGCCGGCGCCGCGCCGAAAAGGCCCACACCATTAGCATGGACCTCAATGCAATCAGCGAGGCTGTACACGACGTGACGGCGCAGACGACGGCTGCCGCCCGTACGGTGCACCAAGTCTCCGGCGACATCCAGGCTGTAGCCTCGGGCGCCGAGGAGCTGTCCGCCTCGGTGTCCGAGATCAGTCAGCAGGTGCAGCAAGCCTCGCGGATCGCCGGGCAGGCCGTCATGCAGGTGCAGGAGACCGGCACGATCGTGACGGGTCTAAGCCAGCAAGCCACGCGCATCGGCGAGGTCGTCGCCCTAATCCAGGCGATCGCAAGCCAGACGAACCTCTTGGCGCTGAACGCCACCATCGAGGCGGCGCGCGCCGGTGAGGCGGGGCGAGGCTTCGCGGTCGTCGCTCAGGAGGTCAAGCAGCTCGCTGAGCAGACCAGCAAGGCGACCGAGCAAATCCGCCAGCAGATCAGCGCGACACAGGGAGCGACCCAGCAGGCCGTGGGTGCCATCGGAGCGATCCAGGGCACGATCCGCACCCTTGATCAGGTGGCAGGCGCAATCGCTGCTGCGGTCGAGGAACAATCGGCAGTGACGCACGAGATGTCTGCCTCGATGCAAACCGCCTCGCGCGGCGCCAACAACCTAGCTAGCAGCATGGAGGCAATCGCTCAGGCGGCTGAGCAAGTCGACCGCTCAACGGTCAAGGTGCGCGAAGCCTCCGCAGCAGCATGAGAGTTCAGCAACGACGCGCTGCAACGGTATTTATTAAATCCATATAATAGTTGAATTAGCTCTTTTAGCTCGATCCACGAGGGGCCGGCGCTCACGCGCCGGCCTTCACGCCCCGGCGGACGGGGATGCCCTTCGCCATCGCCTTGTCGGCAAGGTTGTCGGAGATCCCGCCACCCGGGAAGTGCACGATCCCGATCGGCGCCTGCTCCAGGATTTGGTCGTTGCGCCGGAAGGGCGCCGCTTTGCTGTGGCGCTTCCAGTCCGGCTTGAACACCACCTGGGCGACCTTGCGGTTCTCCGCCCACTTCGCCGCGATCAGCTCGGCGCCCACGCCGCCGCCGTGCATCAGCACCATGTCGGGGTACTTGGTCCGGACCCGATCCAGGGTGTTCCAGATCAGCGACACGTCCTGGAACTCCTTGCCACCCGTGAAGGCGATCCGGGTGCCCGGGGGCAGGTGGATCTCGGTCTCGGCCCGGTGCCGGGCGCTGATGAAGTCACGGCTGTCGATCATCGCGGCGGTCATCGTGGCCCGGTTGACCTGCGAGCCGGAGCGGGGGCGCCAGAGCGCATTGGTGATCCGGGTGAACCGGTGGGCGGCCGCGTCGCGGGCGTACTCGAAGGCGTTGCGGCGCTCCGAGTGGGTCTGCCCGAGGGCGATCAGGCGCTCCAGCTCGACCGAGAGCACCTCGCTCCCGTCCTGCTCGCGCTGGCTCTGGCGCTGCGCCTGCTCGTTCTCGTCGAGCTTGCGCTCGAACTGCTCGACCCGGCGGTGGAAGACGTTCACGAAGCCCCAGAGCACGTCCTCGAGGTCGTCCTCCAGTCGGCTGCCGGCGAAGGCGTCCTCGAGCGCGGACATCGCGACGGTGAGGGCTCCATCCATCTGGACACCGCGGGGCAGGGGCCGGGGATCGTCGTGCTCCTCGAACGGGCGGTAGCCGGTGAGCGCGAGTTCCTCGAGCAGAGTCGGATCGGCGGGCAGGTCCTCGTCGAGGTCGTGGGTCAGGTGGTCGAGCATCGCTTAGCTCCTTCAGGGTCCGGAGACCGCGTCCATCGCGGCCTTCATGGCGACCCAAGGCCGGGCTCGGGGGCCTGGCGCACCCGCGCGAGGATCCGCATCGCAACCCGGCGATGCGGCCGCGCGGGCCGGAGCGTGAGCGGAGGACGGCTCGACGGCCGTTGATTTTGCTTCGCGATGCAAAGCCGCCGTCAGGCGGCGGCGGAAAATCGTCGGACGTTGGCCGTTGCGCCGAAGGTCCCCCGACCCGGCATCCAGTCGCCCTCTCAAGAAGGCCGTGGAGGCGAGCTCTCTCGTGGTCCGTGAGTGCCAGCAGGCCTCCCCACCAGGACATTGCCCCTCAGGCGGCAGAAGCCTCCGCGTCCTCCTCGAATAGGAGATGCGCCACGGCGTCGTTCGGGTCGAGCTGCGGGGCCAGGTGCAGGGCGAGATCGCGCGGGCCGAAGTGGCACAGGTCGCGATTGAAGTCGTCCTCGCGCGGAACGAGTTCACCGACCAGGATGCCTTGAGCCTCGGCGCGTCGGCGTAAGGTCCAGGCTCCCCGCTCCCCGGCCTCGTCGGCGTCGCGGGCGATGTAGAGCTGGCGCAAGCCCGCCGGCAGGTTCAGGGCGGCGAGGTGCCCGGCCGAGAGCGCGGCCACATGGGGCACGGATCGCATCAGGCGGTGGACCGACAGCACGGACTCGACGCCCTCGCCGGCTACCATCACGTCCGACACGGTGCCGGGAAAGCGCACGCCGTGGCCGAGCAGGTTGCCGAGCACGCGGCGGGGCTTGGGCAGATCGGCCTTGCCCCGCCCGTCCGGCGCGAGCCAGGTCCGCCCCACCGCCGTGACCCCACCCTCAAGATCGGTGACGGTGGCAAGCAAGGCCGGGTGCCATGTGTCCGGACCCGGGTTCTTGCGGGACGGCCGATAGAGGCAGCGCGGGTGGAAGCGTAAGGCGCCCAGGCTCGCGGCGTGCTCGATCCCGCGTGAGCGCAGGTAGGCCTCGGCCGGGGTGCCCACGATGGGCCGCCCGTAGCGCAGCATGCGCTGGGCCGACTCCGTGGTGTCCCGCGCCGGCGGGAGCACCTCGCGCCGCTCCGGCTCGGGCGGTTCGGGCAGACTGAGGAAGGCCCGGGCCTCGGCCAGCGCGTCGCGCCAGTCCTCGCCGCACTGGAGCCGGATCACGTCGAGGAGGTCGCCGTGCTCGCCGGTGGCCGCGTCCTGCCACTTGCCCCGCCGGCCCTTGCCGCTGACCGGGCCGGTGAGGCGCACGTAGAGGGAGCCGCCCTCGGTGTTGTAGACGTCCCCGACGCACCAGTACCGACCGGAGCGGTAGCCGTTCGACAGGTAGCGCCGACAGAACCACTCGACATTGTTGGCGAGTTGAGCCGCGATATCCGAGGCGGGGGGCAGTGTCGGCATGATCGAACCTCCGTCGGTACGCGGCATTAAGCGTGAGCGGTGACGGCGACGCAACGTAGGAGCGCATGGCGCTCCATCATCGCGGCCAGAATGGCCGCGCCACGCTCCCCGGTGGGGATGAACAGGCGGGTGCGCCAGGAGATCACCTCGGCAAACAGCCCGATCGTCTTCAAGCCCGTCCGCGCGCTCTCGCTCGCCCCGACCACTTCGATCCGATCTTCAGCCATCACCCTCACTCTCTTCACCTGAAGCCCGCCCGCGAGTTGCAGGCTGGTCCGCCCGCCGAGCACGGCGGCGTAGGCCTCGGCCGGCGCCATGGCGGTGCCGGCCCCGAGGTTCAGCCACTCACGGGTGACGTGGAGGTCTTGCGGGTCGACCACGCGCCCGACGATGCGTTCGCCCTCGTCCGTGACGAGGCGGAACACGCGCATGTCGATGCCGGGCAGCCGGTCCCAGATCGGCAGGAGGAGCCCGATGACGACGTGAAGGGTGCGCTCCTCGAACTCGGGCAGGGAGGCAAGCTCGGCCTTCCAGGCCGCCACGAACGCCTCGACCGTGACCTCCTCGAACGCGGAGCGCACGAAGGCGTCGCGATCGAGGATCTGGCGCTGGAGCGGGCGCACGAGGCGGACGCGCGCCACCACCGAGCCGTCCTCGCGGGTCTCGCTCGCCGCCTTGCCCGCCAGCGCCGGGCGGCCGGACTTCCCGTTCACCACCGGCTGGTAGCCCTCCTCGACGTAGGCGAGCGCGCTGTCGAGATCGAGCGGCCGGAGCCGTCGGCGCTCGGAGATGGTCAGGAGGTGGGTGTGCGCGCCGCTCGCCGGGTGGGTGTAGGCCACCTCGCGATCCGTCACCGTGAACGACTCGGCCGTGAGCACCTCGACCCCGATGTCGTAGACCCCGGCCGAGATGGCGCCCTCGATCACCAGGGCCAGGCGCTCCTCGAACGCCTCGAACAGGCGGTTCTGCATCGCGATGCGAAGCGCCAGCACCCGGTTGAGGAAGCGGCCGATCGCCGGTAGCCGGCATTGTTCACCAGCACGTCGACGGGCCCGACCTCCCGCTCGATCCCGGCCACCGCCTCCGGGATGGTATCGAAGTCGGTCACGTCGAGCACGCTGGCGTGAGCTCGTCCCGGCGAGAGCGCCTCGAACGCTGCCGCCGCCTCGGCTTGACGAACGCGGGGCGGAGCTTGCGCGAGCGGATTGGATCGGTGCGGGCGCAGATTGTGTGTG
The DNA here is from genome assembly GCF_053764715.1 of Methylobacterium sp. Gmos1. NCBI lineage: Bacteria > Pseudomonadati > Pseudomonadota > Alphaproteobacteria > Hyphomicrobiales > Methylobacteriaceae > Methylobacterium > Methylobacterium sp. Gmos1. Next base: position 2,275 of record NZ_JBSNCC010000047.1, on the reverse strand, counting down.
CGCTGGGCGACAGCGACGAGCCGATCCAGGATCTCAGGCAGGAGTTGCGTCGTATCACGCCGCTCCTTCGCAACTTGTCCACCAATACGGAGGAGAAGAACTAAGATAATTTGGGGATCGTTGGTGATTGGCCTCTATTGGCTCAAGCGCACTGCTCGACGTGGCACGTGCTATGCGCCCCTACGCAACACAAACCATCCTAACAGCAAGCATATCGTTACGCTCTGTTCTGGAGCGTCGCGAGCTTCCTTGCTGCACCGCGCTGGGCGCGGAGGCGTTCGCCGTAGCGCGCCGGCATCGCTGGCGTCTTCCATGAGCCGGCCTGCATCACCTCGAGCAGCTCGAAGCCAGCCGCGAACATGTCCTGGGTCGCTCCGACCCGGGTCGAGTGACCGGACGGGGAGCGAGAGAGCTTCAGTCCGGCAGCCGCTGCGAGTGCTTTGAAGACGCTGGCTACATCCCTGTCCCCGAGGGCTCGCGCTCCGACCTTGCCGCCCTTGGTGAGCGGCCGGAAAAGTGGTCCGCTCTCGAGCCCGGCCGCCGTGAGCCACGCCTCGACATGTCCCATGGTGTCGGGCGCCAGGTACTTGATCGCACCTTCGCCCTCCTGATCGGCTTTCGAGCGCCGCACTAAGACGGTACCGGAGCCGTCGGCGCCTCGTTCGAGATCTCCGATCTCCAGGGAGACAAGTTCGGAGCGGCGCAGCAGGGTGTCGTAGGCAACGGCCACGAGGGCGATGTTGCGCAGCGCGATCAACGGGGTCTCGGTCTCGCCCTCTGACACGCGCCGATGCAGGCGCTCGGTCGCTTTCGCGGCGATCATGCGGTCGATGCTGGAGCGGTTGAGAGGCTCGGCCTGTTTCTGGCGCCGGCCCTTGGTGCGGTTCATCCGCTTGATCGCGAGCCGCACGATCTCGTCGGCACAGGGGTTGGGCAGGCCGGCGGCCCGGTGCAGCGCGGCGATGGAGGAGCGGTAGCGCTCGACCGTTGCGCGCGATTTCACCTCGGCCTCGGCGTCGATGAAGGCGGCGATCGTCTCCGGGGTCGCCGGCAGCATCGTCCGGCCGGTGGCACGGCACCAGGCGGCGAAGATGCGGCTGTCGGCGGCGAAGGCCCGCACCGTGTTGTCGGCGAAGGCGCCGTGTGCGGCGCGGGCGTGCGCCTCGACGCGTTCGATCAGGATCTCGTCGGTCGGCGGCAGACCTGCGGCGAGCGGGACCGGCAAGGCCGGGGCCTCGTCGGGGATTTCGGAGGTCGGGTCGGGGCGGTCGAGGTCCATGGGTCGAGCCTACCCGGCCGGGCCTTAACGATCCACTAATTGCCTCTGATAGGTGCTATTATCGGCCTCAATTTTAGCCGTCAAAAGTGTCGTGACACGAAGCCGGCACGCTGCGAAAATACCGCATGGGGAGCGTTCTGCGATCACTCCCAATGTATGAATCAGGACTTTAACCCATGAGTGGGCCCACACGACGAATGGTGCAAATTGCGGAGAATGGGAGGATGAACCTCCCAGCGGACATGCGTCGCAGCCTGGGTTTGATTGGCGCCGGGCGTGTGATCCTTACACAGGATGAAGACGGCATCCGGATCTCAACAGCTGACCAAGCCCTCAAGCGTATCCGAGCCCTTGCCGCGCCATTTGCTCAAGGCCGGGCGTCTGTGGTTGAAGAGTTCCTTGCGGAGCGTCGAGCCGAAGCAGCGCGTGAGGATGGTGAGGACGCGGATGCCGGACACGACTGATCCCATCCTCGATGCCTCGGCGGTGCTGGCGGTCATATTTGGCGAGGCGGGTGCCGATCGGGTGGCGGGGCATCTGCCCGGCGCGCGGATCTCGTCGGTCAACGCAGCGGAGGTGATGACCAAGCTGGTCGACCTCGGGATGCCGGAGGATACCGTCGACGCGATTATCGAGGGCTTGCAGCTTACGGTCGTGCCGTTCGAGGTGGCGCATGCCCGCGAGTGCGCGCGTCTTCGGACACTCACCCGCGGGGCCGGCCTGTCACTCGGCGATCGGGCCTGCCTTGCAGTGGCGAGGCAGTTCGACGCCCCCGCCTTCACGACCGATCGGGCTTGGTTGCGGCTGGACGGCACCGCCCTCGGCGTTACGGTCGAACTGCTGCGCTGAAGCGATGGGCGATGCCACCACCCTCTAGTACATTGACGCATTCAGAGGATTCACAGGAGGTGTGAGCCATGCGAGTCTGAGGGCATGGCTCAGACTGTCTGCGTGATCCCCAGCGCCGTCGACCTGGCGCACCTGTCCGCCGTCGTC
>NZ_JBSNCC010000046.1:0-9122 GCF_053764715.1 Methylobacterium sp. Gmos1 | reverse complement strand
TCAACCGCTACATCGCTGAGCACAACGACAGGCCAAAGCCCTTCGTCTGGACCAAGCCAGCCGCCGCCATCCTCGATGCTGTCAACGGCAACGCTGTACCATCCGTTTGAGTCAGGGCACTAGGTGATCGCGACCGAACTGAACGAGCGGCAGCGCGTCATCCTGCTTGCCGCGTACGATGAGGATCAGGCTCGTGAGGCAAGGTATAGCGGTCCGGGCGGTTCTTCCGTCCGGCTCTGGCGCTGGATCAAGTACGGGCCTGTCGGCCACAAATGGCTCGATGGGTCGGGTCATCACGTGTTGCGGACCAAGCTCGCCGAGGTGGGACTGGTCAACCAATGTCAAGCGACGCCCGGAACTGACCCTTTTGCGTCATGAAGAACTGGCCCCTCTTCCAGTTTCGTAATTACCCACGGGGTGTTTTTCGGCCCGCGCGTTCGTCGGCACGTCTATCCGGGCTGGCGGCTGGGAGGTTGATCAGGGTGTGATGGTGGTGAGCAGGGTGGCGAAGGGCGTGGCTTTGGTTCGGAGCGCGGCGGTGGCGACGACGGTGCGCACGTCCGCCTCGCCCTGGGCGGCCCACATCGCCCGATAGCCGTTCGTCACCTTGCGCTGGATCACCGCCGGCCGCAGGTCGCGCTCGCAGGCGTTGTTGGTCACGTCGACCTGCCCCGGGAAGGCCAAGAAGGTCAGGAGTTGGTCGCGCGCCCAGCCCATCCGGGCCTGGAGCGCCTGGGCCAGATCGCAACGAGCCGGGGCCTTCAGGATGTCGTCGAGGTCCTGCTCCAACTCGCGCCGCTTGCGCGCCAGGGTCGAGGCGGCCAACTCGGTCAGTCCGCGAGCGAGCCCGAAGGCCTTGTCGAGCCACCACTGGAGCCGCAAGGCGATCAGGTCGTCGCCGGCCTCGACCGCGTAGGCCACGTCGCGGGCGAGGTGCGCCAGGCAGGTCTGCTGGCGCTCGCCATGGCCCTGCTGGGCCGAGTACCGGTCGGAGATCCAGACCGCCGGCCGGTGTCCGGCCATCACCTCGCCGACCACGGCCGCCGCCCGGCTCGGGGCGGCGTGATGGACCACCGCGTCCTGGCAGCGGAACACCCAATGATAGCTGTTAGTGCCTTCGATGCGCACCCCGGTCTCGTCCGAGGCCACCACAGGCGCCTGGCGCAGACACGCCAGCGCCGCGTTCCGGCCCTCGGCAAAGCAACCTTGGGCGCGCCGCAGCAGGTTCATCAGCCCGCCCTGGCTCAGCCTCAGCCCGAACAGGTCCGACAGGGCGGCCTGCAATCGTTCGTAGGACAGCGCCTGGAAGGTCTTCAGATAGGTCGCCACCGCGTGCAGCCGCGGCCCGAACGGCGTCGCGTCGGCCCCCGCCGGTCGTGGGGCGACGACCCGGGTCCGGCAGGCCGGGCAGGTCACGCACAGGCGCCGGTGCTGCTCGACCACCGGGCGAACCAGCGGCAGGTCGATCCGCTCGTGCACGCTGACCACCTCGGCCGGCAGGTCGGGGGGCAGTGGCTCGCCGCAGGCCGAGCAGGAGACCGGTCGGTGCTCCACCACCTGATCCGGGTCAGGCGTCAGCGCCCGCTTGTGGCCCTCGTGCCCGGGCTTGGCGCCGCCCGGCCGGGCCTTCTCGCGCCGCTCCTTGCGGTCGCCCGCCGGCGGCTTGGACGAGGTGCGCGAGGTCTTCTCGGGCCGGTGCAGCTTCAGCACCAGCTCGATCAGTTCCTCCTTGCTCAGGCGCTCGAGGTCACTACGGCTCATCCCAATAACGAATCAGCCAAACCGCGTTCCGGCAAGGGGGGGGACCTGCCGCGACCGACCAGCGCCGTCCCGACACCCCCTGGGTAATTACCCAGTTTCTATTCCTAAACGGGTGTGGGTTGAGGGGCGGTCGTCGCCCTCTGCAGCAGACCGCTGCGCCGCTTCTCGCGCAGCCGGTAGCTGTCGCCCCGGATGGTGACCACATGGCTGTGGTGCAGCAGGCGGTCGAGGATCGCGGTCGCTACTACCGCGTCGCCGAACACCGTGCCCCACTCCCCCACCGCCCGGTTCGAGGTCACCAGCATCGCGCCCCGCTCGTAGCGCCGGCTGACCAGCTGGAAGAACAGGTGCGCGGCATCCGGCTCGAAGGGCAGGTAGCCGAGCTCGTCCACGATCAGCAGCTTGGGCTTGGCGTAGTGCGTCAGCCGCTCCTCCAGCCGGCCCTCGGCATGGGCCTTGGCCAGTTGCGCTACCAGGGTCGTGGCCGGCGTGAACAGCACGCTGTAGCCGGCCACGATCGCCTCCCGGCCCAGCGCCACCGCCAGGTGCGTCTTGCCGACGCCCGGAGGACCCAGAAGCAGCACCGCCTCGCCGTTGGCGATGAAGCGGCCGGTGGCGATCTCGCGGATCTGCCCCTTGTCGAGGGAGGGCTGGGCCGCGAAGTCGAAGCCGGTCAGGTCGCGCACGAACGGGAAGCGTGCCAGCCCGAAGGCCATCTCGATCCGCCGCTGGTCGCGCCGCGCCACCTCACGCTCGCAGAACAGGGTCAGCGCCTCGCGGATCGTCAGGTCGCGCCGGCCGGCTTCATCAATCAGCGTGTCGAGTTGGTCGCGGAGCGCCGTCAGCTTGAGCCGCCCGAGCAGCGCCGTGAGGTGATCGTGCCCCTCGCTCATCAGAAGCCTCCCCCGGCCACGGCCTCGTATTCCGAGAGCGGCCGCAGTGGTCAGCCGCCATCGGCTTGCCCCCACCCTCGGCTCGCAGGTACAGCTTGGTCGAGAACCCGCCCTGGCTGCGCCCGAGAGCCTTGCCCACACCCTCGACCTACCGTGCGAGCCTATCAGGGGTGACGCCGCGGCGTTCGAGGCTTGGTGCGCCCGCTACGGCTTCCGGTCGCTGCCGGCGAGCCCTGAGGCCGTGGCCGGCTTCCTGGTGGCGGAGGCGGAGGCAGGCCGGGCGGCCTCGACGATCGGCAGGCGTCTCGCGGCCATCAAGTACGCGCACAAGCTCGTCCGGCAGCCGGACCCGACTGAGGACGAGGCGGTGCGAGCCACGATGAAAGGCATCCGGCGCAAGGTCGGGACGGCGCCGGACCAGAAGGCGGCGGCGACGGCCGACGTGCTCATGGCGATGCTGATGCGCACGCCCGACACGCTGACCGGCAAACGGGATAGAGCTCTACTCGCGCTTGGGTTCGCCGGGGCGTTCCGTAGATCGGAGCTGGTCGCCCTCGACGTATCGGATCTGCGCGAGGATCCCGAAGGCCTGCGGGTGCTGGTGCGCCGGTCCAAGGTCGACCAGGAGGGCGCCGGGTTCGAGAAGGCGACCCCGCACGGGCGGTTCATCCGGCCGGTTGCCCTGCTGCGCGACTGGCTCGAGACGGCAGGGATCACCGAGGGGCCCGTATTCCGGCCGGTATCAAGGTCGGGCAGGGTTCGAATGACAATGCGGGGTACCAACCCTGCCTGTCTCACCACCCAAGCCGTCGCAGACATCGTGAAGCGGTATGCAACTGCGGCCGGGCTCGATGCCTCGACCTTCGGGGCTCGCTCCCTGCGGGCCTGCTACATCACGACAGCAGCGGAGCGCGGCGCGGACCTTGCCCGCATCATGGACCAGTCTGGCCACAGAGATACGCGTACAGTGTTTTCATATATTCGCCGCGTGAATGCGTTTAAGTCTCGCTCAGGGAGCGGTTTTCTATGATAGCGCAAGAAAGTACGATGCTACACAGAAGGGAGGGAGGCAATCTTTTTGGCGTGGCTCGCATCAGAACAAAGGAGTTTTAAAAACTCCCTACACAGAACCGCGACGTTCTGTAATTATTTCTTCATAATCAACTGGGAAGACTTTCAAAAATATCTCTTCACGGACAATGGTCGGAATATAAATGACGGTTTCAATGTTCATGCATGTTATGAAAGACGAACCCCTAAGCAGCTTCTCGACCACATCAACTACATAGGAGCCGGCTGGCTGTGTACCATCAATTGTGCTCAGCCGGAAGGGATGATCGAACATGACGATCTCACGAGTTGTACGCATAGTTCATAGCCAAGTTATCAATAAAAATAGAATTCAAAAATCAACTATGCCTCCAAGTTGGGAGTCCTTATGTCATGAGATTTGATATTACGGATGATTTTATTTGCCGCATCGGCGGAAATTTCACCAGCAGTCACAAGCTCCTTGACGACAAGAGAAAATTCTTGCGATGTCAGTCCATTGAGCCGCAACTCAGACCGCAGTTTGTCAGTCAACCGCATCATCATGAGATCATGTTTGATCTCAATTTTTGATGGTAGAGCTAGGCTTCTACCAAAATTTTTGGACGCTTTCATGGCTTTGAACTCCATTATTTTATTATCATTATTTATTTGAAGATCGGTCGTCCTCGATATCATAGTGTGTATTTATAGCACATCACACAATGAATGGATATCGAGATCATGCTGGCATATTTCGTTCTTTCTAAAGTTCCCACATGTAAAGTGTTTTAGTTAATAAATCACCACAAATTCGCTATTGGCCTACGTATATCAATGTGAGTTCCGTGATTTAAACCATTGAGCGGCAGCTGCTCTTCGGTTCTTCGGATCGCCCATATGAACTATCTTTTCGACAATTAAATTTTTATTACGTTCGATTGCCGCAAATCTGCTAACAGCGTCGTATTGCACCGCTCCGGACATCACCGCAACTGTCTGGTTTGTCGAATTTTCAACGTGAGTCATGTTCTTGCCCTCTCAAATTTGCATTTTCAAATGCACCGACTTAAAAGCCAATGATCACCCTGTAAGAAGGTTCCTTATTTGCAAAAATTTCACGCATAAACGGCCTGATCGCACTAAATTTTATAGGGCAGAAATGCTGCACGATGAGTACCTGCTCCACCAAATAGGACTCTGGCACGAACGTGCTGTGATCGGCACATCGCATCGCGCGACGCCGGGCGACACCGCCCCGAGGTGATCACTAGGCGGATGTGCAGCCAACGCTCAGAACCCGAGCGGCAAGCGCAAAGCCGTTCATCTATCCTGGCATCTCGATGTCGCTACGGCTCTCCAGAATGTCCCAGGCCTCGTCAGCGCACGCTGCTTCGATGACGGCGAACCCAGCGTCCGGCGGCGTCCAGCAGGTCGCTCGCCATCATGCGTACGAGGCACGTTAGCCGTAAACTTCGACGCCAACCGACATTTCCAGGAGGGCATTGGCAGGCCCGATGAAGCTGCCCGTCACCGGCATGATCTGGCGAATGTCGCGCGCTACAGCGACCGGGATCAGGTTCGCTCCTCCCACGCTGCGGTTGGTTGGGTCAAAGGTGATCCACCCTGCGCCGGGTAGGTACACCTCGCCCCAAGCATGAGTGGACCCGCCATCGGCCGACCCGAGCAGTGTACGCGTGGGGTCATGCAGATAGCCCGAGACAGCCCTTGCGCCGAAGCCAAGGCTCCGGACCGCCTCAACAAAGAGCGTAGCCAGATCCCGGCAGGATCCTAGGCCCGATGACAAGGTTTGGCTCGGCGACTGTGTGCCCTCATCCTCCCGGGCCTGGTAGGTGATCCCGGCACCCACACCAGCATTGATGTCCTTGAGGAGCGACAGAGTGTCGGTGGGGTAGCCCGCAACGAACCCCTGCGCCCAGTTTTGCAGGCGATCCCCATCGGGGTACTTCCGAACCGTCAGTGCTCCCAGGTCCGTCCACTCGTCGTCTGAGTACCGGAAGGGAAACGAGATGGCCGAGGCGGCGATGTCGAAGACCGGATAGGTAGCCGAGGAAAGCTCGACCTGAGCTGCGCTGTCGATGACGAGCGTGTCGGACTGGGTTTCAAAGGTGGCGGTCGCAACCGCGTTCCCGGCAACATCGCTGGCCCATGTCACAGTCGCATTCGGCGTCACTCTGATGTCGCTCGAACGGAGCCTCAGGTCCCGAGCCTCCCGTGGGCGCAACATCAGCCGATGCGGTCCGAGCCCGACGGGCTGTCTGTAGCGGTAAGTCGTCCGGTGGCAGATGCGTAGATCGACCAAGGGATGCTCCTTATGAACCATATCGGACCGCTCCCTACCCCGAGCGGTCCTTCGCGCGATTAAACGCTGGCCGGGTACTGGCGCGCGATCACGGTCCAGATCATCGGCAAGTGCTCGTCAAGCATGTCGCCGATAGCCTTCTCGTCGGTGTGATCGGCGCCGCGGTAGTGCTCAATCGCGGCCATGACACTGCTATGCCCGGCGATCAGCTTGCGAAGTGCGCCGATGATATTCCGGTCTAGCTCGTCGTCGGTGAGGTGGCGCAAGCTGCTCATGTCGGCTTCCTTCTCCAATCTGCGAATGCGGCTCTCAAGGGTACGGTTCATTTCTTCAGGCCCTCCAGGGCGTCGAGGCGGGCTTGCACGTCCGTCACCTCGATTGCCCGCACGTGGGCGTCCACCAGCTTGCCAAGCTCGGCAGCCTCGGACGGGGTGAGTTCGCCTGAGGCTACGGCGGCGAGGAGCGCCCCGGTCGCCTTCGTCAGGTCGGCCGCGGTCTCGATCGGGGGCAGGGCGAAGGGCACAGGGCGGTCCTTGCGGACAGGCATCAGGCGGTCGAGGCACAGACGCAGGGCTGTGGGATCGCCATCCTTCGCCAAGGTCGTGGCCTTGCGCATGATGGCGTCGGCGTCGTCCTACAGGATCAGCTCCATCGCCTGTGCGACCCGGGTCCGACTGCCCTTCGCTCGGCCGGCAGGGTTGCCGCTTTGCCCCTTCTGGAATGGTCGCCCTCTCGCGGGCATCACGATGTCCTCTCGTTTACGGATCTTTATCCGAGCTTCGGCACGGTACCCGCTGTTAGCGCTGTTCAGAACAGCTTCAGAGCAGCGGATCAACACCCACATGCATCAACGGATCAGCCAGACCTCCGATCCGTATCGCGACTGAATGGCCTTGCCCGCTCCTCATAGTTTCGAGCAGTATGATGCCTCACGAGTCCCGTGTAACCCGCCGTGAGGCCTGGAAGAAGGCATTCAGCCTTGTCCACTTCGATGCAGATAGGTTTCAGCGGCCGCGGCGCGAAAGCCTGCTGGTCAGCGTCATGCGGGTTATTGTTGCTGGTAGCCTGCTGGTAGGGTGGGCTTACCTCGGCCCGACAACGCACGCCGCCTCTGCCTCAAGCGCGATATTGGCCATCACCCGTTGAAACAGGTGAGCGGTGGGGGGATCTGCGGTGCTCGTGAGGAACGAGGATCCATAAGACACACAGGGTACCTTACATGGGCGCGCCTGGTTCTTCGCGCCTGCAGCTCTCACGACAAAGCCCAGCAAGCCGGTCTCGGCCGCTGGGCTTCAGGTATCACGTGATCAGGGAAGCTTACGGGCAGTGATGTCTCTTCCTATCGTTGCCGAGGTAAGTGCCGGTGGCCCGGTCATACGACCGGAAGCGTTGGGTGCAGTAGCTCACCTGATCGGCATCGGATGTGACCTCAGTGGCGGCAGGCGCGTCGCCCTCGTCAAACCCGCCGTATCCGGCCGGAGCATAGCCGCCACCATAGTACCCATCATCGTAGCCGCCGTACCCGTAGCCGAGCCCCCCAGCGGCCAAGCCAAGCCCGAGACCCACGCCTAGCCCGGCAGCTCCGTACCCGTAGCCCCGTCCGCGGTAGTAGCCGCCTCGATTGCCGGCGTACCCGCGCCCGCTAAAGCCGCCCACGGCAGGACGGACGCCACCAGCTGCGACGGTACCAACTCCACGTTGACCACCGACAGCAAGCCCCGAGCTGCCAGCAGCGCCACGGAAGCCACCCATACCTCCGCCACCGCGGAAGCCGCCAGCGGCGAGCCCTGAGCCACCGCGGACGCCGCCACCCACACCACCGATGCGCGCGCCGCCAAATCCACCGCCACCAGCGCCGAAGCCGCCACCCCGGAACCCGCCTCCACCGGGGCGGGCATCAGCTGCCGCCGGGAGGAAAGCAAACGCAGCGGCCACGGTCGCTGCAGTGATGAGAGCATATTTCATAGGATTTGTCCGTGGTGAGAGAAGCCTCTCATACTCAGTGAACTTCCCCCGGGTGCTTTCGGTCCATGCTCGCGACAATTCTGCTTGCCAGGAGAAGTAGCGCCGAACGGCGTAGCTTGATTGCAGGATCCTGTCTGACCTCTCTCATGCAATGCGCCACCCAACACAGGTGCAATGGTTAAGCTTTACACGCCCCGCATCGACGGTCGCTCATGGCCGCAAGGGGACAGAACGATGCTACCCATCATTCGGATCATTGTCGCTGAGGCCATCCTGACTGTGTGGAGCCATGTGGCTCCTGCCAGAGCAGCACACATCGTTCCGATCGAACAGTCAGGTCAGACGGTCGATGCTGCGCCGCTTACCGAGGACTGCTGCCCTCTGCAGGCTTGGCCGTACATCGGCTGAGGCAGCCTGCTGACAGGACCGACCATGATGCTCGCCTCCACTGTCCTCGCCGGGTTCGTCCTCCTGCTGGCTGTGAGCCGCTAAGGGGCTCACACGTCACTGTTGAATTGGGGGCATGTGCCGGCACCTTCGATCCTGGATCACTTCTCATGCGTTGCCTCGCAGTAGAGGATCACCGCATGCTCGAATTTCAGCACGAAAGAACCGAACTCGCCCGCGCTAATCGGCATATCGAGGATGCGGACCGACGTATTGGTAGGCTCGTCGAACGCATCATGGAGAACAAAGCTAAAGGGTGGGACACGACTGAAGCCGAGAGATTGCTCCATCTGATGCATGAGATCCTGGACCAGTGGCACGCGCACCGGCAGGTCATCCTAGTTGCCATTGAGCGGGGTGGCCGCCAGGGTTGGAACCCAACCGGCTGAGCATACGGGAGGCCGTTCGCCACCCGATGCAGACGTGTCCGTTCTCGGCCCGGGACCACCGCATTAGGCCGGCGCATTCCGAGTATGGGATCTCGCCTTACTCACCCGGGTCACCGCTAATTGCCCTCAGGGCCTCCAGGACGGCGTTTTGGGGTTTGGGCGAATAAAGCCAAGCCTGCAAAAACGCCTCCAGTGAACCGCCCCGGGTTTCCTGGAGGCTCCAACTTCTGAGAGGATGGAGCCATGACGAAGCGAACAGCCCCTTTTTCGCCTGAGGTGCGCGAGCGCGCGGTGCGGATGGTGCGCGACCATGAG
>NZ_JBSNCC010000045.1:0-9294 GCF_053764715.1 Methylobacterium sp. Gmos1 | reverse complement strand
GATAAAGTCAGATGGAATGATACCGTTTGCTGGGACGGATGAAAGTCATATCCGTGACCGTTTCACCGCCTTCCCCTTGCACGTTCAAGCTGATCGGCTCCGACCGTGGGCTGCAACCCCGGAACCCGGTTTCATTATTATTATTGGAGTAGGACTGAATCATTCATATGGACACTTGTTGAAATGCATTGACATTTCTTACGTAATGGTATATGGTCGTTACCAGTGCTTATACATAATAAATTGATTATTTAACGTTGTCAGCATTAGTATTTCTGTATCAGTCTATTGTATTTGTCCTATATAATATTGTCAGACATGTCTGACATTATATAGGAGAATTGATGAATAACAGAAATACGAAACTAGGGCGTAGAATAACATTCAGACTTACATCGAATGAGATGAATTCATTTGAGTATTATTCTGCATTATTCAAACTTACAAAATCAGAGCTGATTAGAAGAATTCTGATTAATTACATTGAAAAAGGAAACTAATAACTATGTCGAATATATGTGAATATCTACATGAAGAAATTGAAGACGTTATTCTTTCTATGGTCGAATATCTTATGGGCGAGCATCCATATGATTATGGTATCAGAAATAATAGTAGGGCGATTGAATTCTTTGGTAATCTTGCGTCTAGAATTGATTATAGAATGCATGAAGGTAATTTTCTAACATCAAATGCAAGATTACAGACATTAAATGACCTTAACAGATGTGTGGAACTTTTATCGTGTGATCGAGGGGAACTAACTTCTGATTTGAAGATCAGGGTCGAAAACCTTATAAAACACATCACGTCTCAGAAGCAGGATTAATATTATTAATGTCGCCGGGATCGTCCAAGGAAGGGGGGGTAACTCCCCTTCCACCCTATACTAGAGTCGTTCGTAGAGTAGAAGCCGCACTCACACAATATGGTTATCATAATCAGTGGTTGGATATCGATAAATGTCAGACTGGCCGCTACTGTCAATCTATTTATTGCATAAAGTGCATGAAATATCAGAAAAAGTTCTTATCAGATAGAGTATTGAAGTTGTTTTCTGAGAAATACAACGATAATGATACTGCTGCTTTCAACGATCTTAGACACCTTACTGTCTTATGTGAGATAGTGGATCTTGATCAGGCCGAGGTTCATCGCGTCATTAAAGGTAATCACAAAACCTTTAAATCGATGCGTCGGACCTTTCCAGGACTCATTATTGAAGGCAGGCACGAAATAGAAATTATCAATATAGATGATTTATATAATAATAAATGTCCTCGAAAGATAGAATCAATAGAATTTTTAACAGGCGGAATGAGTCGTGAGATGAACGGTGACCGTGTTCTTGTCCATTTTCATGTTCTAATCGCATTGAATAATCATAATCATAATGAGGTTCTTTCACGTCTAATCGAAAAATATGGAATGTCGTATTGTGTTCACATGACTAAGTTACATACAAATAGATCAATGACTGAAAACCTAATTAATATTGCTTCTTATCCTATAAAAAATAGCTATAGATATCATCTAGGTTTTGGATATGGAGATGATAAAGTTGGATCTTATATTAATAATAAATCTCTTTGCTTTAGAATTATGTGTGATAGGTCTCTTGTTAAATCAATGAAAATAAGAACGAATAAGTGGAATGATATATGATTTTATCTTACACTACTCCCTCCTGTAGACCTAAAATATAATCCTATTTGTCGTGAGATGTCAATCACTTAGGACAGTTATGCCGACCTAAGTGCGTTCTCTTTAGGAGAATTCTGATAATATCCGCGTTAGAATCCCCCAGCCCGCTTAAACCGTGCGATAGCCTCCTCAAGTGAGGAGCCCATCCTTTCAGGTATGATTACTACTTCGCCCATAACCACTGAGTCTTCGAATGAGTTTTTGTTTTTGGGTGAGTTAGTGGCAGGTGTGAAGGCACGAGCTGGGGGTCTGGACAACGATCGAGCGGACGGTTGGGGGGGAAGCCTCCTAGGCGGGTTCTCGCCGGTTGAACCCGTCCAATGGGTCTTCCGATCCTGGTGCCTCAGTCGGTTATTCGCGGCCTTGAAGGCATCCCGGTAGCCGTCACCGAAGACACGGAGAGTGGCCTTACGGCGTAACCCGTCGTCAGTCAGACGATAACCCGACCCTTTCGGGGCCACGGCACGCTCTAGGAAACCGATCCGTTCCAGGGTCTCTATGGCACCTCTTACCCGTGCTTCGGTCAGGTCCAGGTCCTTGTGGTTTGAGAGGGCACGACGATCGATCGGAAACGCATCCTCTAGCCGTGCATCGGATGACCAGTAGCGGGCGAGGAAAACCGCTAAGGCGAACGACGCCTCAGCATTCCGGAAGGGTGCCAGAGCCGCTGTCAGACGGTCCTGTAGGGCCTTCGGCAGACGGTAGGGACCGGTATCAGCGTCAGGACGAAACGACCGTCTACGGTGGCGAAGGATCGGTCTGTGTGACCGTCTGAGTGGGAGCTTCGGCGACGACGATAGGAACGGCACGCGCGTAACAGCGTGCTCCCTGTGTGTATGGGGCATGACTCATCCTTCGGGCTTGAGGACCCGGCCGAAGGGGCAGCCGCATACAAGGCAAAGCTCCGCTGTCGTCGGAAACGGTCATTTCCGGCTTGACGAGGCAGTGGGTTTTCGAGGAAAATCATTCCGCCAAGAATTGACTTCCCCGGCCCTGCCGGCATGCGACCCGTCCCTTACCGGACGGGTTTCGTGTTTCTAGCTCTCCTCGCGACTCTCCGGCATTCCGGACAGCACCATACACATCACGTCGCGAGCGGGGCCGTGTCAACGCCTTGTTAATGGGCTGCTCACACGTGCCAATCGAAAACGAAATTCACACGCAACTTTTGCCGCCTAATATCGTTAATATGTCTAAACCAAACCTCCCTACAAAATAATATGATTTATAGGATTTAATATAATGAAGTATCAGTCACCAGACTCAAATAATCCTGCCAATCCATTAAATAAAGTTGCCTCGCTTACTGTAGATAAAGAACAATCAATTCAGAATAATAAGTCATGTGTCAAAATCAAGGTAAATCTTAATTTTAAGTTTAGTTCTGATTTAAAAGGTTTGGCAATGACTACTGATGGGGAGAAGATTAGTGTCTGTTTTAGTTTAGGTATTGAAAAGGCAACATTCAGTATAGATTTTCATGCAGAAAATCATACGACATCAGAAAGATTGGTAGATATAACACAAATATATCATCAAAAACCACTTGGTGTCTCTGAAAAAATTGATGAGTCGGAAAAGACCGCAAATAAATCGAGTGGATCTAGAGATTTCAAAATCGGTACTGGATTTGACGTAACGACAGAAAAGCAAGATTTTAAATTATCAGCAAATGCTTCTGCATCGCACGGTAAAGAAAGACAGACAACTTATGATATTAACCAATCTAAATCATATGAAAATATGAATATATCTGTTACAAATGGCGGAAACAATGTTCATTGGGAATTTATACCAAAATCTAACTTGATTTCGTCAATACCTCGCGCACTCCGTGGTGAAGTTTTTCAAATAAACGATGACGGAAATCTCGTAGATGCTTGTATTGTTTATTTAAGAAATAATCTTAAAATAAGTCAGTTGAGTGTTACTGGATCTGTTTATACAAGAATGCAGGATTTATTATTGGATGAAATCAAATTTGTAGATTATCTTGGTGAAGAAGTTGATGTATTAAGAGTTCAAGACACCAGCCCATCTCGTATAAGAATGAAAATATTCAAAACCGATCTTGATAAAAGATTAACGAAACAGATTATTAGAAAGCATTTAGTTTCACAGGGTATGAAAGTTGAAGGAACATCAATCGAAATATGTCGGGCGGAGGTATAAAATGGCATCTGTTGAATATAACTGGGCGCAAGCCATTTTTGATTTGTATCAAGAACAATCTAATGATTTGAATAGACTTGTTGCTGTGGCTGGTTTAGACCCAAAATCAGGAGATTTATCAGATGTAGATTTTAGTAATGTCGATCTTTCCGAACAAAATTTATCGGGTTGGGATCTTAGTAAGGCAAATTTTAGAGATGCGAAAATATATAAAACTAATCTACGAGGGGCAAAATTTAATCCATCTAATTTAATAGAGGCACAAAACTGGAGTGATGCATTAATAGAAGATAAAATACTTGCGGCAATGAAATGGGAATATGCTTGTAATCTGGATCTTGCATATCTCCAAAGTCCTCTTTCAGTTGTAACTGTCTTAAATGAAAATAATATATTCAACTTAAAAGGTGTTGTAGAATTTGAACCTCAAAATATACTCGAAATTTTGACTAACTTAAACAATAAAGATATTATAGATTTTTTTTCAATTGTTACTAATTTGATGAAAGAAAATAAAGTTATTATTGATAGATGGAGTAAAGTTAGTATAGGCAGCGGAGATGTAGCCACAATTCGTGTAGAAGATTTGTTAAAGCAGTATAATAGACAAAAAATAAAGAAAAGGAAATTTTAGACTACTTATTTTTCAGATACTCATACAGGGCGCTCCGGCAAAGATCCTCGAGTGTTCTATCTTGCTGAACTGCTAGCAATTTAAGGGATTTATGTAAGCTAGGTTCTACAGGAACTAGTAATTTTTTCATATCCGCTCGTGCCATCACACTCGGAGGCTTTGCAGGTTTCGCGACAGGGACCTCGGGAATTGGCGTCGTGTCCTGCGCAAGCGACTTCATCGACTCAGACAGGCTGGGGCGCTTAGATGCCATCGTTTTTACCCAACGAGTAATGCTAGCTTGCTAGTATCATAGTTTTATTATTTTCATAGCCCACTCGAACAGGCGGCCCGTCTCCTCGGCTGCCTTCCCCTCAGGTTCATATTCCTGGGCCGTCTGTCCGACTGTCAGGGCGTGTGCGTAGGCCGACCGCTGGTGGATGACGATCGGAGCGACCTCCAGCCCGTGTCCCTGGACAGCTGCTATCGCATCCTCGGTCAAACGTGGTGCCCTGGGAGGGACCTGAGTGAGAACCACGAATGCCGGCTTGCGGGTCAGACGGACGATCCGAGCGGTAGCCTCGATTGCCTTGATGTCGAGGATACCAGGGCGGCAGGGGATCAGGATCAGGTCGGCTGCCTCGGCAACGGCAACGGCCGCATCAGCGGAGTGTGGTGCTGTATCTATGATGACTAGGGCTGCACCACTCCGTTCGGCAAGGGCGAGGGCCTGCTTGAGTCGGGTAGAAGGGATTGGGGTAACCGACGGCGCTTCCTGGTTCCGGATATCACTCCAGCTAGCGGCACTCGCTTGAGGGTCGATATCAAGGAGGGCGACGGCACGTCCCTCCCGCTCCGAGGCCACAGCGAGATGGAGCGAGAGGGTGGTTTTCCCCGTGCCCCCCTTCTGGGAAAGAATTGCTACTTTCTTCATTTTCCTATCTTGCTAGCAAGTTAGTAATTTACTATATATTATGCAATATGAATGTCAATAAGTTCCTAGATAAATTCGGTTACTATTGCTAGTTACAATCCGCCAACTCTTCAACATCGCCTTTTCCAATTTTCATTGTAAACTTATCAGATCCGACCTGTCTAGCAGTATAATCGAAGGTATTGGCTTCACACCTAGAAGATTTATTATCATATTTATTAGATACTGTGAAATATCCTTTGTATTCACCTGACATAAATCCGTTATCTACGAGAAAATCTACGCCAGGAATTGATCTCACAAATGGAACAGTTATTGTTTTTATCTTTAGATTGTTAGTATATTGGGTCGATTTCAGTATGTCGTTCATAGCATTGACATGAATTTTATATGTCTCTTCTTGTCTAGTCCACATAAATAAAATCAATAATATGGGTGCGAGCACAAGAGATACTATCTTTTTTGCCTTATTCCACCAAACATCAAATCCGTTTGCCAATCTAGTTATCACAATGTATCTCCTTTGTTTTGATAGATATCAGTAGATACTATCTTGTGCATTGGATTTATAAACTCCACTGCACGTAAATCAATCCTACTGGCATGTTGTCTCGACTATCTACTAGCATCGATATGGATCATTGTGCGAACCCCGTGACCACTGGTATCATACCCTTAATAATGCGATAGACGAGGTGCCTCAATCCTCAGAGCCTCGCAATCCACCACATGTCCGATCTACGCAAATTCGCTGATCGCCTTGAGGCTCCCAACTGGACTGTGGGAGGAGCCGTAGTCGCGATCATCCTGCTACTAGTCTCAACTGTATATGCTTTCAGTGCTGGCAAGAATGCGGCTGAAAGCGTTCAAATGATCTACCAATCTGCTTTAGTAATCGCTGGCCTCATAGGGTTGCCATTAGCCATCTGGAGAAGCTGGACGGCCCACAAACAGGCACTCACGAGTCAGAAGCAGCTTGAAGGTTTCCAGAAGCAAATTGCCCTTTTAGAAGCTGGAGCAGAGGCAGACCGCCTGCAAAAGAGTACGGAACTATTAGAGTCAGATAAATTAGCAGTACGAATTGCTGGAATATCAATCCTCAGAAATATTGCCATAAATACAAAACATACATACAGGTCTGAAGCATTTCAAATTCTAAAATCATACGCAAAACATACGTCAGTATCTGATCGACAAAACTACGAAAGCAGTTCTGAAAGAAAAAAGCTAGATATGATATACAAAACTCCTGATGATATTGCAAAGGCATTTGAGGCTATTCTAAAAGTACATGACAACTACAAAGAAGGTCTAGGCTCAATCGACGTATATGGGATACAGCTAGATAACATTTCATTTGGACAATACAATACTTCTCTAGTAAAATTTGTTAATTGCTATATTTACTATAGTGTAGTGAAGGATCATTCCGGTGCAACATTCGAAGACTGTCTATTTTCTAATTGCGTAATCGAGTTTGATACATGGAGGCACACCAGTTTTGATAATTGTGAATTTGAAGATTGTAGGATTGAAGGAACGCTTGATGTATCTACAGTGTCTACGTGCGTTTTTAAAAATTGTGATACTACCAAATTGAAAAATAATCCTCAATTACCGAACAAGGTATCGGCTGTTGTCACATAAATTATCTGTAATATTATTATAATAAAATTTATTTCTAGATTGTTGGTGTTAGTTGGAATTATAGAGAATAACTCGGCATACACCAAGGCGTTACATTTTCAAGAACCAACGTCTATGATAACATAACACACGTGCGGGGTATGGGGTGGAACACGTGGGTGAGGGTGCATTCGTCGCCTATTACCGGGTGAGCACGGATCGTCAGGGTCGATCTGGGCTTGGCGTCCAGGCGCAACAGGAGACCGTCCGATCCTTCCTCAATGGAGGGGATTGGGATCTCATTGCCGAGTTCACAGAGGTTGAGAGTGGTCGCGCATCTGACCGACCCGAGCTGACCAGGGCTCTTGCTCGATGCCGCACGACCGGTGCCACCCTGGTCGTCGCTAACGTGTCCAGGCTCACCCGGTCGGTCGCATTCCTGTCTCGCTTGTTGGAAGCAGGCGTCGAAGTCCGGTTCTGCGATCTACCCCGTATCGAGGGGCACACCGGTCGTTTCTTACTTCAGCAGATGGCAGCTGTCGCGGAGCTGGAAGCGGGGCTTATCGGGGATAGGACACGCAAGGCACTCGCTGCTGCCAAAGCACGCGGAGTGAAGCTCGGGAACCCGTCGAACCTCCGTAACCGGGACCTTGGCAGTAAGAGGGGGTCTGCGACACGGGTAAAGGTAGCGGACGATCGCGCGAAAGACCTCCGTCCGATCATCGAGGAAATCAGGGCCTCGGGTGCCACATCCCTACGCCAGATCGCGACTGCCCTCACGGACCGACGCGTCACGACCCCTCGCGGTCAAACGTGTTGGTCGGCTGCACAAGTGAAAAGGGTTCTGGATCGAACCTAAGCTCCAACCCTGACCAGACACATGCCAGGTTGCGCGCGGATATTAGTTTCAGTGTGCCGACCACGCTCGTCACCCTCGGTAGCCCTCAGAACGGTCAAGCTGCAACGGTCTAAACTCAACCAGCTTGACGGCATGGAACGCTGCCATGAATGAATGACTACTCGGGGTAGGTAGCGGTTCCTCACCCTTCACACTGAAGCAGACCTTCCAACTTCTTGTATGGATTTTAGGTATTTATTTCGTAGCGTACGAGAGCCTTGCCGCGATGATCTGCTCGATCTTAAGCTGCCGGCCATCGGCTGTTGCCCACACGAGATCGCCACCCTTGCTAGCCTCCGCATTGTGCCTGAAAACGTGGCTGCGAGCTTCTGGCATCAGTGCCTCTGTGACTACGTAGATGACATACTGCGCCCGGTGTTCCAGGCTCCTCATTTTTGCGAACTCGTTAGGTGTCAGTTCTACCACAAGATCCCGGCCGCTTAACCCCTTCACCTCGACCTTCAACACTGCACCGGTAGGAGCAGTAACGTTCAAATCCCATCCAATACCATCCTTCTCGACAGAGTCGACGACTTGGGAGCCACCTGCTCTTGATCGATAATAGGCAGTGGCATGCCGAACCGCAGCAAGCTCTATCCGCTTTCGCAATTCTGGATCAGTTTGGTGCTTGCCCCCCTTCGATCCGGCTTTCGGCTTCTCGGCGAACACACCATCCGCAGTGATATAGGCAGCTACCGATGCGCGGAACTCGTCTTTTCCACCATACCACACCGGACTCTGTCCCAGATTGCCTTCCTCCTTCGCAGTAGGGATTCTGAACAAGCGTTGGTCAATTGGCAGCAGAGTCGCCTTATCCGATGGAGCCTCAATCTGATAGCTGACATTGAAATCCTTGCTGCGCTTCAATTTGATATGATTGTTGTCTTTGAAAATAGAAGCATTTTCATACCAGCCGACAATATAAGTCTTCTTATCACTAGGATTTCTAGCAATCCAGACGACTGTGACCGGGGCTACGAACTCATCGGATGATGAGCCGCCCAGTCTCTTGAGGTTGATGCGAGCGGAACGAGGCACGTATCCATAGACTTTGCCATCAATAAAAGAGAAATTAAAAACCTCGTGCCCTATGTTGCCTTCTTTGAGATATCCGTGACCACCTATGGGCGTATCGCTCGCGGATGGGCCAGCGTAGTCTTTCATCCATCCTATATTGACAAATATCATCGGGTCTGCGTTCATAATATGCTCCGTTTACTGCTAGATAAAGTCAGATGGAATGATACCGTTTGCTGGGACGGATGAAAGTCATATCCGTGACCGTTTCACCGCCTTCCCCTTGCACGTTCAAGCTGATCGGCTCCGACCGTGGGCTGCAACCCCGGA
>NZ_JBSNCC010000044.1:0-12437 GCF_053764715.1 Methylobacterium sp. Gmos1 | reverse complement strand
GATCCTAACCCGTCACCGCCGATGGCCACCCCCGCGAGAGACCCCGCCTGCTACAGCGCTGTGACGGCGCGCAGGCGGGCTCTCCCGCTCTCGCTCAGCTACACCACTCCAAGGGACACGACCGCTTCAGCCCGTGGAGCCGCCGCGCCCGCCAGACGGCTGCTTAACCGCGTCCTGAGCCGCAACGGGCGCCAGCGGCCAATCTCGCAGCCCCCAGGACCATGCCGTCCCCCCAACTCGCCCAAAAGCAAAACTCCCCGGATAGGGGGTGATTATGGGTGAGGAGCGTGGAGCCTCTTCGCTTGAGGCTGCGATAGAGAGGCTGTGTCGGGGGGTAGGCCTGTGACCAACATGGCTACAGAACCGTCGCAAAGCTCTGCCGGAGGGCAGGGTCGCAGATCGGACACTTCACCTCAAGCGAGAGAACAGGACATGCACCAGCGCATAGGCCGCTTGGAACCTCACCATCATGCCGGTCATTGGTTTGTGCGGTGCAACATGGCCGCTGAGGAGCGGTCATGCTCGGACCCGCCGACATCGAAGACATGATGATGGAGTTGGCAGCCGCCGAAGCTGCAGCCAGCGAGCAAGATCCCCCACAGGCTCAAAACTGGCCACCGACGAGTTGGTCATGGGGAAGCGGTCCGAACACGCCCAGCCCATCCGTCTCGGTTCCACGAACTTGCTCAGTGTTTCCGGTCTTAGATCAAAGATCCAATGCAATCTAATTTAGTTACAAAAATCATTAAGTTGTCTGCGATCTAATCGTGATATCTATGATATATAACATATCGCATCTTCCTTTTAAATGTACGATCTTGCCTTGAAATTCAGAAATTCACCACAATATAGGTGTAGTGCAGCAAAAACCCATATGGTTTGTCGATCGAATTCGACGTGCTTATCAAATATCGTAAGCATTTTAGTGCATATTCGAAATGAGGTTAGGAAAATACCATGACTGCCAATCCAAACACCGCGACGAACAAACAAGCCGAGCAGACTGAGAAGTTCACTGATGCCGTCAAGGCGAGCATCAACGAGGCCGGCGAGCAGGGTACCCAGTTCGCCGATGTTGCTCGCGACAGCATGAGCCGGATGGCCGATCTCAATGAGAAGGCCGCCGATAACGCCAAGCTGATCGTGCAGAAGAACGTCGATGCCGCATCTCAGCAGGCTCGCGAAGCAGCTGATCGTCTCTCGCGCACACTCGGCTTCACCGGACAGGACAGCGAGCGCCTCTCTCGTCAGTCCAAGCAGAACATCGAAGCCGTCACACGCTGCGGCACGGTTCTGACCCGGGCCTATCAGGATGCCTCCCGCAACTGGTTCGAACTGGGCCAGAAGCAGTGGCAGCGCAACCTCGACGGCTTAAACAAGCTGACGCGCGCCACCTCGGTGCAGGAGTTCACGGCGATCCAGAGCGAGCTAGTCCGCGAAGGGCTGCAGCACATGGTGCAGGACAGCAAGGCCATCGCCGATGGCTCGGTCCGGGCGGTCGAGGAGGCCAGCAAGGCCTTCACCAGCGCCGCTCAGCAGAGCCCCACGTTCGTCCGCTGAAGTTGCGTATCACCCTGGGGCAGAGGCCTCGGGCCGCAGCAACACACTCAAGGGGCGGCTCCATCAGCCGCTCCTCCTCCCTGTCCCAGTCGCACCGGCTCTCACGTCGCACGGCCCGGAGTGCAACATGTACTTCCCCTTCTTCAGCGCCATGATGCTCGCCTTCGAGGCTCAGCTTGCCTCGGGTGCCAGCCCGCCAACGTATTGCCGTCTGTAAAATGTTAGCGTGCCGTAGGACGGTATTGCCAAAGCAAAGCTTAAAAATATCCACGATATTTGTTCGATCGTGCTAGTATGCTTTTTGTGCGTCGGAGGTTGTCATGCCCATTCGCGAACAACTCAATATATCCTTCTCTCAAAAGAGAACTGGCATAATATTCGCTGCCACCACAGTAGCTTTGATATTTTGCGGACTGCTCCTCTACATCAGACCGGGAGCAACAGGACCAAATAGCATGGTAGAAGGAGGGGTTGGCGAATTTTCTATATATTTCGCATTGTTTGTTTTTGCTATTTACATAACTTTTATTTCAAAAGATCTAGTAAATATAAATTACGTTGTTTCGGTTGGCGACCAAGGTATTTTTGATCGTCGCATATCGACGGACTGGATACCATGGAGTGCTATACGCGCGGTAAGCATTGTAGATCACTCCTCACAAAAAAGCTTGTTGTTCAAAATATCTGAGTCTGAGGATGTTGCCCGAAAAACTAGGCGCCTGATTATCAATCATACTACTAAGAATGGAGCGCCACACGAATTCTTGGTTGAAGCTGGTACCCTGAAGGGTGGGTTTACCGCGCTGCACAACGCAGTGACCAGTTTTCACCAAATTCCGCAGGATGACCCCGCTCACTGACGCAGGCGCTGGAGGGCCTGGGAAGCTGTCGATTACGAGGTCGCGCGGCATAACAAATAATCAGCCCGAACGCGCCTCGTTGGCGCAAAGGGTGATCGAAATGCCCTCGGCCTCGCCGAAGACGGAGATCACCACCCATCGGTCGGGGCGCTGCATTGCTCTGTGGGGAACCCGATGATGTCGGCCATGGTGAGTTTCCTCAGGCGGCTTTGCGGGGCTGGCGGGCGATGGCGACGGCAAGCTGCCGCTCGCAGACTGCCTTGAAGTCTGCCGCCCTTTCGCAATCGCCACCGGGACCAACCCACGGCCCCTCAGAACTCCGGCGTCGAGGGCTCGATCGTGGTCAGTAACGTTAACTGCCAACGCATCGGCGACCTACGGCTTTGACGCCAGGACGGAAGAGTACGGCAAAATGCTCGTGGCGGGGATCGTCGATCCGGCCAAGGTAGTCCGAGCGGCGCTTCAAGGGGAAGCTTCAATCGCCGGCCTGCTCATCACCACCGAGGCCATGGTCGCGGAGACCCCGAAGAGGGAGGCGCCTGCGATGCAGGGCGGCGGTGGCATGGATTTCTGATCGGGTGCGCCCAGCTAGGGGCTCTCAGAAGGAGCGGCGAGGGTCCGAGTGCTCAGGTTTCACGGGGGCTGAGCCCTCCCGGCTTCAGCTACTCGACCGGCCAGCCGATTGTCGCCGCTACCGATTTTTTTGACGGAAGGACGTCCTGTGACCGACCACATCAGCAGATTGTGCGACCAGCTCCGCATCAAGCTCCACGGCATCGACCGCCGGCTCGAAGCCTTGAAAGCGAACGGCTCCGACCTCTCCGATATCTCGCAACATCAAATCGAAAGTCGCATGGACACGGTTCAGCAGCGCATCTTCGAGCGCAGGCGAACGGTCGAGATAGCTAACGCTAGGGTGAGAGCCTGGGTTGAAAATAAGCGTCCGGGCTTTGATGCCAAGGTGGTAGAATGGCGTCAGGAGCGCAGCTTCCTCGAACTAAACACCCGGGCGGATGATGCTGAAACCTATGCGCTTGCGGTGTTCGAGCTTGCGGTAGCAGCGGCTGATGAGGCGGCCCAGTCCGCGCTTGAAGCGTTGCTTGCGCGCCGAGACGCTACGGGCGCGGCCCTTCCGTCCAACGGGGAGCTATGAATACGTCTTATAGAGATTGATGCGAAGATTTCTAGACACACATAGAGTGCCGGCAGAGATAACGCTGATCCGATCGAGGGATACCAGGTGATCTGCGAAAGGTAGGCTCGGTAGTTAACACAGAAACGCTCAGATCATTTTCTCACCGTTTAGCAAAGGAGCGCCCGATGTGCCGGGCCCATCCCTGGAGCAATTCTTCTCATGGGTCAGGATCGCGGCATGCGGAGCACTATTGTGATACTGCTCTCTTTAGTGCTTCTAACAATCCTGTTCGTTGGAGCCGCCGTGCTCCTGGGCTACGGGCGGCACCAGTTCCATTCTCACCACGACAAGTTGGGGTATGCAGCCTTCACGCTCCATGCGACGTGTGGGCTGGCGCGTCGTGGTGCAGATTGAGCCCGGTGTCGAGCGGTGATTACTTCGCCGAAGACAGGATTTCCGAAATCTGCTCGGGTAATTTTTACCTATGTCGCATGAGGTTATGAACCCTACACAGAACCGCAACATTCTGTAATGATTTCTCTATAATCAACTGAGAAGGCTTTCATGCGCATCTTTTCACGAACAAGGTGCGGAATATAAATGATTGTTTTAATATTCTGATATGTTATAAACGACGAACCCTCAAGCAGTTTCTCTACGACATCAACCACGTAGGAGCCGGCTGGCTGTGTACCATCAATTGCGCTCAGCCGGAATGGATGATCGAACACGATGATCTCACGAGTTGTACGCACAATTCATAGCCACGTTATCGATAGAAACTTGTTATAAAAATCAGTCACATCACCATATTGTCGGTCTTCATGTCATGAAACTTACAATCACGGATGATTTTATTTGCTACATCGGCGGAAACTTCACCGGCAGTAGTAAGATTTTTGAGGGCAAGTGAAAATTCCTGCAATGTCAGTCCATTGAGACACAGCTCAGAACGCAATTTGTCAGTCAAACGCATCATTATGAGATCATGTTTGATCTCAATTTTTGAGGGTAGAGCTAGGCTTCTGCCAAAATGTTTGGAGGTTTTCATGGCCGTGAACTCCATTATTTGATTATCAGTATTTACTTGAAGATCGGTCGTTCTTCATGTCATAGTGTATATTTATAACACATCACACCCTGAATGGAGGTTGGGATCGTTCTGGCATGTTGCGTTATTTCTAAAGTAAACCAACAAGTTAAGTGCTGTATTTAATAAATCGCTAAAAATTCACTATTATCTTACGTATATCACCGTGAGTTCCGTGATTTAAACCATTGAGCAGCAGATACTCTTCGGTTCTTCGGATCGACCATATGAACTATCTTTTCGACCATCAAATTTTTATTATGCTCTATCAGCGCAAATCTGCTAACAGCGTCGTATTGCACCGCTCCGGACATCACTGCAAATATCCGGTTTGTCGAATTTTCAAAGTAAGTCATGTTTTTGCCCTCGCAAATTTGCATTTTCAAATGCACCGACTTAAAAGCCAATGATCACACTCTGAGAAAGTTCCCTGTTTTGCAGAAATTTCACGCAAAAAAACGGCCTGGCTGCACTAAAATTTATAGCGCAGAAATGCTGCACGATGAGTACCTGCTCCACCAAATAGGGCTTGGGCACGAGCGTGCTGTGATCGGCACATCGCATCGCGTCGCATCGCGCGACGCCGGGCGACACCGCACCGAGGTGATCACCAGGCGGATTTGCGGCCAACGCTCAGAGGCCGAGCGGCAAGCGCAAAGCCGTTCATCGATCCCGGTATTTGGATTTTGCTACGGCTCTCCAAAATGTCCCAGACCTCGTCATCGCACGCTGCTTCGATGATGGCGAACCCAGCGTCCGGCGGCATCCAGCAGGTCGCTCGCCATCATGCGTACGAGGCACGTTAGCCGTAAACTTCGACGCTGACTGACATTTCCAGGAGAGCATCGACAGGCCCGATGAAGCTGCCCGTCACTGGCATGATCTGGCGAATGTCGCGCGCCACAGCGGTCTGTGCTATCCAGGCGCGGCAAGCAATCGATGAGGTTGAGGGGCCGGAAGGTCTCGGATTGCGCCGTTCGGTTGATGCGTTGCTCTTGGCGCTTAGACGCGCTCTCGCCCGCCGCTTCGGTGCTTTGGAGTCTTGAGCAATTCCGGCGCCAATTCACACAGCTGAAATTAGCACAGATCTCCGTTCAGACAGCCGCATTACGGTCACTGGTGCTCTGTTCAGGGTAGGGTGCCTCGGTGGCACGATGTCAGAGGGTATCTGAACAATCAGTAATTTTTTCTCGTCTAGCTTAGGACACCATCTCATCAATAACATCGCAGGCGCTCGCGATCCCATTCACCTCCGACATCTGGATTTGTGCCTGACGGCAAGCGTCTAACACCGCAGCGGAACGCATCAGTTCGTCGATCACGCGCCGCGCCCGGCGGACGGTGAAGCGCCAGCGGCTAAGCGAAGCGCCAACTCCGAGTTGCACTACTCGCTGCGCCTCGTCGGCGTGGTCGAACGCCACCGGCACGATCAGCTGCGGGCAGTTAGCCGCTAGTGCCTGGGCCACCGTACCGACGCCACCGTGATGGATCAGCGCCGCGCAGGCAGGTAGTAGCTGGCTCAACGGCGCGTAACGGACGTGCAGTACCCCAGGTGGCAGGTCGGCGGGGATCTCGTCAGCCCGGCTGGCAAGCAGGATGCCTCGCCGTCCCGAAAGCCGGCACACCTCTGCAGCGGTGCCGAAGAACGACTGCGCGCCAACCATTGCCGAGCCGTAGGTGAAGACCAGCGGCGCTGATCCCGCGTGCAAGAATGCCTGGAGGCTCGGCGCTAGGCGGGCGGTATCACCGTAGGTGTCCGCAAGTAAAAAATTGACCTGTCGGATCTGCTCCGGCCAGTCGTTTTGCGGCTGAGCGTACCAGTCGGGAACAGCAAGAAGTACTCGTTCAGGGCTATGCCACCAGTTCCTTAGGCGTTTTACAGGGGCGAGCCCGAGATCGGTCCGGAATGCGTTGAGCGGCGGCAGCACAGAGGGGTCAATGACGAACTTATCAGCACCGCGGCCGAACCCGTGGCGCCAGCGAGCTGGTAGAAGGTTAGGCAGCGGCAGACCCGGCAATCGTGGTGGCGCAAAGCGGCTCTCGACGAGCATCGGCATCATGTGGAGCGTCGTCAGAGACAGCCCAAGTCGTTCTTGCGCTACCCGAGCTCCGAGCGCGAGAGTGGAGGCGACCACCAGATCTTTTCCCGGGCGGGCCTGCGCCTCCAACCAGCGATAAGTCGGTTCGATCGCCTCTGCGATCGCCTTGAACATGATGCGAGCACCCCAGATCGGGCGCCACAGCGCCTGCTGCCTTACCACATGCTCGAACTCGGCCGATGTGCCGATGGCGTGGAATGACAGGCCAGCGCGAGCGGCAAGAGGCATGAAGGGTTCGGGTGCTGCGAGGTATACCTGATGGCCGCGTGCCTGAAGCGCCGCGCCAAGTGCGATGACGGGGAGAATGTCCCCATGAGTGCCAAGAGCTACGAGAAAAACTCGGCGGTTTTCTCCGGTCACCATGTTCGTGCCGGGATGTAATGCAGACAACACCGTCGCATTCGAAAGACAAATCTTTGAGTGTGTCTCATTATTTCTCCGGTATTGATGGCGCGTAGTGAACAACATTGATCATCAAGAATTTAGTATACTCAGCATATAAGATAGCAGAAAAATTCTGCAACAAAATAACAATTGTGTAAAAATTAGAATAAGCCTGATATTAGATGTTCAATATATCAGCATGCAGCGACCGGCGGCGGGGCCTTCTTCGTTTCACGCCACATTAACTTTCGACAAAGACGCTGGTCCATGGCAATGCCAGGAGAAGCGCAGCTGTCGTGATGCGGAACGCCGGCAGCCGTAGCGAGCCGGGGCGAGTTTTCGACCGACCCCTCGTCCCGGCTCACCCCATTCAGCTCACGGGCCGGTTCCTCATCACCCGCGAGCTGTGGGTGATGATGCAGAGCGGGGCCCGGGAGTGCTTGGTTCACTGGCGCGCTCTCACGGCCAAGGCCCGGACCCTAGCTCGGCGGAGGCGAGTGTAGTGCCGGACCAGGAGGATCGCGGTGGGGATCAGGCAGAGGAGGACAGCGGCAGACCCACCCCAGGCGCCGGGTGTCATGCGATGGCTTCCAGCCGCTCGCGGGCTCGCTCCAGGCTCGCCCAAATCTGCGGTGCTCGAAGCTCCAGATCCGCCAAACCAGTTCCGACACCGGCCGTTGGCCATACGACGCTGCCGCCGGCTCGCAGGTGGATCAGGAGGCGGTGCAACGGCTCAGCAGCGGTCGCTAAGAAAACCCCCATATCGGCATCGTCGAAGTACGCCACAGGATCCATAGCCGGCAGTCGCTTGGTCGGGATCCCCACGGCATTCGGCTCGCCGCGCATTTCATACGCCTGACCAATGAACCCGCGTCCGATCAGGTTGTCGCTGAACACCCAAAGCGTGCTCGGCTCATCGCGGAGCATCTGGCGGGTGATGTAGGCCTCTCGACGGATCGGCATTGTCGCACACTACCCTTGCCGGCAAATCAGCCGCTCGTCCTATGGTCCGGTACCGTACCAAGAAGAGAAATGTCATTTGTCAGCTTGCGCTGTTAAGGCGCGCCATGGTTCGTGGAGGTGCAATTGCGGAAATGAGATACCTCAGGCACTTGCCGATCTTCAGCCCTGGCAGTCAGCAACGGTAACCGGATAGCATTATGCCTCGCTTTTTCTTTGATATTCACAATGGTGTATGGAGCCACGATGAGGACGGAATTGAGTGCGTAGATGTAGAAGAGGCCTACCTGCAAGCGAAGCGAGCTCTTCCTGAGATGGCACTCGAGCAAGTGCCGCGCGACGGGGATCATCACACGATCACGGTGTTAGTCACCGACGAGGACCGGCAACCGGTCTACACAGCCACGCTGGCCTTTACGGGACTTGCTATAAGAAAACTGGTTGCACCCCATCGTGGCGAGCAGGATTTAACGGCGGAAATAGCTGAGCCCGGTAGCGAATTGATTGTGTCCCCGCAGTAGCCAATGCGAACCGTCAACTCGGCTCACATCGCCTCGTTAGTGCATAGATCGGTTGTGGTGTTACGTTATTAGTTAGGTTGATGCGATATCCACACGCCTGAAAGCGACAGTGTAGCAACATATAAGAGATTGCCACTGACATCACGCACGCTCGCTGTAAAGTTGCGGCGTTCGCCATCTGGCATCTTCTGCTCTGCCATCCCAGGTAGAGCCTCATGTGCAGCGTCTCGCGCGGCCCGAAGATCAGAAAAATCTAGTCCCTCGTCATCCCTGACTGCAAGATCATCGTCGTCGGTATCAATGAAGTAGCGAGGCATTATTATCTCCGCCGAACGCAAGCGAGAGTACTTTCATCTCTCAGGCGCCGACGCTCAGGATTGCCAGCCGGCGACGATCTCTCCATACTTTCATGCAGACCTGAGCGCAATAACATAGTCTAATCATAAAAGTTGATTTTGTATCGGTAGGCTCGCTCAGTCTGACGTCTCGCCAATCGGCCTTAGGTGCAGGTATTTAGGATCAAAATCAGCAAATGCCTTCAAACGCTTCACGTTGGGAATGTAGATACGTCTGTGTTTCCATACAATAAGATTTTGTCCCCTCAAATCCTGTAGTGTACGGTTCACATGAACAACGGATAAGCCAAGAGTATCGGCGATATCAGTCTGCGAAAGAGGAAATTCGAAGC
Source organism: Methylobacterium sp. Gmos1 (assembly GCF_053764715.1). Taxonomy (NCBI): domain Bacteria; kingdom Pseudomonadati; phylum Pseudomonadota; class Alphaproteobacteria; order Hyphomicrobiales; family Methylobacteriaceae; genus Methylobacterium; species Methylobacterium sp. Gmos1. The sequence goes on along the minus strand of NZ_JBSNCC010000044.1, from coordinate 3,140 downwards.
TGTCTGCGTCTGCACACCCAACAGTCTGCAGCCGCACCAGCAACTCGCAGATCAGGTGCGCCATCTGCTTGTCGGCAGGACGTTGTCCCATGCTGACGAGCCACGACCGCAACGTGCCTTCGTCGACGAGTGTCGCCCACCACAGGGCGCGCATGATACGGGGATGGTTCTGATTGAGTTCGTCGATGGTTGCCGTCGGGATCTCGACAATGTGGCATCCCCAACCCGTACCGATGGTGTGATCCATCTCGCCCAGGATGGCGACATGCAGGTCACAGAAGTCGCCCGGCACGAGGAAGGCCATGATCTGGCGTTTGCCGTCAGGCAGAAGCTTATAGCGGCAGGCGAACCCATCTAAAACGAGGTGCACGTTTCCTGGCTTTGTCCCTTCGGTGATGATGTCTTGGTTCGCTGCGATCCGGTGCGTCTTACGACAGATTGCCTCTAGGATGGCTCGGTCGTCGTCGGTGAGGCGAGCGCCGTGCTCGAGCTTCCTGATCAGTGGATTAGACACGACGGCTCCCGAGCGAAACTGCTTTCTTAGAAGTGATATCATACCCAGTTGTTCCCGATGCGTCCGTGCGCAAGACGAGCTGACTCCATCAAATGTTAATTTAATCGCCCCAGACTGGGTTGTCAGTCAGCTCGGCGCGCTTACATTATCTAGTGCGCTGACACCTTCAAAAGATACACTGCATACGTTAAATTCCTTTGAGATCGCAATCGGTTGGCAGAGGAACACGTGACACGTTCGTTGATATCGGTGTACTAGTAGTTAGAACCTATCAGATGCATTTGGTTATCTTGCAGTTAACACTCTACGAGCGATCCTATACATCATAGAGAACCATGACAATGTCGCATCTAATGCCAACAGAGTCGGCTCGACCTCGCCAAGAATGCCGACTCCTTTGAAATAGCCCTCGACACGGCCGACTGCATCCAGGCCGCAGGACCAAGCACGGACGGTCGGGGAAGGCGCGTTCATGGGACGGCCTATCGCACCTTTTTGGGATGCCCACCCTGCCAGAGTTTGACGAACGGCACCGCTTCATGCCGAATGAATGATTAAGGCAGCTCGCATCCCGCGAGTCGCTACCAGGATCACCGCCGCGACAGCAGTCACCTGAAAAAGCAAGACCCCGGAGGCCTGCCAGGGCCACCAGGGTCTAGAGCCCCGAGGGGGCCGATCCATTCATCACAAGCCGGATCATCCCCCGAAATCGCTGTGCGAGTCAATTTGAAAGCGTCACTTTCGGAGATGGGCTCGGCTTGCCTGTGACGGACCGCGCTGACCATCGGCGCCGAATGCTGAACCGCGGCCCGAGAGGGCCGAACGATGACGTGTACCTACCGCTTGCTGCGCTCCGTCGCGGACAGGCTTGAGACGGCCCTGCGGGGCCGGAAGAACGCGGCTGCCTGCCTCGCCCTTGCGGACATGGCTCGGCCGGTTCTGGAGCGCCCCCAGGCGGCTCCTCTACAGCTTCCCTGTCGATAGGCGGGCGATCGCCGACCGGGAGGATCTGGGCCTGAACGAAGCCCGGGTGCGCGGCGCGCTTGCGATACTGGAGGAAATTGGCTTCGACGCCCGGTACGCGCCCGAACCAGGCAAGCGTTATCAGCGCACGGCCGATGGCCTGCACAGGCGCCCGCTGCTGTTCAGGTTCGCCGAGGAGTACGCCGTAGCCTTAACGGCAGCGAATGCCCGCGCTCAGGCGGCCCGTAGAGCCCCGGCGCCGGCAAGGCGCCCGAATAAATCTCTCGTCCCGAGCCCCAACGGACGTCAGCGGCCAACGTCGCAGCCCCCAGGGCCATGCCATCAGCCTAAGTCGCCCAAAAGCAGACTTCAGGCGGAAGCCGCCTCCTTATGGGCGAGGAGCGCGGTGCCTCGCCGCTTGAGGCTGCGATAGAGAGGCTGCGCCGTGGCATCGGCTTATGACCGGCAGAACTACGGAGCCGTCGCAAGCTCTGCCGAAGGGCAGGGTCGCAGGTCGGGCAGAGCCTCATCCGTCCGAGGCCTGGACAGCCCTCATCACCCCTCGGCGAGTAGCCGCTCGTACTCGGCCTCGGCTAGTCCGTAGGTGTCGTCCGCCAACTCCATCAGCCGCTCGCGGTCCAGCACACGAACCCGCCCGCGCATGGCCTTGATCAGACCAGCCCCCTCAAGGATGTGCACCGACGTCGTTACACCCGGCCGGCGCACGCCGAGCATCAGCGCCATGAAGTCGTGCGTGAGCGGCATCTCGTCCTTCTGGAGGCGGTCGTGGATCATGAGGATCCAGCGGGCCAGCCGACCCTCGATGTTGAGATCCGCGTTGGCGTGGACGGTTTGCCCTACCTGCACGATCAGGCTCTGTACATAGCGCCCAAGCACGCCGCGCAAGGTCGCGCTCTCGTCGAGGGCGGCCCGGAAGGCGGCTGCCGGAATACGCAGCACCGTGCCCTCGCCCTGCACCATCGAGGCGTGCGGCGTCCGGTCAGTGCCGAGAAGCAGGGGCGTGCCGGCAAAACCGTCATAGCCGACTGTTCCGATCTCCAGTCGGCCCTCGGCCGTGTGGCTGATGATGGAGCAGAGCCCCTCCTCAATGAAGAAGGCGTCGGTGATTGGCTCGTGGGGGGTGATCAACATTTGGCGCAGCTTGATCGGCTGAGCTTCGAGATGGGGAGCGAGACGGGCGAAGTCGTCCGGCGTAAGCGCCTTGAGAAGGCGGTTGCGGACGGTTTCCTGCTGAGGATGCGACACGGCTCTGCTCCCGGTTGGGGCAAGAGCACACGCGGTCTCCCAAGCGTCCGCGCCCGAACAAGTCCGCAAACGATAAGCTGTATCTGGCACTCCGAGCCAGTCGTTTCAATAGGAGCACGTCAGTACGGTATCGTACAATAATTTTATGTCTGCGTCTCTTTCCGCTCGGTTCCAACGTGCGTCACTTAAATTCTTACGCAACGGTGTCAGAGTCCATCCACCCGACGCTGGATCCACTCGTGCGCTTCGTCCAGGTCGGCGAACTTCGGCTGGGTGAACCGCCCCGGGTTTCCTGGAGGCTCCAACTTCTGAGAGGATGGAGCCATGACGAAGCGAACAGCCCCTTTTTCGCCTGAGGTGCGCGAGCGCGCGGTGCGGATGGTGCGCGACCATGAGG
>NZ_JBSNCC010000043.1:0-14748 GCF_053764715.1 Methylobacterium sp. Gmos1 | reverse complement strand
CAGGCTCGGGCGGCATCGCTGGGTGGTCGAGCGCAGCCATGCCTGGTTCAACCGAGCCCGCCGATTGCCCGTCCGCTACGAACGCCGCGCCGACATCTACGAAGCCTTCACGTTCCTCCAGGCTAGCCTCATCACCATCCACCAGATCGACCGGTTCTGTTAGGCGCTCTTAGCCCCACCCTCGGCCTTGATGAAGCTCTCCATCACCTCCTTGCCCTTGGAGCGGGTGAAGTCGCCGGTCTGGCTGCGCACGACCTTGATGGTCGGGGTCGACGCGATGCCCTGCTCGAAGCCCTTCTTGCGATTGGTGGCGACGCTCGCGCCCACCGTGCCCTGCAGCTCGACGACGTTGCAGGGCTTCGACCCGACGGTCTTTGCCAGCCACTCGCCCGCGACCTTGCCCTCGTGGACGCTGTCGGAGGTGACCGCCGTGAGGTAGAGGTCCTTGCCGGAGGGATCGATGTCGCGGTCGAGGAGCACGACCGGGATCTTCGCCTCGCGCGCTTCCTTCAGGACCGCGTCCCAGCCCGTCGCCACCACCGGCGCCAGGAAGATCGCGTCGACGCCCTGCGCCACGAAGGAGCGGATCGCCTTGATCTGGTTCTCCTGCTTCTGCTGCGCGTCGGCAACTTTGAGCGTGACGCCGCGCTTCTGCGCCTCCGACTTCGTCACCGAGGTCTCGGCGGCGCGCCAGCCGGACTCGGAGCCGATCTGGGAGAACCCGACCGTCAGCCCGGCCGCCGACGCGCCGGAAGCCGCGAGGCCCGTGAGAAGCGTGGCGGCGAGAAGAAGGCGATGCATCGTGGCACCGGGCATGAGGCGTCTCCCGTGGTCCTTGTCGTGGCGCATCTGCGTGCGTCAGCCGAGCATGGGACAGCCGCCGGGGCGACGCAATAGTCATATTGTAAGATTTTTTGAGCCGGAGCGCAGGGGAAGGCGCCGGCCGGTCGACGAGGGGCAGGGACGGTTCCGGTCGGCGCCGAGGGACTGGAATGCCGCGACGAGCCTTGGGAACGACGGCGCGGGATCGGGAGCCTGCGGGGGAGCTTCGACGGCCGCTCGTTCTGTTGCGCCGGCGGTTCCTCGTTCGGCATCGAGGCGGGACCTGCGAGCGCCTCGCCTCCCCGCGCCACCCGGTCGTCGCTCGAGGGCCAGGCCGCAGCGACACGCGGACGGGCAGCGTCTCGCTGGAGGACACGATCCGGACCTGAGCCCGATACTCCCTTACGAAGCTGCCGAGGATGGTCAGCTTTCGAGGTACCAGCCCCAAGGCTCCGGCGAGATGTAGGTCGTGATCTGCTTGGTTTGCAGGTAATTCTCGAGGCCCCAGCGTCCCAGTTCCCTGCCGATGCCGCTCTGCTTGTAGCCGCCCCAGGGCGCCTGCGTGAAGGTCGGCTGGGAGCAGTTGACCCAGAGAATGCCCGCGCGCAGGGCGCGCGCGACCCGAAGGCAGCGTTCCTCGTCGGCCGACATCACGGCCGCCGCGAGGCCGAAGGGCGTGTCGTTGGCGAGGCGCACCGCCTCCGCATCCGTCGCGAAGCGGTGCACGCAGAGGACCGGGCCGAAGATCTCCTCGCGCCACAGCCGCGACGTCGCCGGAACTCTATCGAAGACAGTCGGCTCGAAGAAGTAGCCTGCCCGCAAATGCTTCGGCCGGCCGCCGCCGGTCAGGCAATGCAGGCCCTCGCGCCGCGCCTCGGCGACGTAGCCCGCGATCCTGTCGTGCTGGCCCTGGCTCACCAGCGGCCCCAGGAGGATGCCCGGTTCGAGACCGTTGCCGATCGGGATCCGCGCGGCCTCGGCGGCCAGCCGGTCGAGCAGGGCATCGGCGATCCCCTCCTGGACGAGCAGGCGAGAGGTCGCGCTGCACACCTGCCCCTGATTCCAGAAGATCCCGAACATGATCCATTCGACGGCCTTCTCGATGTCGGCATCGTCGAAGATCAGGAAGGGAGACTTTCCGCCGAGTTCGAGGCTGACGGCCTTGATGTTGCGCGCACCCGCTTCCATCACCTTGGCGCCGGTGGAGACCGAGCCGGTGAAGGCGAGCTTGTCGACGTCCGGATGCGAGGACAATGCGGCGCCGGCTCCGCCCGCACCGGTGACCACGTTCAGCACGCCGCGCGGCGTCCCGGCCTCGTGCGCGATGGCCGCGAGTTCGAGCGCGGTGAGCGGCGTCAGTTCCGACGGTTTCAGGACGCAGGTGGCGCCGGCCGCGAGGGCCGGCGCCACCTTCCAGGCCGCCATGAGGAGCGGGAAGTTCCACGGGATGATCTGTCCGGCGACGCCGATCGGCTCGCGTCGAACGCGGGACCGGAAGCGTGGGTCCGGCAGTGCGAGATCGTCCTCCTGGCCGTCATCGAAGTCGTCCGCGAGATCCGCGTAGTAGCTGAAGCATCCCGCCGCATCGTCGACGTCCCACAGCGCCTCCGGCAGGGGCTTGCCGTTGTCCCTGACCTCGATCTCGGCGAGGTGGCTGCGGCGCGAGGCGATGGTCTCGGCGATCGAGCGCAGCAGCTTTGCGCGGTCCCGGCCGCTCGTTCCGCCCCATTCCCCGTCGAACGCCGTTCGTGCGGCGACGACGGCCCTGCCCACGTCCGCCGCCCCGGCGGAGGCGACGTGGTGGATGACCGCCTCGGTCGCCGGATCGACGACCGGAATGGTCTCCCCGGATGCCGCCGCCTGCCAGGTGCCGTCGATGTAGAGCTGGGAGCGCATGTCGGTCCAGTCGCAAGGCTTCGTGGCGAGGGCTGCGCCCGCTGGAGGGCGCGCGTTCGGGCGTCGGGGCAGGTCAGGAGAGGCCCGCCACGACGGTGGTCCGGGCTACTTCACGAGGCTGCACCCACCCTCCGCCATCGGCCGGAACGCGTCCTTGGCGTCGATCTCGCGGACCGGCTTGAAGTAGTCCCAAGCCTCCTTGCTCTCGCCCGGAGCCTTCACGGCGTAGAGCGTGAGGGGATAGATCACCCGCCCGTCGATCCGGACGCTTCCCGTGTGACCGAAATAGTCCACGGGGATCTCGCGCATCCGGGCGGCCACCGCGTCGGCGTCGAGGGTGTCGGCGAGCCTCAGCGCCTTCAGGTAGTGCCGGACGGAGGCGTAGACCGACGCCTGCTGCTTCGTTGGCATCCGCTTCGTGCGCTCGAAATAGCGCTTCGACCACGCCCGGGAGACATCGTCCTGGTTCCAGTAGAAGCCCTCGGACAGCAAAAGTCCCTTCGTGACCACGAGCCCGAGCGTGTGGACGTCTGTGAGGTAGAGCAGGAAGGCGACGATCTTCTGTCCGTCCTCGACGAGGCCGAACTCGTTCGCCTGCTTGATCGAGGTCATCAGGTCCGCGCCGCCATTGGCGAAGGCGACGACGTCGGCTCTCGAGCCTTGCGCCTGCAGCAGGAAGGAACTCATGTCGCCGCCGTTCAGCGGATGCCTGACGGCGCCGACAACCTTGCCGCCGGCCTCGGTGATGAACTTGCCGGCGTCGCGCTCCAGGGTGTGGCCGAAGGCGTAGTCGGCCGAGATGAAGAACCAGCTCTTCCCGCCCGCCGCGACGACTGCCTGCGAGGTTGCCTTCGAGTAGGCGTAGGTGTCGTCCTGCCAGGCCGTGCTGTAGGGCGAGCAGGCCTTGCCGGTGAGGTCGGAGCTCGTCCCCTGCATCAGCGTCAGGCGCTTCGCCTGGCGGCCGATCTCCTGGACCGCCAGGGCGACGGACGAGACCGGAACGTCCGCGATCACGTCCACGCCGTCCTGGTCGATCCACCGCCGCGCGATCGCCGAGCCGACATCCGCCTTGTTCTGGTGATCCGCCGACAGGATCTCGACCGGGACGCCGTTGATCTTCCCGCCCTCGTCCTCGACGGCGAGCCGGGCGGCGACGACCGAGCCCGGCCCGCCGAGATCGGCGTAAGGCCCGCTCATGTCGTTCAGGATGCCGATCCTGACGACCGGTTTCTCGATCCTCGCGGAGGCAGGACCGGCCTCGACCATGACGAGCGCGGCGAGCGCCGCAGCCAGATACCGATGTCGGCGCATGAGGCCGTCTCCTGTTTTCGAGGCGTCGTGTATCTCTGGACGGATCATCCCCTGGATCAGCGCCTGATCGCCTTGCGATCGGACGCCGATCTGAACGCTTCTTGTCGCCGTATTTTCTTCGACGAACCGGTGCCCACTCCGTCGGAAAACGCCCTAGGCGCCGTAGATCCGGCCGGCGTCTTCCTTCGTCATCAAGCCTTCGGCGATCTCCTTCGCCACGAGCGCTTTGTCTCGTCGTCCGGGCTCGCCGTAGCCGCCGCCGCCGGCCGTCTCGATGACGAGCCGGTCGCCCTTCCGCAGCGTCGTGTTGCCCTTCGACGGCAGAGCGATCGTCTGCCCGTCGCGCTCGACGAGGAAGCGGGAATGCCGTCCCGGCTCGCCGCCGAACAGGCCCCAGGGCGCGACCTTGAACCGGTCGGAATAGGAGTTGAAGGTCACGCCCTCGTCGAGGATCCGGTAGACGCGCCGCGCGCCGAGGCCGCCCCGGCGCTCGCCGGCGCCCGCCGATCCGCGCCGGAGCGCGTATTCCTCGACCCGCATGAACGGGTAATCGGCCTCGAGCGATTCGACGGGCACGTTCGAGCAGTTGCCGACGTAGCCGTCGACCACGTCCGCGCCGTCGGCGCCGGCCGACGCGCCCCAACCTCCGCCGACCACCTCCATGTAGACCCGGTAGCGGTCCTCCGACATGTGCCCCATGCCGATCGCGTTGGTGGTGTCGTGCCCGGAGGCGAGGACCTGCGTCGGGACCACCTCCGACATCGCCTTCATGATGACGTTGTAGACCCGGTGGCAGGCGTTGTTGCGGGCCCTGACGGCGACCGGCTGGCTCGGGTTGAGGAAGCTGCCGTAGGGCACGTCGACGCGGCGGATCGGCCGGTAGAGCCCGTCGTTCACCGGAATGGTGCCGCCGCCGAGCAGGATCCCCATCGCCCCGAAGGCGGCAGAGATCGTCGAGGCGACGGGCGAGTTGATCATCCCTCGCGTCTGGGGCGCCGAGCCCGCGAAATCGAACGCGATGCCGTCGCCCTCGACCGTGACGGTGACGCAGACGCGCAAGGGCTCGTCGGTGAAGCCGTTGTCGTCGACGAAGTCCTCGGCATAGTAGACCCCGTCGGGAATCGCCCGGATCGCCTCCCGCGCCAGGCGCTCGGAATAGTCCTGGAGTTCCGCCGCGCCGGCGAGCACGGTCTCCGCGCCGAACCGCTCCAGCATCTCGATGAAGCGCGCCTCGCCGGTGCGGTTCGCCGCCATCTGGGCGTAGATGTCGCCCATCACCTGGTCGGGCGGGCGTACGTTGATGCGGATGAACTGCTCCAGGAGACCGTCGCCGAGGTCGCGCTCGACGTCGAAGCGCGACAGCGGGATGCGCAAGCCTTCCGAGAACACGTCGGTGGCCGACGCGTTCGGGCCGGCGGCGCCGCCGCCGACGTCGATGTGGTGGCCGAGCGAGGCGCTGAAGGCGACGAGCTTGCCCCGGAAGAAGACGGGGGTGAACAGCACGATGTCGTTGAGGTGTTGCGCCCCGCTATAGGGATCGTTGGTGATCAGGCCCTCGTTGGGGCGGATCGTCGACAGGTCGAATCGGCGGGCGAAAGCCTCGAAGACCTTGCCGAACGAGTTCATGTGGATCGGGCAGAACTGGGCCTGCGCGATGATCCGGCCCTGCCGGTCGAGGAACGAGGTCGAGCAGTCGCGCGCCTCGCGGATGATCGTGGAATAGGCCGAGCGCACCAGCTTCTCGCCCATCTCCTGGGCGATCCCGTGCAGGCCGTTGCTGATGATGTTGAACGTGGCTTGGCTGAGCTGTCCGGACACGATCAGGCCTCCGTCGTCAGGATGAGGGCGCCGGTCGGATCGACGGTCGCGGTCCAGCCGGGCGGAACCAGGGTCGTGGCGGTCGGCTCCTCCACGATGGCGGCGCCCTCGACGCGGGTGCCGGGAGGAAGGTCGGCCCGCCAGGCGAAGCGGCACGGCACGCGGGCGCCCTCGAACAGGATCGAACTCTCCTCGATCGGGGTGGCCTCGGCGTCGGGCCGGCGCGGCGTGGTGAGCGCGTCCATCGCGTTCGCCGCGGCGGGAACCGAGGCGGTCAGGCGCAGGGTCACGATCTCGACGGCGTCCATCGTGGAGAGCGCGCCGTAGCGGGCCTCGTGCGCCGCCTTGAACTGCGCCTCGACGTAGGACCGCCCCTCCGTCCGCAAGGCGTCGAGATCGACCGGCGCGATCAGCTCGTAGCCCTGCCCGACGAACCGCATCTCGAGCTCGTGCCGGAACTCGATCTCGGCGGGCGCGCGGCCGAAGCCCGCGAACTCGGCCCCGGCCTGGGCGCGCAGGCCGGCGAACGCCTCGGCCACCTCCTCGGCCACCCGGTCGCCGACCCGCAGGAACCGCGTCTCGCGGTAGATCCGCTTGAGGTCGGCGACAAGCAGGCCGAGCGCGGAGAACAGGCCCGGATAGGGCGGGATCACTACGCGGCGGATCTTGAGTTCTCGCCCCGTCAGGGCGCCGATCATCGGACCCATCCCGCCGTAGCAGTAGAGCGCGTAGTCCTTGGGATCGTGGCCGCGCTGCACCGAGACGAGCCGCACGCCCTGGCTGACATTGGCCGCGCCGATCTCGATCATCGCGCGGGCCAGATCGTCCGGGCCCTGGCCGAGGGTGTCGGCCAGATCGCTGAGCGCACCGCGCGCCCGCTCGGGCAGGAGCCGCATCCGTCCCCCGAGGAAGCGGTGCGGCCGGATCCAGCCGAGCTGCACGAGCGCGTCGGTCATCGCCGGCACCGTGCCGCCATGGCCGTAGCAGGCCGGCCCCGGCCGCGCGCCGGCAGAGCGCGGGCCGACATGGAGCATGCCGCCGGCGTCGACCCAGGCGAGGCTGCCGCCGCCCGCGCCGATATTGGCGATGTCGATGCTCGGAAGGCCGACCGGGAGCCCCGCGACCTGCGTCTCCGCCGTGACGTCGGGACGGCCCTTGGCGATCAGGCAGATGTCGGCGCTCGTCCCGCCGATGTCGAGCGTGATGACGTCGGCGTCACCGATCGCGCCCGCCATCCGGGTCGCCCCGATGACGCCGGCGGCCGGGCCGGAATTCAGCATCTCGACGCCGCCGCGGTCGAGGCCGCTGCTCGGCAGCACGCCGCCCGAGGATTGCATCACGAACAGGTTGGCGCCCGGCGCCTCCGCCGCGAGGTGGCGCTCGAGCCGCGCCAGGTAGCGGCCGACCAGGGGCACCAGGTAGGCGGCCATGGCGGTGGTCGAGGCGCGCTCGTATTCCCGGAACGTCGGGAGGACGTCGGAGGAGATCACGACCGGAAGCTCGGGGTAGCGCCGGGCGACAATCTCGCGCACGCGCTGCTCGTGGGCGGGCTGGCGATAGGCGTGGAGCAGGCAGACCGCCACGGCGTCGGGTTTCTCCCGCTCCACGAGCTCGGCGATCGTCGCGACGAGCGCCGCCTCGTCGAGCGGCGTGACGACCTCGCCCCGCACGTCGATCCGCTCCACGGCCTCGACGCAGAGGTTCAGGGGAACGAGCGGCTCGGGCTTGCGGCAGGCGATGGCGTAGACGTTCGGGCGGAGCTGGCGCTGCAGCGCCAGGATGTCGCGAAAGCCTGCGGTCGCCACGAAGGCGGTGCGGCCGCCCTTGCGCTCGATCACCGCGTTGGTCGCCACGGTCGATCCGTGGAAGAGCTGACGGAGGTCCGACAAATCGCCGTCTAGCGCCTCGCTCAGCCCGCCGATCACGCCGATCGACGCGTCGTGCGGCGTCGAGGGCACCTTGTGGGTCTTCACCTCGCCTCCGGCGATCCAGATCAGATCCGTGAAGGTGCCTCCCACCTCGATCGCGACCTTGGTCCCGGGCTTTTTCGATGTCTGCGGCATGTGGCGTATCCTGATCGGGGCGTCCGGCCTCAGCCGAGCGGGATGTCGTTTTCGACGGTGAAGCGGCGGCGCTTCAGCTCGTCGAGGAACGGCTGGACGGCGAAGTACTCTTCCGGGCCCCACACCCCCGGCCGCATCGGCGCATCGCCCATCAGCTGCACGCCGACGGACAGCCCCATCGACGTCCCGGCGTCGAGGTAGCCGTCGTAGAACGGGTCGGAGCGGCCGATCACCGCGCAGTTCACCGTGACGGACTTGCCCTCGACCGTGCCGCGCCCGATCGCGAGGTGCAGCTCCTGCGACGTCGTCTCGGGGATCGCGTGCCGGTTGCGCGCGATGGTGCGGGCCAGGAGCTTCTCCAGGAAGCGGCCGGGCTTCACGAGCGCGCCGTCGACCTCGATCGGGTCGTCGAAATCCCCGAACCCCGCCTTCACCAGCCCGGTCCAGGCCTCGTGCTCGCGGTCGGGCAGGTGGAGCTTCCAGGTGAATTCCCGGATGCCCTTGTCGCGGATCCCGTCGGCGAACGGCACCGTCAGCGGCTCGGAATGCTGGGTGTACATGAACTCCGTCGGGCCGAACGGCTCGGGCAGGTGCAGCACCTCCCGGCCCGACTGGGGAGCCATCTCGCGAAGGGCGCCGTCGATGAATTGCTGGGACGGGTTGGCGTACTCGGCGAGGATCGTCGAGACGGCGTAGGGCGGCTCGAGCACCGGGCTCTCGGGTCCTGCCTTCCTGGCGGCCCAGTACAGGTTGATGCTGTCGATCCGCTCAAGCCGCTCGGCCACGGACTTGCAGATCACGTTCGAGATGCCCGGATCGGCGCCGAGCCCGAGCACCGCCGTCATGCCCGCCGCGCGCCAGCGCTCGTGGTGCGCCTTCTGCTGCACGGTGAAGACGCCCATCCCGCCGTAATCGACGTATGGGACGCGCGCCTCGAAGCAGGCCTCGAAGATCGCGAGCTGGTGGCCGGCGAAGGTCGGCACGGCGTTGATGCACAGATCCCGGTCCGCCAGGGCCGACCGGAGCGCCCGCGGATCGGCGACGTCCAGGACGAGCGCGCGCAGGCGCGGGTCGCCGAACGTATTGACCAGGCCCTCCGTCCGTTCGAGCGACGTATCCGCCACGACGATGGTGGTCACGTTCCGGGAATACGGGGCGACGAGATCGCGGATCGTGCCGCTCGCCATTCCGCCCGCGCCGCCAAGGACTAGGATTCGCATCGCGCCACCTGGTGCTCTCCTGAAGACCAATGGCGGTACGTTCTAACAACAATGCAATTGACGCAAGAAAAGAAAATTGCCAGATCTCGTCAATTCGATTGACGAAAACGGTGCCTATCCGTGAAGCATCTTGGTGGGAATCTCACCGCTCTGCGCTCATTCCATGCGCTGGTGAGGGGCGGCGGCGTCGGCGCGGCGGCGTCGGCCCTGAACGTCACGCCCGGCGCGATCCGCCACCAGCTGCGGCAGCTGGAGCTGGAGGTCGGCCAGGAGCTCTTCGTCCGCAGCAAGCGCAGCCTCCAGCTGACGGCGGCGGGCGCGCGCCTGTTCGAGACGGTGGGCCGTGCCTTCGCGGAGCTGAGCGCCGCCTGCCGCGGCCTCGCCGTGAGCGACGTCCAGGGCGAGCTGCGCGTGTCCTGCGCCCCGGCCTTCGCGGCGTTGCGGCTGATGCGGGCGATCGACGTCTTCACCCAGAGCTACCCGCAGATGAGCGTTCGGGTGTTTCCGGCCGAGCGGGCCGACGAGACGATGGACGTCGTCATCGCGTATGGCGAGCGCTCGGTGTCGGGCACCCGGATCGCGATCCTCAAGGACGAGACCTACTTCCCGGTCTGCAGCCCGGCGCTGGCCTACGAGAGCGGCATCACCAGGGTGGAGGACCTCGAAGGCCTCGTCGGCCTGCATGCGCGGGACCACGAGGACTGGCAGCGCCTTCTCGGGTCGTCGGGGCGGCCGATCCGCTTCCGGCAGGAGGTGGTGTTTCCGGACGCGCACCTGTCGATCCAGGCCGCGCGCGAGGGTCTCGGCGTCGCGGTCGGGACGTCGATCCTATGCGCCGACGACCTGCGGCGCGGGGCATTCGTCCGGCCGCTCGACATCGAGGTACCGGCGCCCAACCCCTACTTCATCATCCAGCCCCAGGGCACGCGACACCCGGCCGTCGACGTCTTCACCGCGATCGTCGTCGAGCAAGTGGAAACGTCACGGACGAGCTAGAGCGTTTTGGGTTCGGGCAGAAACCGTAAAGCGTGCGGCCGCCACCCGAACCGATCTTCCTCCCAACGGCCGACGCGTTTCAACGGCCCTGCGCCACACGGCCGGCCGGGCCGGTGCGGCCGAGTTCGGCCAGGTGCGGGCGGAGGCTCTCGGCGAGCTGCGGCGCGTGGCGCTCGGCCATCATCGTCACGTGGTCGCCCGGCACCCACAGCACGTCGATCGGCGCCGCCGAGACGTCGCGCCATCCGAGCGCCTCGTCGGCCTCGGCGGCGCCGTCGCCCGGGGCGGTCTCGCGGGCGCGAAACAGCGTGATCGGCACCGGCGAGGGCGCCGGCCGGTAGGCGCGCCTCGCCTCGCGATGCGCGCCCGCGACGGCGAGGAGGTTGCGCACCAGCGCCGCGCCGTCGGCGGCCGGGACCGGATGAGCGCGCTGCTCCTCCGAGTAGCGGGCATTCCGCACCATCTCGGACAACGGCCGGATCTGGCCCTGGGTGGCGAGCACGAGCGCGTCGCGGGTCTCGCTCGGGACGCGGTTGATCAGGGCCTGGTCGAGCGGCTGCTGATGGTGGCGGGCGTACTGCTCCATGAACGCCAGCAGCGTGCGCGTGTTGCCCTCCCGGAACGGGTGGGCCTGGAACAGCGTCGCCATGTTCTGAGCCAGGCGCATCGCCGGCCGGCTGTACTTCAGGTTCCCGGGCTGCTCCTGCGCGAGGCTGGCGAGCGCGCTCCGCATCTGCTGCTCGATCGCGGCCGGCGGCGTGTAGGCGACGCTGCGGCCGTTCAGCACGATCTCAGGCTTTCACAGCTCGACCGTTCGGGTCTCGCCCGCCCACGGATTCACCTCGGCGAACAGCCGCTTATGGATCGCCGCGAAATGCGTCTGGTCGAAGTTGCCGAGCACCGGCTCCTTCAGCATCTGGCGCAGGGCCTGGAACGAGACGATCTGCTCGCGCTCCGGCAGGGCCTCGGGATCCCGGATGCCGGCGTTGTTCCTGAGGGTGTCGGTGCCCTCGTAGACGTAGGGATCGCCGCTCACGCCACCGCTCCCTTGGCTCGGGCCCGGCGCGCGTCGAGGGCCTGGAATACCTCGTCGTTGGTCACCAGGCCGGCTCCGGCGAGGAGCGCGCCGAGCTGGACGCGCAAGGACATCCCGTTGCCCGATCCGAGCATGATGGCTGCTGCCTGCTCATCCTCGGGCGAGGTGAGCGCGGTGACGAAGGGGGCGAACTCACGCTCGTCGACGCCCGAGGCCAGAGCCTCGAGCAGGATGAGAGCGTCCTGGCGCTCGGTCACCAGCGCCGGCAGGTCGCGGAAACTCATGGGTGCGGTTCCTCGGTTCTAGCCCGGCCGGTCCGGCTCGCAGGCAGCGACTCTCGATCCGTCCTTCAGACGGCCAAAACTCTCGGCTGTCCTCTCTCCCCTACCCTTACCCATAGTCGCCGCGGCGCCAATACGGCCTGCGTGTCGTAGGCGTCACAGCGGAGATCGGAGATAGTTCTAACGGGCAAGTTTCAGCAGCCGATCCAGGAAATAACGGGGCCTCAGACCGTCAACCCGAGATCACGGTCACGGTCGAGCTCCTTGCGCTGCTCCAGGGTTTGCTGAGGCTGCACGTCGAGGCGCTGGTCGAGCTCGCGGCGCAGGACCGTGGCGATCAGGTGATCGAGGCTTCCCTCCTTGAGGTAGGAGGCGACGAACCCACCGCCCGACAGGATCTCGCGCTCCTCGCTCGTGAGCCACTGCGCCGGGCCGAGGCCCTTATGCGCCGCGTGGCCGATCGCCCCGGTGGCGCCGAACCGGCGGGCAACGGCGCTCGCGAATGCCTCGATCTCCGCCCGCTGCTCGGACGTCGCAACAGACCGCGCGACGACGGCATCGAAGGCCCGTGGGTCCGAGCCCGGTGTACTGGCAATCTGAGCCAGCGCGGCCGAGGCGGCCGGCGACAAGCCGGGCACCTCGATCGCGATGCGTCGGCGGTATCGCACTTCCTCCGGACGTGCGTTCTCGATTTCGGCGGAATACTGGTTTTTGAGGTTGATGGCGGCCCCTCTGATGGCGTCATACGACGCCACGGCTTTCTCGCGTTCCTCCTTCTCCGGCTTCGGCACGAACCAGCCCTTGCGGCCCCGCAGACCGCCATAGGCTTCCGGGTCGGCCAGCAGTTCGTCGATGCGCGAGGTGTAGCCTTTTCCGGGCGTGCGAAGCTGGGCGTAGATCGCCTTGAATAGGCCTGCGGGATCCTTGACCGCCGTGCGGATCGAGGATCGCAGCGAGGCGAGTTCCTGCTTCAGATCTCGCTCCGGATCGACGCGATATGCGAGGGCTGCATCGACGGCGGTCTTGTCGAAGGGAACGGCAGCGAGGAATGGCTTGAGCGGGATCGCTTGGGCGGCAGGCTCTCGGGTCTTTAGCGGAACGTTCTCGACGACGGCGGGCCGGGTCGAGGCGAGTGCCTGCCAGGCGGCGGCAAGCCGAACGGCCGCACCATGTAGGCGGCGCCAGCGCACCTGGACCGTCACGATCATCGACCGCGCGCGCTTCACCAGCGCGGGTGTGAGGGCCGCGTGACCGTTGAGCCCGCGCCGCTCGGCGAAGGCCGAGGCGAGGGCACGCAGATCCTGTGGCCGCACCCGGTCGGCGACGTCGGTTTCCGCGTTCTCCAGCCGGGCGAGAGCCGCATCGAGCGCGGCCAGGGCTGGCGAGCCGGATGGGTCGTTGACGCTGGCGGCAGGCTTCGGGACGGCGCCGATCGCGGCTGCGTCACCGTCTGCCTCCAGGCGACCTGCGAGCGCCGAGAGATCCCTGGCGATCCCCCTGGCATCGAGCAGCGGGAGATCGCTCGCACGGCCCCGGACCGGCTCGCCGTCGATCGACTCCGGCGGCCGCGTCAGCGCGACCGCGGCCTCACGGAATGCGGCCTCGTCGACGTAATCCAGGGTCGAGGCTTTCGAGCCGTCCCGCGAGAACCGGCGCGACAAGCCGTCGAGCGCGGCCGCATCAAGAACGTCCCGTGACGGCGCCGCTCCGAGCTTGGCTTTGCGCCAGTCCGGAATGAAGTCGGCATGCGCGCCGTGGAGGATGACGGTGTGGCGGTGGCGCGTCATCGCCACGTAGGCCAGATGCTGATCCATGCCGGGCGTGGCCAGCACGTGGACCCGATCGAGCGTCGCGCCCTGGCTCTTATGGACGGTAGCCGCGTAGCCGTGATCGAGGTTGCGGTAGGCTTCCGCCTGGACCTCGATCCGCTCACCATCACCTATGCCATCCCGATCGAGCTTGACCGTAAGCCGGCCGATCGACGCGGCCTCGACGGTGGCGAGCATCCCGTTCTTCACGCCGAGCTGGCGATCGTTCTCGAGGAACAGCACGCGGTCGCCGGGAGCGAACATCCGCTCGCCGCGTGCCGTAATGAACCGGGCCTCATTCTCCAGCATCCCGTCGGCCTTGAGCGCGTAACGCGCCAAGGCATTGAGGGCCAGAACGTCGACGTTGGTCTGGGCGAGGATCAGCGTCTCGGCCGGCCTACCGTCAGGCTTGAGGCCAAGGTAGTCCGGTTTCCAGGCCGCGATCAGGGCCTTGCGTGCGCCCTCGCGATCGGCTGAGAACCGCACCATCCCGGCTTCGCTGTAAACGCCGAGTCCCGCGGCTGCCTCGCCTCTGGCAAAGGCCACGCTTGCCCGCCGCATCGCCGGATCGACCTGGCGCCAGATCTCGGAGAGCTCGGCGTAGCCGATCGCCTCGGTGATCGCCCGGAAGCCGGCGCCGGCCTCGATCGGCTGGAGCTGCTGGGCGTCACCAACCAGGACCAGCTTGGCGCCGCGCCGCTCCACCTCCTGGACGATCCGCGAGAGCTGCTCGGAGGCGACCATGCCGGCCTCGTCGAGCACGAACACGTCGCCGGGTTTCAGCAGGTCGCGCTCGTGCTTCCAGGCGAGTTCCCACGACGCCAAGGTGCGGCTCGCGATCCCCGCACTCCGCTCCAACCCCTCGGCCGCCTTGCCGGCCAGCGCCCCGCCGACGACGGCGTGACCGGCGCCGATCCAGGCCTCACGCGCAATGCCGAGCATGGTCGATTTGCCCGCGCCGGCAAACCCGACCACGGCCGCGATCCGCTCGAGCGCCGTGACGTGGCGGACTGCCTCACGCTGCTGCTCGGACAGTTCCGGGCGGGCCGTAATGGCTCGCTCGAGCGCCCGCGGTGACACACTGTGACCGGCATCGGCGTAGAGCCGGGCCGTCGCCGCTTGCATCAGGATCTCGGCTTGAAGCAGCGCCCTCGTCGTCCAGCGCGCCGGCGACACCACGCGCCCGCTCTCGGGATCGAACACCTCCTCGGCGACCGCCACGAGTTCAGGCGATTGGCCGAGCCTGAGACGAACCGCCTCGAACGTGGCCGGGTCGTCGATGTAGCGAAAGACCGCGCGGGCGATGTCGCGCTCGTCGAACACGCTCTTCTCGCGCAAGAGGATCGGCAGCAGCTTGTCGGGATCGGCGATGATTGAACCGCCCCGGGTTTCCTGGAGGCTCCAACTTCTGAGAGGATGGAGCCATGACGAAGCGAACAGCCCCTTTTTCGCCTGAGGTGCGCGAGCGCGCGGTGCGGATGGTGCGCGACCATGAGG
>NZ_JBSNCC010000042.1:0-15395 GCF_053764715.1 Methylobacterium sp. Gmos1 | reverse complement strand
ACGTCGTCAGTGTCGCCCGGCGTCAGCGCTGACACGGTCCCGGGCCTACTTGATCACCGCGCAGGCGATGCGGGCACCCGCATTGCCGATCGGCTGGGTGGAATGGTCGTCCTCGTTGGCGTGGATGATCAAGGCCGAGCCGTCATTGTCCTTCAGCCCGCCCTCGCCGGTGAGCGGCGTGTCGCTCGACACCTCGGCATTCACCGAGCCGTCGGCATTGGCGTAGACGTTCGGCAGGTCGCCCTCGTCGGGCCCTTCGGCGTTGAGCAGGCCGTGCTTGGCGTTGTCGTGATTGACGTGCGCCTTCGACTCCTGGAACTTGTCGGTGTCGGCGCAGCTGCCGACCGCGTGGAAGTGGATGCCGTGCCAGCCGGGCGGCAGGCCGCCGGCCTGGATCGCCACCCGCATCACCAGGGTGTTGGCGCCGTCGCGCAGCGCGATCTTGCCGATCGTCTCGCCCTTGTTGTTGACGATCGGCGCATCGTAGGTCGTCGGTGCGGCCTGATCAGCAGGCTTGTCCTGCGCGAAGGCCGGGGCCGCAAGGCCCAGGGCCAGGACGCTCGCGAGCGTGACGAGTCTCATGAGAACACTCTCCTCCTGTGTCGCGGTGTAGCTAGGGCGCGCGGCGCCATCGGGGACGGTCGGGCACGAGCGAACCCACGACGCAGCGGTAGATATTCGACCAAGGGCAACAGGTGATGACGACGGGCGAGCGCCTGCGGGCCGACCGCCTCCTGGTGGAGGCGGGCCATTTCGAGAGCCGGGCGCGAGCCCAGGCCGCGATCGAGGCCGGGCTGGTGCGGGCGGACGGCGTCGTCGTGCGCCGGGCGTCCGACTTGGTCGCGAGGGGCGCCGCGATCGTGGCGGAAGCCCCGCACCCCTACGTCTCCCGCGGCGGGCTGAAGCTCGCCGCCGCCCTCGACGCGTTCGGGATCGACCCGGCCGGCCGGACCTGCCTCGATATCGGCGCCTCGACCGGCGGCTTCACCGACGTGCTCCTGCGCCGCGGCGCGGCCCACGTCCACGCCGTCGATGTCGGCCGGGGCCAGCTCCATCCGAGCCTCGCCGGCGATCCCCGCGTCTGCGCCCTCGAGGCGACCGATGCCCGCTCCCTCGGCCCGCTCCCGGTGCCGCCCTCCCTCCTGGTGATCGACGTGAGCTTCATCTCCCTGCGGCTGGTCCTGCCGGCCGTGATCCCGCTCCTGGCCCCCGACGCCGCGCTGGCAGTCCTGGTCAAGCCGCAATTCGAGGCCGGGCGCGAGCATGTCGGCCGCGGCGGGCTGGTGCGCGACGAGGCGGTGCAGGACGCGGTCTGCGCGCGCATCCGGGCGCTGGTCGAGTCCCTGGGCTTTGCGGTGCGCGGCCTGATCCCGTCGCCGGTCGAGGGCGGCGACGGCAACCGCGAATTCCTGATCGGCGCCGTGCGGGAGGCTGCGCGATGAGCGAGGTTCTGGAGATCGCCCGCCTGGGCCTGCGCGGCGACGGGGTCACGGCGGACGGCATCGTCGTGCCGGGCGCGCTCCCGGGCGAGACGGTGCGGGCGGAGCCGGAGGAGGGGACCCGGCCGCCCCGCGCCCGGCTCGACACGGTGCTGAGCCCGTCGGCCGACCGGATCGACCCGTTCTGCCCGTATTTCGGCACCTGTGGCGGCTGCGCGATCCAGCACCTCGCGCCCGCGCCTTACGGTGAGTGGAAGCGCGACCTCGTCGTCGGGGCGCTCGCGCGGGCCGGAATCGATGCGCCGGTGGGGCCGCTCCTCGACGCGCACGGATCGGGGCGCCGCCGCATCACCCTGCACGTGCGGGCCGGCGAGGGCGGGCCACAGGCGGGTTTCATGGCTGCGCGCAGCCACGCGCTGGTGGCGATCGACCATTGCCCGATCACCGAACCCGCCCTGCACCGGGCGCCCGAGATCGCTCGCCGGGTCAGCCGGCCGCTCGGCGGCGGAGGCGGCAAACCCCTCGACGTGCAGGTGACCGCGACCGCCGGCGGCCTCGACGTCGACATCCGCGGCCACGGGCCGGCCTCCGACCGGGTGCGCCAGGCCCTGGTGCTGCTCGCCGGCGAGCTCGACCTCGCGCGTCTCTCGCTCCACGGCGACGTGCTGATCGTGCGCCGCCCGCCCGAGATCCCGGCCGGCCGCTCCCGGCTGGTGCCGCCGGCCGGCGGCTTCCTCCAGGCGACCGCCGAGGGCGAGGCGACGCTCGCCCGCCTCGTCGTCGAGGGGGTGGGGAAGGCGAAACGCGTCGTCGACCTCTTCTCCGGCGCCGGTGCCTTCTCGCTGGCGCTGGCGGAAGGCCACACCGTCCACGCCGTCGAAGGCGAGGAAGGGGCGCTCAAGGCCCTCGACCGCGCCTTTCGCGACACGGGCGGCCTGCGCACCATCACGACCGAGCGCCGCGACCTCTTCCGCCGTCCGCTGCTCGCCCCCGAGCTCGACCGCTACGACGCCGTGGTGTTCGACCCGCCGCGAGCCGGCGCCGAGGCGCAGAGCGCGCGGATCGCCGAATCGAAGGTGCCGGTGGTGGTCGGCGTGTCTTGCGACGCCGGCAGCTTCGCGCGCGAC
This sequence comes from Methylobacterium sp. Gmos1, assembly GCF_053764715.1. NCBI lineage: Bacteria > Pseudomonadati > Pseudomonadota > Alphaproteobacteria > Hyphomicrobiales > Methylobacteriaceae > Methylobacterium > Methylobacterium sp. Gmos1. The sequence goes on along the minus strand of NZ_JBSNCC010000042.1, from coordinate 12,829 downwards.
GCGGCGTTGCTGGTGCGCGGGGGCTACCATCTCGAGGCGGTGACCCCCGTCGACCAGTTCCGGCACTCGCCGCATGTCGAGATCGTCGGGGTGTTTCGGCGGCCGGGGAAGAAGCGGTAAGTCTTATTCAGCAAAGCGCGGGATCCCCTCTCCTGTGTGGGAGAGAGGTAGGGGCGATCGAAGATCGCGCAGGGTGGCTTGGTGCCCGAATAAGTCTTGAAGCGTCGAGCTGGGCAGCTCAACGGTTCAGGATCATTGCGGAAACCGAGCCACCCTCACCCCTGACCCCTCTCCCACACGGGAGAGGGGAACCGCGCTTTACTTTCAATAGTTGGCGATAGTGGACACGCGTATCGCAATTCGGCCTACCCCTCCGGCGCCGCCGGCACCTCCCCGCCCGCCACGTCCCGCCGCGGCTGGAGCAGCAGTGCCAGCAACCCGGTCCACCCGGTCTGGTGTGCCGCACCCAGTCCCGCCCCGGTATCTCCGTGGAAATACTCGTGGAACGGGACGTGGTCGCGAAAGTGCGGGTCGTCCTGGAACAGCGGGTTGTCCCCCAGCACCGGGCGGCGGCCGTCGGGGCCGCGCAGCACCAGGCGAGTGAGGCGGGCGGAGAGTTCGTCGGCGATCTCCGGCAGGGTGAGGTAGGTCTTCGAGCCCGACGGGCACTCGATCTTGAACTCGGGCCCGTAGAACCGCCCGAACTCGGTCAGCGCCTCGACCAGCAAAAAGTTGATCGGCAGCCAGATCGGGCCGCGCCAGTTCGAGTTGCCGCCGAACACCGCGGTGGTCGATTCCGCCGGTTCGTAATCGACCGCGAAGGTCTGGCCGTCCCAGGGGAAGCGGAACGGCTCGGCCTCGTGCGCCTTCGAGACCGAGCGAACGCCGTGGGGCGACAGGAACTCGGTCTCGTCGAGCATCCGGCGTAGCAGCGCCTTCATGCGGTGGCGGCGCAGCAGCGAGAGCAGCACCCGGTTGCCGCGGCCCGGCTCCTCCCAGCGGGAGACCTGGGCGGCGAGGTCGGGGCGGTGGGTGAGGAGCCAGCGGGCCCGCTTGGCGAAGGCGGGGAAACGCTTTGCCATATCGTCGTCCAGCACCTCGACGGCGCAGAGCGGGATCAGCCCGACGAGGGAGCGCACCCGGAGCGGCACCTGGCGGCCGTCGGGGAGGCTCAAGACGTCGTAGTAGAACTCGTCCGCCTCGTCCCACAGGCCGGTGCCGTTGCCGCCGACATGGGTCATCGCCTCGGCGATGGTGAGGAAGTGCTCGAAGAACTTGGTGGCGATGTCCTCGTAGACCGGATCCTCGACCGCGAGTTCGAGCGCGATCCGCATCAGGTTGAGGCTGTACATCGCCATCCAGGCGGTGCCGTCGGCCTGGTCGAGGGTGCCGCCGGTGGGAAGCTTGGCCGAGCGGTCGAAGATGCCGATGTTGTCGAGGCCGAGGAAGCCGCCCTGGAAGACGTTACGGTCGCCGGCATCCTTGCGGTTCACCCACCAGGTGAAGTTCAGCATCAGCTTGTGAAAGACGCGCTCCAGGAAGGCGCGGTCGGCCCGGCCCGTCATCGCCTGGTCCATGCGGTAGACGCGGAGCGCCGCCCAGGCATGGACCGGCGGGTTCACGTCGCCGAAGGCCCATTCGTAGGCCGGCAGCTGCCCGTTCGGGTGCATGTACCATTCGCGGGTGAGCAGGATCAGCTGGCCCTTGGCGAAGGCCGGGTCGATCAGCGCGAAGGTCACGCAGTGGAAGGCGAGGTCCCAGGCCGCGTACCAGGGATATTCCCACTTGTCCGGCATCGAGACGATGTCGGCGTTGTTGAGATGCGTCCAGTCGCTGTCGCGGCCGTGGCGGCGGCTCTCGGGAGGGGCCGGCTGGGCCGGATCGCCGGCGAGCCAGCGCCGGACGTCGAAATGGTAGAACTGCTTCGACCACAGCATGCCGGCGAGCGCCTGGCGCTGCACCAGCCGGGCGTCCGGATCGGCGATGTCGCGCTGGAGCGCGGCGTAGAAGGCATCGGCCTCGGCGAGGCGGCGGGCCATCACGGCGTCGAAACCCGCGGCGTCGCGCTCGTCCGGGTTGGAGGCGGGGCTCAGGCGGAAGCGCAAAATCGCGACGCCGCCCGCCGGCACGGTGAGCGTCGTCCAGGCGGCGCATTTGGTGCCCTCGGCCAGCGGGTCCACCGCCTCGCGCCGGCCCGCGACGACGCGGTCGTGGATCGCGTCCTTCGGGTGGGCGGGCCCGGGCGTACCGAACAGGCGCGTCGTGTTGGTCTCGTTCTCGCAGAACAGGAACTCGGCCGGCTGGAGGGCCGCGAACCGCAAGGGGGCGGCGCGCCCGCGCGTCGCCTCGACGGCGCCCGCCTCGGTCAGGCGCAGGAGCGGGCGCGGTGAGTCGGGCTCCCACGATTCCCGCCCCCACGACCAGGTGTTGCGCGCCCAGAGGTGGGGCAGGACGTGCAGCTCCGCGGCGTCCGGGCCGCGGTTGACGATCGTGATCCGCATCAGGACGTCGTCCGGCGCGGCCTTGGCGTATTCCACCGTCACGTCGTGGTAGCGCCCGTCCGCGAACGCGCCGGTATCGGCGATCTCGTATTCGGGCATGTTTCGGCCCTTGCGCCGTCCGTTCTCGGCGACGAGGTCGGCGTAGGGATAGGGGCCGTGCGGGTACTTGTAGAGCATCCGCATGTACGAATGCGTCGGGGTGGCGTCGAGGTACCACCACAGCTCCTTGACGTCCTCGCCGTGGTTGCCCTCGTCGTTGGTGAGGCCGAACATCCGCTCCTTCAGGATCGGGTCGCGGCCGTTCCACAGCGCCAGCGCCAGGCACCAGATCTGGCGGTCGTCGCTGAAGCCCGCGATGCCGTCCTCGCCCCAGCGATAGGCGCGGGAGCGGGCGTGGTCGTGGGGCAGGTAGTCCCAGGCGGTGCCGCCCGCGCTGTAATCCTCCCGTACCGTCCCCCATTGCCGCTCGCTGAGATACGGGCCCCAGCGGTGCCAGCCCTCGGTGGCGACGGCGGCGAGGCGGCGGCCCTCCTCGGTATCAGCGAGGCAGGGGGCGGGATCGGGCATCGCAAGGTCCTCCACGGGAGTCACACCGGATCGAGGTCGAGCATCCGCCGCACGCGGATCAGCTCGCCGAGGGACCAGGCCTGGAACGGGCAGCCGCCGGGGCGATGCGGCGGGTCGCCGTCGACCACCTCCGAGACGTGGCCGAGGCCGGCCTCGTCCAGGTGGGCCTGGAGCGGCGGCAGGAAGCGCGTCCGCGCCTCGGCCTTGTCCTCGGCCGAGCGGCCGCGCACGGAGAGCCAGGCATCGACGAAGGGGCCGATCAGCCAGGGCCAGACCGTACCCTGGTGGTAGGCACCGTCGCGCTCCGCCGGACCGCCGGCATAGGTGCCGCGGTAGTCCGGGTCGGCGGGATCGAGGGAGCGCAGGCCCAAAGGCGTGAGGAGGCGCGCTTCGACGGCATCCACCACCGCCCGGGCGGCATCGCCGGTCAGCAGCGGATGGGGCAGGCCGCCGATGGCGAGAATCTGATTCGGCCGCATCCGTGCATCGACCGCGCCCGCGACGTGGTCGGCGTCGATCACGTCGTAGAGGGCGCCGCCGGGCGAGACGAAGCGCTCGACGCTGGCGGAGGCGCGCCGCTCCAGGTCGCGCCAGCCCGTCGCCCGCTCCGGCCAGCGCGCGATGCCGATGCGCAGCGCGTTGATCCACAGGGCCTGGATCTCGACCGGCTTGCCGATGCGCGGCGTGACCACCCGGTCGCCGACCTTGGCGTCCATCCAGGTCAGCTGCACACCCGGCACGCCGGCGCGCAGGAGCCCGTCGGCATCGGCCTCGATCCCGAAGCGCGTGCCGGCGGCGTATCCGTCGAGGATCGCCGCGCAGGCCGCGGCGAGGCGCGCGCCTTCCTCCTCCGGCACCGGACGCCCCGCGGCTCCGTGAGCCGCGAGCACGTCGTCGACCGCCACCACGTACCAGAGCGAGGCGTCGACCGCGTTGTACTCGGGCGCCTCGCCGCGGTCGGGGAAGCGGTTCGGCATCATGCCCTCGCTTACCGCGCCGGCCCAGGCGAGCAGGATCGCGCGGGCCTGGACCAGCGCGCCGGTGGCGACGAGGAGGCCGCGCAGCGCGATGAAGGTGTCGCGACCCCAATCGGTGAACCACGGAAAGCCCGCCACCAGGGTGCGTCCGCCCGGCCGGTCGACGAGGTAGGCGCCGGCCGCCAGCGCCAAGGGCGACAGGGCCTCGCGGCGCATCCGCTCGGACGCGATCAGCCGCTCGGCATGGGCCGCGGCGCGGATCCCGAGCCCGTCGCCCGCGCGCAGGATCATCACCGCCGGGCCCGCCGTGAGGTCGAAGGCGAAGGAGCCCGGGCTCGCCAGATCCTCGCTGGCGTCGAGCCCGCGCTCGGCCTCGGCCGCGTAGAGGAAGTTGCGGTACCACTCGGGCGCGTGCGCGTAGGCGCCGTTGGTGAGCACTGCCACCGCCGGCAGGTCGGGGTAGGGCCGCCAGGCAACGTTGCCGCCCTGGACGGTCGCCGCGAAGGCGAAGGCCGGGTTCTCGTGGTGGAGGGCGTGGTAGTCGCGCCCCGAGAGGAGCGGGCGCACGGCGAGCGTGCAGGGGCCGTCGCCGGAGACGCGCTGCCAGCGCAGCAGCGTCTCGCAGGAATCCGGCTCGAGCAGCACCTCGTGCAGGATCGTGGTGCCGTCCGGCAGGCGATAGGTCCAGCTGGGCCAGGGGCCGAGGGCAAAATCCGCGAGGTGGCGCCAGCCGTCCGGATGGATCACGTCCGGCGCGTATCTCTGCGTCGAGAGCGGCACGGTCCCGCCCCCGGTCGTCACCGCGGCCTCGACCCCGTTGACCAGCACCACCCGCCCGGTCGGCGGGGTCGTCGCGGTGAGAAGGAGGGCGTGGTAGCGCCGAGTGCGCGGGCCGGCGACCGGGCCGGACGCGAAGCCCCCGAGCCCGTCCGCCTCCAGCCACTCGCGCGCGTCGTCCACCTCACTCGCCGTCGAGCGGCAGCCAGTGCCGGCCGTCGCGGGCGAGCAGGTCGTCGGCCGCCTTCGGCCCGGCACTGCCCGATTCGTAGGGCTCCGGCTCGCCGCCGGCGCCCCAGGCCTTCACCAGCGGGTCGACCACGGCCCAGGACGCCTCGATGTTGTCGGCTCGCTGGAACAGGGTCGCGTCGCCGCACAGGCAGTCGTAGAGCAGGGTCTCGTAGCCGACATTCGGCTCCTGGGCGAAGAAGTCGCCCTCGCGGAAGGTCGAGCGCACGGCGCCGAGCCGCATCGACGGTCCCGGCACCTTGGCGTTGAACTCGGTGCTCATGCCCTGGACCGGATCGACCATGATCCGCAGGATGTTGGGGGCGATCTCCTCGACCGGGGTGTCGCGGAACAGCCGGTAGGGCGCCGGCTTGAAATGCACCGCGATCTCGGTGCGCCGCCCGGTCATCCGCTTGCCGGTGCGCAGGTAGAACGGCACCCCGCCCCAGCGCCAGTTGTCGATGGTGAGCTTCAAGGCCGCGTAGGTCTCGGTGCGGCTGTCGCCCGCGACGTGCGGCTCGTCGCGGTAGGACGGGACGGCGCGGCCCTGGACGGTGCCGGCGCGGTACTGGCCGCGCACCGCGTCCTCCGGCTGGACCGGGCGCACGGCCTGGACGAGCTTCGCCTTCTCGGTGCGCACGACTTCCGCATCGAAGGAGACCGGCGGCTCCATCGCGGTCATGCACAGGAGCTGGAACAGGTGGTTGGGCACCATGTCGCGCAGCGCCCCTGTCGGCTCGTAGAAGGCGCCGCGCTCCTCGACGCCGATGGTCTCGGCGGCGGTGATCTGGACGTGGTCGACGAAGTCGCGGCGCCAGATCGGCTCGAACATCCCGTTGGCGAAGCGGATCGCCATGATGCTCTGCACCGTCTCCTTTCCGAGGAAGTGGTCGATCCGGTAGAACTGCGACTCGTCGGCGACCGCGAGGATCCGCTTGTTGAGCTCCTGCGCCGAGGCGAGGTCGCTGCCGAACGGCTTCTCGATCACGACCCGGCGGAACGCGTCGTCCGACTGCTTCAGGAGCCCGGCCTCGCCCAGATGCTCGACGATCGGCGCGAAGAAGCGCGCCGCCACCGCGAGATAGAACACCGCGTTGCCGGGGATCTTCTCGGCGATCTGCCGGTAGGTCTCGGGCGCCAGGAAGTCGCCCGTGAGGTAGTGCAGCCGGTCGCGCACGAAGCCCCAGGCGGTCGGGTCGATGTGCTTGGCGTGGAACTCCGCCGTCTCGTCCTTGGTGAAGGACTCCATCGTGTCGGAGAGGTTCTTGCGCCAGCTCTCGTCCGAGCCGTCGCTGTGGTCGACGCCCCAGATCGTCGTCGTGCCGTCGAGGAGGCGGCTGCCCGCGAGGTTGTAGAGCGCCGGCATCAGCAGGCGCTTGGTCAGGTCGCCGCCGGCGCCGAAGATCACGATGGTGCAGGGAGGAGCGGGCTTGCTGCCGGAGGCGGCGTGCCCCTCCACCGGGACGTGCGACGTCATGGCGATCTCCTGGCCGTCAGCGGCGACGGCGCTGAAGCTAGATCCCGCAGCGCAGCAGACAAGGGAGGAAGCCGAGCGGCGGCGCGCGGGGGATGCAGGGCCGTCGCGCGGCCGCGCGGCCTTCCCGGGCTCCCGTCACCGGCTTAAGGTCCGGCGGACGACGATCGAGAGCGAGCGGAACGATGGCGGACGGCACGGGGCAGGCGGGCAGCGTCGCGGTGATCGGGAGCGGCGGGATCGGCGGCTACCTGGCGGGAGCGTTGGAGCGGGCCGGGCGGCCCGTCACGCTCTGCGTGCGCACGCCCTTCGACCGCCTCGTCGTCACCGACGCGGCCGGCGAGCGCGAGGTGCCGGTGCGCATCGTCGCCGATCCGGACCAGGTCGATCTGCGCGAGTCCGGCCCCGCCGACTGGGTGCTGGTGACGACGAAGGCGCAGGACACCGCGAGCGCCGAGCCGTGGTTCCGCCGCCTCGTGGGACCCGCAACCCGGGTGGTGGTGGTGCAGAACGGCGTCGGCCAGGCCGAGCGCGCGCGCCCGCACCTCGCCGAGGGCACGACGGTGCTGCCGGCGATCATCTACTGCTCGGTCGAGCGCACGGCGCCGGGCCGCATTACCCACCACGGCAGCACGAAGATGACCGTGCCGGCCGGCCCGGACGGCGCCGCCTTCGCGGATCTGTTTTCCGGCACGCCGTTCGAGATCACCCAGGAGGCGGATTTCGTCACGGTGGCGTGGCGCAAGCTCCTCAGCAACGCCGTGGTCAACCCGATCACCGCGCTGACCCTGCGGCGCATCGCGATCTTCAACGACCCGGCGATCCAGGGCCTCGCCCGCGGGCTGATGGACGAGGTGATCCGCGTCGCCAACGCCGAGGGCGCCCGGCTGACCGGGGAGGACGCAACCCGCATCCTCGACGGCTACCTGCGCATGACCGGCGACGGCGGCAGCTCGATGCTCTACGACCGCCTCGCCGGCCGTCCCCTGGAGCACGCCCACCTCACCGGCGCCGTCGTGGCGGCGGCCGAGCGCCATGGGATCGACGTGCCGCTCAACCGGGCGATCCTGGCGCTCGCCGGGGCGGTGAGCGGGCGGGGGCTGGCGGGGGAGCGGTAGGTCGTTTCTCCGACAGACTGGATGCCGGTTCGTCGCAGAACCGGATCTCCGTGCGCTGACGCTCCAGTCGTCCGGGGAAGGGGGCCTCACGACCGACGCTCGCCGGCAGGCTCGACCTTTGCCCGCTGTCATTACCGTTGCAATGCGATCGGACGCTGCCCGCGTCATGCGGGCGATTCACGCAGGCGGAGACCGTCAAGATCGCGGCCGAATGAACGACGCCCGGACGATGCACCACCGACCTCCCCGAGGAAGCCGGCGGCGCAAACGACCCGGCCGAGTTCATCAGCCGGATGGCGGCCAGCTAGCCGCCACCGTCGCTGCCCCCGCCGCCGGTATTCGGCAGACCGCGCTCGGGATCGGACGAGTTCGAGGTGTTGGCGGTGTCGTTGGACCAGTTGTCGGCGCCGAGGCCGCTGCGGGCGAGGGTGCCGGTGGAGCCGGGGCCGGAATTGTCGATCTGCGTCCGACTGCCCTCGAAGACTTCCTCTCGCCCCTGACCGGGCGTCGTGAGCCGCGGCGGGCCCGGCTCCCTGATCTCGGCAGGGTTGACTCCAGTCTGCGCGCAAGCTGGGAGCGCAAGAAACACCGCGATACCAGCGAGATACAATCTCCTCATGGACGCCTCCGGTGTCAGAAGCTCCGCGACTTCTGCGGAGCGGCATGCGTGATCTAGGTTTTCCTGTCGGGAATGGCACTTCATGATTCCGTGAGCGGCAGGCGCGATCGCGTCGACCGCCGAATGCCGGATTACGCGGGCAGCACCACCGCCCGGCAGGCGCCGAAGCCGATCGGGGCGAAGCCCGCGCGCCGGCCATGCGCCGTCAGGATCACCTCGTCGCCGTCCTCCAGGAAGCGGCGCTCCTCGCCGGTCGCGAGGCGGATCGGCGCCTTGCCGGCCCGGGTGGTCTCGAGCAGGCAGCCGGCGGAATCCGGGTCCGGGCCCGACAGCGTGCCGGTGCCGAGAAGGTCGCCCGGGCGCAGGTCGCAGCCGCCGCTGGTGTGATGGGCAATCATCTGCGCCACCGTCCAGTACATGTGCCGGGCGTTCGAGCGCGCGATCCGCTGCGGGCCCGAGCCGGCCTCGCGCGAGACCCGGGTCGCGAGCCAGATCTCCAGCTCGAGGTCGAGGGCGCCGCCGGCCTGGTCGACGGCGTCGAGGAGGTAGGGCAGGGGAGCGGGATCGCCCTCCGGCCGCGCCCCTTGCGCGACGCGGAACGGCGCCAGCGCCTCCGGCGTGACGATCCAGGGCGAGACCGTGGTGGCGAAGCTCTTGGCCAGGAACGGCCCGAGGGGCTGGGCTTCCCAGCCCTGGATGTCCCGGGCCGACCAGTCGTTGAGCAGGCAGAAGCCCGCCACCTGCCCGGCGGCCTCGCCGACCGGCACCGGCGTGCCGGGGTCGTTGCCCGGCCCGATCCACACCCCGAGCTCCAACTCGTAGTCGAGCCGGCGCGACGGGCCGAAGACCGGCGCGTCGAGATGGGCCGGCTTCGTCTGGCCGTGCGGCCGGCGCACCGGCACGCCGGAGGGCCGGATCGACGAGGCACGGCCGTGGTAGCCGACCGGCACGTGCTTGTAGTTCGCCATGAGCGGCTGGTCGGGCCGGAGCAGGCGGCCGGTGCTGGTGGCGTGGTGGATGCCGGCGAAGAAGTCGGTGTAGTCGCCGATCCGCGCCGGCAGGTGCAGCGTGCAGGAGGCGGCCGGGTGCAGGAGCGGCGGCACCCGGCCGCGATCCGGGCTCCCGGCCCGCAGGAGCGCGAAGACCTGGTCGCGCAGGGCCCGGCGCGGGCCGGCGCCGAGGGCGAGGAGCCCGTTGAGTTCCCCGGATTCCGCTGCCGCGACCGCCCGCGTCGCCTCGCCGGTGAGGAGGCCGGCGGCTTGCGCCGCCGGCAGGTCGAGGATGTGGTCGCCGATCGCGATGCCGGCCCGCTTCGCTCCATTGCCCCCCGCGGGATCCTCGGGCGAGAAGATCCCGAGCGGGAGGTTCTGGATCGGGAAATCGGGATGCCCGTCGGCCCCCGGCACGCAGCAGCGGGCGGAGGCATCGTGGGTGTGGTCGAGATCCGTCGGCATCACGCCGCCTCCGTCCTGGTCGGGTCGGCGCAAACGCCCGGCGCGGGCCGAAGCCCGGACGGCACCCGGCGGGTCACGGCCTCGACGATCATGGCGGCGTCTCCTCCCGGCCCGGTCGATTGGTTTCGATCGCAACCGTTTTGCCTGGATAGGAGCGGCCGCCTCGACGCGTCAAGCGCGGGGGCGGTTGCGCTCGGGCGGCCCCTGGGGCACAGCACCGGACATGATCGCGGTGGATTGGGGAACGAGCAGCGCCCGGGCCTACCGGCTCGCGCCGGATGGCGCGGTGCTGGCGCGGCGCGAGGGCGCGGGCGGCATCCTGCGGGTGCCCGAGGGCGGCTTTCCGGCGGCCCTGACGGAGATGGTCGGCGACTGGCTGGCGGCCGGCGAGACCCGGGTGCTGCTCTCCGGCATGGTCGGCAGCCGCCAGGGCTGGCAGGAGGCGCCGTATCTCGCCTGCCCGGCGGGGCTCGACGATCTGGCGGGCGCCCTCGTGCCGGTACCGTTCGCAGGCGCCACGGTGCGACTCGTGCCGGGCCTGAGCGCCGAGGACGCGGCGGGCACGCCGGAGGTGATGCGCGGCGAGGAGGTCCAGATCTTCGGCGCGCTCGCCGGGGACGAGGACGCGCTGATCTGCCTGCCCGGCAGCCACGCCAAATGGGTGCGGGTCGCGGGCGGGCGCGTCGCCGGCTTCACCACCAGCATGACCGGCGAGGCCTTCGCGGCGCTCAGCGGCCACACGATCCTCGGCCGGATGATGACCGGGCCGGCGGAGGTGGGCCCGGCCTTCGAGGCGGGAGTCGCCCGCTCGGCGGAAGGCGGCGGCCTTCTCCATCACCTGTTCGGCACCCGCGCCCTCGGGCTGTTCGGCCGGCTCGCGCCGGAGGACGCGGCGAGCTACCTGTCGGGCCTGTTGATCGGGCACGACGTCGCGGCCGCGATGACCGAGGCCGCGATCGTGCGTCTTGTGGGTTCCGGCCCGCTGATGGCGCTCTACGGCCGGGCGATCGCCCTCAAGGGCGGGCAGGCGGTCGCGGGCGATCCGGACGCCGCCGCGCGCGGCCTGGCACTGATCGGGGAGAGAACCGAATGGCCGTGACGGACTGGCTCTCGCGCTGCCCCCTGGTGGCGATCCTGCGCGGCGTGCGCCCGGACGAGGTCGAGGCCATCGGCGAGGCGCTGGTGGCGGCGGGCGTGGTGATCCTCGAAGTGCCGCTGAACTCGCCCGAGCCGGTCGAGAGCGTGCGCCGCCTGGCCGCCCGCCTCGGCGACCGGGCGCTCGTCGGGGCCGGCACCTTCCGCCGCGAGGCCGAGGTCGCGGCGGTGGCGGAGGCCGGCGGCCGCCTCCTGGTGACGCCGCACGCCGATCCGGCCCTGGTGCGCGCGGCCAAGGCCCGCGGCATGGTGGCGATGCCGGGCTTCCTGACCCCGGCGGAAGCGTTCAGCCTGCTCGATGCCGGCGCCGACGCCCTCAAGCTGTTTCCGGCCGAGGCCGGCGGTCCGCCGATGCTGAAGGCCCTGCGGGCGGTGCTGCCGAAGGGCACGCCGCTGCTTCCGGTCGGGGGCGTCGATGCGCGAAGCCTGCCGGCGTGGCGCGAGGCCGGCGCCAGCGGTTATGGCTGCGGCTCCTCGCTCTACAAGCCCGGCGACACGCCGGACGTGGTCGCCGCCAAGGCAAAGGCGCTGATCGCCGCGCTCTGAACCAGCGGGGCCTGGGATGGGCCTCGTCCCGGTAGACGGGAAGGGCGGCCGCGATTCCACGGCTGCCCGCGCGATTCGCATAAGCAGTTTTTCTCAGAGAATTCCGCGTTAAGGGGTGTGCGTCATGCTCGGCGCATGACCAACGCCGAGATCATCGGGCTCTGGCTCGACGCCCTGGCCGCCGAGCGCGGCACCGCCGCTTCGTCGCTCACGACCTACCGCCGCGACGTGGCATGCTACCTCGGCTGGCTCGGCGAGCGCCACCTTGCCGACGTGACGCGACAGGACATGGTCGCCTATCTCGCCCATCTCGACCAGCGCGCGCTCTCGCACTCGACGATCAGCCGACGCCGCTCGGTGGCCAACGGCATCCACCGGTTCATGGTGGCGGAGGGCCTCGGGAGCGGCAATCCGGCCGCCGAGCTCCAGCCGATGAAACGGCCCGAGCGCCTGCCGTTCACGCCGGGCATCGAGGCCGTCGACCGCTTGATCGAGACCGCCCATGCCCTGGCGCGGGACGCATCGGTCGGACTCTACCGGCAGGCGGGCTATGCCCGGCGCGCGGCCCTGCTCGAGGCGCTCTACGCCAGCGGGATGCGAGTCTCCGAGGCGGTCACGCGGCCGGCCGACGCGGTCCGGCCGGGCATCCGGATGATCCATGTCCGCGGCAAGGGCGGCAAGGACCGGCTGGTGCCGCTCCACGACCGGGCGGTCGAAGCGATCGGCTGGTGGCGCGAGCTGGCGGGCCGGTACGGCTCCCGGTCTGATATCTGGTTGTTCCACCGGGTCTCGAACGGCGAGCAGCACCTGACGATCGATGCGGCCTTGAAGGAGATCAAGGAAACGGCCGCGGCCGCCGGGATCCCGAACGCCTCGCGCTGGTCGCCGCACAAGCTGCGCCACGCCTTCGCGACGCACCTCCTGCAGAACGGCGCCGACCTGCGGGTGATCGGCGAACTCCTGGGCCACGCCGACCTCGGCACCACGGAGGTCTACACCAAGGTGAACCTCTCGCGCGCCCAGAAGATGGTCAGGGACCTGCATCCCCTGTCGGACGCCTCGTCGTAGCAGCGGGCCCGGCGTCCCCCGCCCCGCGCTTCGCCGCACCGCCCCCCTGGGCCGGCGAGTTGACAGGCGAGCCGGCTACCCTTAAACGACCGCTCACCGACGGGGCGCCGAGACGAACGGCTCTGCCCCAGGGACTTCCTCAGAGACGATGAAGCAAGGGCCAGGGCAACCCGGCGCTGCTTTCTGTTCTCCAGGGTGTAGGATCAGGCTTCGGCCCGATCGGCTCTTTGACAAGTTCATACGAGAAAGAGAAGCGTGGACGGCGTCGTCCCTGCGGGTCGGTTCTTCGGAACCGGTCGTGAGTAGGATGATGCTGGTCTGACGTTTCGGTGCTCACACGATCAG
>NZ_JBSNCC010000041.1:0-17904 GCF_053764715.1 Methylobacterium sp. Gmos1 | reverse complement strand
TCCGGCGCGGACCAGTTCGACGATCTGACGACGGAACTCAGCAGGATAGGGCGGACGTGTATGGGGCATCGGTTGCACCTCGTGGAAAAGCCTGAAGGGCTCCACGAGAGCGGGTCAACATCACGAGCTTGTACAAGGTGACAGGAACAGACCCCACCGGCCGCACGCTGACCTTCGCCTGCGGCACGGACTTGCAGGCGCTCGACAAGGTCCGGGAGCTGATGACGCGAGGCTTCCGCGACATCTCGGTTGTCGATCTCAGAGGGCAGCAAACCAACGGGATTGCGTTCGAGCGCTCGGAAGGCCTTGAATATGACTGAAACCCGTCGGGCCCATAGCTTCGCGCACATCAGAGTGCCTTGCAGCTCTTAATAGCTAGTGCACTGACGCCTTCAAAAGGTACACCGCGCTCGCCAAATTGCTCCGTGATTGCAGGTGGTTAACGAGAATTCGCCTGATACGTTCGTCGGTGTCAATGCACTAGCGCAAGTGCGGCTCAGCTTTGCCGCCGAGTTTCCAATCCGCGGTGGTGCGCATTGTGGACCGAGTTGTTGCACGTGCTGTACCAGGGACTGAAACCCTATTGCAGCACGTGCAGGTAACCTCCTGTCCTTCTACTCGCTCGCGCCGGCCTTGCGCCGCCGTGCCGGCTTGCTGCTGACCTTCGCGTTGCGCGAGGCGCTGGCGGCTGCGGTCCGAGCACGCGACTGGCCAAGCCCCGAACTCTTGGCGAGTTCGGAGCGCTGGGCCGCGTACCGCTCGGCAACCATGGGGTATGTCGGCGGCAGACCCCATTTCTGACGGTATTGCTCTGGGGTGAGCCCGCGCCCAGCGAGGTGGCGCTTCAGCGTCTTATAGGGCCGCCCGTCTTCAAGGCTGATGATGTGGTCCGGCGTGACGGTTCTCCGAATGGGTACCGGCGGCTCGAGCTTCACGGGCTCTGGCTCCGCCGGTGCTCCGAGACGCGTCAGCACCGCGTGCGTCGATGCGATGAGCGTCGGAAGGTCGTGGACCGTCACGCTGTTATTCGCCACATAGGCCGATACGATATTGGCAGTTAGCGCGACATCTTGCGTGAGGGTGTCGGTCTGATTGTTCACTGAGCGCCTCCGTTTAACATGTAATTAGAACGGAATGGCGCTGGCTAAGTCGATGAACCTCACGCCATGGCATTCATGTATGCAAATTCCGGCCGCTTGCACAACTCACGGCAAGCAATATTTTGGGATCGTGCACCGGCAATGCACACCAGCATGTGGTTGGTGCACCGGCGTTCGAGCCAATCATATTCGCAACCGCATTCGTTCATTGATGCACGAATGGTGTCGAGCACCCCTAACGCTCGACGAACGCCGCCCGCACAAACCCACAAACTGGAACGATCTCCTCCCCACGATCTTCTCCCACGCAAGAAGCCACGAGGAGAGCACGATGGATGACGATCGGGTATGGTCCTTCGAGAAGAGCCTCTGGACCGGCGATGCGGACCACTACCGGAAACTCGTCGATGACGAATGCCTCATGGTGCTCCCGCAGCCACCGTTCGTGATGAGCGGAAAGCAGGCAGTTGATGCGGTCGCCCATACCCCTCGATGGTCGGAGGTCGAGATCTCACAGGAGCAGATCGCGCGACCGCAAGAAGGCCTGATCGTCATCGCATACCATGCGAAGGCGTCGCGCGGAGAGCAGGCGTACGAGGCTCATTGCACTTCCACTTACCGGCGGCTTGAGCACGACAAGTGGCGCGTTGTGCAGCACCAGCAGACGCCCCCAATTTTGAGCCGCCCTGCCGTCGAAGCTGCCGGCTGAGGGCAGAGGTCGACGGCTTAACGCCTGCATTTGTCTGGGCCTGCGCAATCGGCACGGCACCTACCTGTTAGCATGGCGCAGAGAATTTTGCGTCATGGGTCAGCCCGGAGCGGACCATACAGCGGCCACCCTGCCCGGCCATAGCTTCGCTTCGATCAATCAGGGCCCATCCATGCCGAACCTGCGCGCCACGTTCCTGACCGGCGTTGGCATCAGCCTGATCGCCCTCGCCTTGGCCGGCGTCGCGGAGCGGGGCGTGCAGGCGCGCCTGGAGTGCGCCCTGCTGCCCGCGGCCGTGGTCCAGACGGCGGGCAGCACGGCGGTGGCGAGGTAGCGCCTCACGTCTTGAGCGCTGTCTGCCCTGGCAGACAAATGCGCCCGTAGCTGCTCAGGCGGCCCTGACGGTGGCGAGGAACCGAGCGACTTCCGCGCCGAGATACTCGGACTGGCGCGACAGCTCGGAGGCCGAGGCTAGCACCTGGCTTGCCGCAGCCCCCGTCTCCTCCGCCGCGCCCGCCACCCCGGCGATATTGCCCGTCACCTCGCCGGTGCCCGCCGCCGCCTGGCTCACATTACGCACGATCTCCCGGGTTGCCGCGCCCTGCTCCTCCACCGCTGCGGCGATCGAGGTTGCGACGCCCGAGATCTCCTCGATCCGCGCCGTGATCTGGCCGATCGCGCCCGCTGCGTGCCCCGTCGAGGTCTGGATCGCCGCGATCTGGCTGGTGATCTCCTCCGTCGCCTTCGCGGTCTGGCTAGCGAGTTCCTTCACCTCCGCCGCGACCACCGCGAAGCCGCGGCCGGCCGCCCCTGCACGCGCCGCCTCGATCGTGGCGTTCAACGCCAAGAGGTTGGTCTGCGCGGCGATGGACGAGATCAGCCCGACCACATCGCCAATGCGGGCAGTAGCCTCGGTCAACGCACGGACCTGATGTACGGTCTGCCCGGCCTCGGTCATAGCTGCCTGGGCGAGCCGCGCGGAGCCGTCGACTTGGCGGCCGATCTCGATCACCGAGGCGCCGAGCTCCTCCGCTGCCGCCGCTACCGTGCCTACGTTCGACGACGCCTCTTCCGCCGCGGCCGCCACGGCGGTGGACTGCGCGGCCGTTTGGGTCGCGGTCGCAGTCATGGTCTGAGCGGTGGCCTGGAGCTCGGTTGCAGAAGCTGAGACCTGGCCGACGATGGCGCCGACGGCGTGCTCGAAGGCATCCGCCATCTGGCGCATGCCGACGCGGCGCTGCTCCTCGGCTGAGGCACGGGCCAGGGCGGTTTCCTCTTCGAGCCGGCGGGTATGGATAAGATTGTCCTTGAACACCTGCACAGCAGCGGCCATCGCGCCGATCTCGTCGCGCCGGTCGGCACCTTGAACCGCAACGGTCGTGTCGCCGGCCGCGAGCGTGCTCATCGTTGCAGTCATCCGGGTAATCGGCTGCGAGACTCGCAGAAGGCTGAATAGCATTGAACCTAATGCAGCAATCAGCGCGATGGCCATGGCGAGATAGGTAACCCGGGTCGCACCATCCGCGCTCGCTACGGTCGCGTCGGCTTCATTCTGCGCCCCTTGCCGGTTCAGAGTAATGGCTTGTCCGATAATATCGGCCAGTTCGGTGTAGAGCGTCACGACATCTTGGCTCGCAATCTCATCTAACGCTTCAGTTTGACGACCTGCATCCATTAGCTGCACTGCGCGTTTACCAGTGACATTGAACTGAGTCCAAATTTGTAAGAAGCGGTCATACAGAGCACGCTCCTCAGGCGAGGAGATCAGAAGCTCGTAGCGCTTGCGTGCCGCGGCAAGCATCACGTCCGTATCCAGATACTGCTTTTTGTGTAAAGCGAGTTGCTCGGCATCTCGCGTCGCAGCTACCAGCCGGTACTGCTTCACGCGCGCGCCGTCCACTCCCGACTTCAGTTCACCGAGCATCTGCACAGAGGGCAACCAGTTGCCTGCAACTTCGTTCGCGCTGCGGCGGATGGCGCTGAGCTTGATCAGTGTGAGGGCACTCTCGCCCACGATGATGATCGCCAGAAAGCCAAAAAGGCCGGTGAGTGCGGCCTTGATCGAGATACGCATTAGAAATCCGAGAAGGAGACAAGCGCTAACGCTGGATCTCATAAAATCCATCGGTGGTTACCGAGCCGCTAACTCCTGCACCTCGATCTTCTCATACGGGCTGTTTTCGTCTGCTACTACCTACACGGGAGCGGAGGCCACCCTTGGTAGGCTTGCCCTTCTCGCGACATCCATTGTTTCTGGTCCGACGTCGCTCGCCGCGGACGAGTTGTTGGGCCGGCATCAAGCTTACAGCTCATACGTCGAAATCGATGGTCGGCAGCAGCGCAGAGCCGCGCGCCGAGGCGCGGCTCTCTCCCCTCTCGAAGGGCTGGAACACGCCTCGTGACGGTGCTTCTACGCAGAAGAAACCGACGACCCGATGGTGGCGGAGAGCTACGCCGCCCAGCGCTCAGAACTCGCCAAGAGCATCAGCCTCGGCCAGATCCGGCGCCAACAGGCTGAAGCGCGGAAGGCCCAGGTGAAGGCGGCAGACCCCGCGCCTGGCAAGCGCGGTCGGCCGAAGAAGGACGAGGACGCTGCCGCCGAGTGATGTAGCGGCTAGCGTCCGCATGCACGAGGAACGAAAGGGGCGCGGGCGGCATTTCTCCTCACAGCCAACTTGGCCGTAAGGACTGCCGCCCATGACCCTCCTGATCGTTCTCATCCTGCTCATTCTGCTCTTCGGTGGCGGCGGCAGCTTCTATGGGGGTGGTCGCTACCGCACCGGTGGCCTTGGCATCGGCGGCATCCTGCTCATCATCCTGATTGTGCTCCTGCTTACCGGGCGGCTCACGATCTGACTCGTCATGCCGGACACCCGCGCCAAACCCAGGCAGCGGGTGACGAGCATCCTGCCCTGCTGACCAGTCGTGGTGCTACGCGAGAATTCCGGGCGGCTAGAGTCGCTCCATGGATACTCTCCCACACCTTGTCCTCGAATGGTCTCGCGGCCTCGCCAGCTTGCCGCCAGGCGCTCGTGTCCCGGTGTTGCCTCTCAACATCGCCGCGGCCATCTTGGCGCGTCCGTTGTCGGCGAAGAAGCTGCCAGTAGTGGATGTGACTCTGGTCCAGCGGCGGAATGCGGCGACGACGGCGGCGCTGTTATCGCCGGTCGGACAAGCTACTTTCTGCAAGCCATTCTGCGCGTGCTGCACCTTTCTGCACGAGCATAGTCTTCAACTAGGGAGGCGCACGCGATGTCGATCACCTACGATGAAGATTGGGAGTCTGGCACCGACAAACACTCGAGCGTAAAGCAGGTCTACCGCGATGGGGAGCGGCTCGGGCGGGTGCGATGCTGGAAGGCGGAAGATCCTGGCGATTTGCCAAGCGAATGGTTCACCGTCGAGCGGTGGGATAGCGGTCTGTACGTCCCTCAAGAGGGCATGCATGAGGAGCTCCAGGAAGCCCTTGGGTGCGTCGCACGGTATGGTGCCGCGCAGTGAGCCTCACCGCCCACGTCGTGGATGCCGCGGCTTTCATCCTGGCCTGCTCTCCGACCGCAATCCTGATGCTTCAGCAATCACGGCGTGTCCGAGCTCGTTGGCTGGCGATGAGAGTCCGCCGATGAACCACCCACCCCGACCCCCGCCCCCTCGGCGTTATTGTCCACCAGGTGCACGAACTCACCCGCCACCGCATCCAACGTGCCCAATCTGGGAGGATCTAGACTCGGCCGAACCCCGCTGAGGCGGGACTGTTCCGATGGCTCCCTACGAGGGGGCGACGGACTGCGTGGAGATGAACATCTGGATTGAGGTTTGAGCCATTCAGCCTAGCTGGCTCCGAGCCGGAGTGGGCCAATCGTCAAACCGGCAGCTATCCTCAAGCGTTGTTGCCCTGTACCGGGCGATCCGGTCTCGCTATCGATCCTACCAAGAGCGTACCGATGCATCTCCTCGTAACGGCTCACACCGCGAACGGTCCCATCTCTCATCAGCTCTCGTCGCCCGAAGCGGCGCTCGAGAAAGCCTATGAGCTGGCTGCGGGAGGCCAGGATCGCGTCGTCATCACCGACATCAATGGCCGCGACTACGCACCGGCGGAGTTCGACAGCCTGTTCGTAAACCAGGGCACCTGAGGGTGGTCCTCAGATACCGTCCCGCCTCTCGCCCCGCGCCACCTCGGCCATCATCTCGTCCGGCAGAGGTCGCTGTAGCTGCAGCGCCTCCTCGGCCGGTGCTTCTAGCCAGGTGCGCCACTCCTCCGCGGTGGTGAGCAGCACCGGCATCGCCTTCGGATGCACGGGCCCGACCACGCCGTTGGCCTCTGTGGTCAGGAACGAGAACAGGCGGTGCTCCTCCTCGACGGGCTCGTCCCGCGTTGGCCCTCGCACGCCCGCCCAGGGTCGCCAGATCCCCGCAAAGGCGAAGAGCGGCCGGCTCTCGTCGAGCGCGAACCACACCGGCGTCTTGCGCGGCTTGGTGTCGGCGTACTCGCTGAAGGAGGTGACCGGTACCAGGCAGCGGTGCGTAGGCTTGAGCCAGGGCCGCCAGTAGGGCGAGGCGACGTTGCGCACGTTGGTGACCGGCTGCGTGCCGACCTTCGGGGGCGGCGGGAAGCCCCAGCGCATCATCGTCAGTACCCGCTCGCCGTCGGCAGCGTGGACGACGGGCGCCATCTGATCGGGGAAGATCCCGGGCAGCGGCGGTAGGTTGCCGGTTTCGTCGCGATCGACCGCGAAGGTGCGCCGGATCTCGTCCTGGGAGCGGGCGGAGCTGTAGAGGTTGCACATGGCGGGGATCGTAGCCGATCGGACCCTGCCAGTCCCTTGATGCGGCGCCCGCGGCCTGTGACAACTGCGAAGGTGGGCAGCACCGTAGGCGGTCGGCATGAGCGAGCGGGACGAAGCCGAGGAGCGATTTCAGGCCTGGGTCGCGAAGCAGGCGCTCGGGCCCGCAGCAGCGGAAGTACGACCGGCCCGGCCGATGGGAGAACCGGATCTCCACCGCTATCGCGGTCGCGTTTTCGGCCCTGTTCTGGGCTGCCGTCCTGTTCAGCTTGGTTCGCTACGTCGGGCAGGCGATGGCGCAGCCGGCCACGCAGCCCTCGGTGCAGAACCCGTTCGAGCGCCGTGCGCCACCACGCCTCCAGCCAGTTCCCGAGCGGCCGCGCAAGGCGCCGCCTGGACCGTCGGACGCCGAGATCGCCAAGCGCATCATCGCCGAGTCGATCGTGGGCTACGACGGGCCCTGCGCCTGCCCCTACCAGCATGACCGTGCGGGACGGTCCTGCGGTCGGCGCAACGCCTACCATCGGCCGCGTGGGGCAGCCCCATTGTGTTTCGAGGCGGATGTCACACCTGAGATGCTGGCGCGGGAGCAGCTGCTGCACTGACCGTCGGCACCTGGCTCAACCGCGTTGTCACCCGCGGCGAATGCGTGCTGCGTCGTGTCAGTATAAAACCTTGGATTGTATTTACTTAATGCAAAAGAGATATTGACTTTGAACATTTGCGCTCCAGTGGAGCCGACAAGCACGCTATACTCAAGCCAAACCGGGCAAGTTGGGATCTAACACGAAAAATAAATATTCTTCGGTCTTTCTCTACGAGGACACCGAAAAGAACACTGCGCAGCAATCTGGACAAACAGCCATGAATTTAGCCCATGACACCAATATTCTACTAAAAATTGCATTCCCTTTTGCTGTCATGATTGCGATTGGGGCTGGTCTAATCGCTTTCTCCGAGGCGGTCATGCAGGATTTGTCGCGGCAGACAGCGCGAATTGCTGACGTTCAGGCCGCACGCCTGGATGCGCTCGTCCATGTGCGCGGTGGCATCACCGAGGCCGCTGTCATGGATCGCAATATGCTGCTCGAGAGCGATCCGCAGACACAGGCTCGGTTCAAGACGCGCCAGCAGGCAGGTATGGTCGAAGCACGCGAGGCCATCGAACGCCTCGTCGCGCTCTCGGACACGCCGGAACGACGTGCCTTCAACGAAGCCTTTCGCCGTGACGTAGAGAGCTTCTTTGCGACCCTCGAACGCGTATCCGAGCTCACGCTGCGCCATCAGCGCGATGAGGCTTTTCGAGTCGCCCGCGATGTCGGTATCCCCGCCCGCCTCAAGCTGAATGAATGGATGGCCGAGAGATCAACGGCTCAAGCCAAGGAATTGGCTACCGCCAAGGAACGCTCGGCTGAGAGCGCTACCGCTAGTTCGCGCGCACTGGTCATCTTCTCGCTCGCCGGGCTGGCAGCGGCGCTCATCCTCGCCAGCACAATCGTCGTGTTCGCGATCACCCGTCCGCTCGCCCGTCTGGTGGACGTGCTGCAACGGATGGCACGAGGCGAGATCGAGACCGAGATCAGGGAGGCCAAGCGCGGTGACGAGATCGGCGCCGTAGGCCGGGCGGTCGAGGGCATCAAGGCAATGGTCGCCCGCAAGGCTGCCGAGGAGGCCGAGGTGAAGCGGCGCGCCGACGAAGCGGCTGTGGCCGCGCGCAAACGCGCGATGATGGAAATGGCCGATGGCTTCGAGGCGGCAGTAGGTGGCATCGTCGGCCAGGTCTCTGCCTCGGCGACCGAGCTGCAAGCCACCGCCCAAACGATGACCGCCACTGCGACGCAGACCGCGGCCCAGTCCACCGCCGTCGCGGCGGCCGCCGAGGAGGCCTCCTCGAATGTCGGCACGGTCGCGGCGGCGGCGGAGGAACTTGGCGCCTCGGTCCAGGAAATTGGCCGCCAAGTCGACGGCTCGGCCCGTCTTGCCCAAACTGCGGTGGCGGAAGCGGGTCAGACAGCGCATCAAGTGCGGGCGCTGACGGAGGCCACCGCCCGCATCGGCGACGTGGTCGGACTGATCTCCTCCATCGCCGCACAGACCAACCTGCTCGCACTCAACGCCACCATTGAAGCAGCCCGTGCTGGTGCGGCCGGGCGCGGCTTTGCGGTAGTTGCGGCGGAGGTTAAGGAGCTGGCCGGACAGACCGCACGAGCGACGGAGGAAATCACCAACCAGATCGCGGCGATCCAGGCCTCGACGGGCCGGGCAGCCGGTGCGATCAGCCAGATCTCATTAAGGATCGAGGAGATCTCCGGCGTCGCGACCTCGATCGCGGCGGCGGTAGAGGAGCAGGGTGCGGCGACTCAGGAGATCGTGCGCAACGTCAGCCAGGCGGCGGCCGGCACCGGCGAGGTCACTGGCAACATAGCGGGTGTAGCAGGCGCCGCGGAGGAGACTGGGGCGGCAGCGAGCCATGTTCTTACCTCGGCATCAGAGCTGTCGCGCCAGTCCGAGCGTCTTTCAGCTGAGGTAAGGCGCTTCCTCAGCAGCGTGCGAGCTGCCTAACTATATCAGCTTGGATGGAAAATGCGCGTTTCGCGATCTATGCTCAGCGCGGACGCTCAGTACCCTGCTCAACCGGGTCGTGAAATGCAGTGAACGTAGTTTAAAGCGGCGGGGTGTGTAGACCCCGCCGCCATCATCGACCCACCCGCATTGCTTAGATGCAGCGCAGAGTCCCGTCCGGCATACGGACGGCAGGGTGCCCCTTCGTCCGTAAGCACCAATCCTGACGCTGGCCACCGAACACGCACCGCCCCCGGTAATTACGGTGGCCGTTTGGCCCGCACCCACCTAACGCGGATGCTGGGGTGGGCATCATTGACGCTACAGTCGAGAGGGCAAACCCTCCGACGATCATGATAGCGAGCTTCTTCATAACCGACCCCTCTTCCCGCTCTAAAGCTTAACGGCGCGACATTGGTAGCGCGCGAAGACGATCGGGGTCTATGGTTGAATTTGTGTCTGATTGTAATTCTGTCGGGCAATCGCACTGACTATCGGCACCTCGTTAAGTCTAGTTGTGAACCTTGGGGACCGCATTGCGAACTTCGTCGACCAGGTGCGCTTCTCGACAAGACCCGCCCGCGCCGGCACCACGGCCCCGCGCCCGAACCGTCTGTTGCAGGCATCCATCGCCGACATCAGCTTGCCTGACCTCTCTCGGTCGTGAGCGTCGAACAGCGGCTGGGGCGCCTCGGCGAGCGGCACGAGATCGGTGGTGACCAGCCCCGCCTTGCTGTAGCGCCACGGCGTCGGCCCCTGATCGCGCCAAGTCATCGCCACCCCGCGGATTGCCGCGTCGATCAGGTGGCGGGTGTCGTTCGTCGCCTCCGGCAGGTGCACCACTTTCGAGACCGTGCGCATCGGGTCGCCGCGGTCGTGCTCGCTGGTGTGGTAGAAGACGGTCACCGCTGACGTGGCCAGCCCGTCTCGCCGCAGCTTCTCGCCGAGGCGCGTCGCGTGTGCCGCCACTGCCTGCTCCAGCACCGTCCGCTCGATGATCCGGCTGGAGAAGCTGCGGGTGACCGCGCAGCCCTTGCGCCGGGCCGGCACGATCTCGAGCGGCAGGCAGGCGCGGCCGCGCAGCTCGTGGATGATGCGCTCGCCCACCACCGTCAGCGACTGCCGCGCCGGCCGGGGATCGAGGTCGCGCAGGTCCGCCACCGTGTCGACGCCCATGGCGGTGAGCCGCGCCAGCGAGGCACGCCCGATACCCCAGACTTCGCCAACCGAGATCCCGACCATCCAGGCGGCGCGCTCGGCCTCGTCGGAGAGGTCACAGACGCCCCCAAGCTCGGGGATGGTCTTGGCGATGTGGTTGGCCAATTTCGCGAGCGTCTTCGTCGGCCCGATCCCGACGCAGGTCGGCAGCCCGGTCCACTGCCTCACCGTGGAGCGTAGATCGCGCGCCAGCGCCACCCGGTCGCGCTCGCGCACGTCGGAGAGGTCGAGGAAGCTCTCGTCGATGGAGTAGATCTCTACGTCCGGCGCGAACTGCCGGTAGACCGTGTTCGCCCTCGCGCTCATGTCTCCGTAAAGGGCATAGTTCGAGGAGAACACGCGCACCCGCTGCCGCCGGCACATGTCGCGGATTTTGAAGTATGGTTCGCCCATGCGGATACCGAGGGCCTTGGCCTCGGCGGTCCGCGCAATGGCGCAGCCATCGTTGTTAGAGAGCACGATCACCGGCACGCCGGTGAGCTTCGGGTCGAAGACGCGCTCGCAGGAGCAGTAGAAGCTATTGCCGTCGATCAGCGCGATTGCCCGGCTCATCTCACGGTGCCCGGCTGGACGTGGTGCCAGCGCACGGAGAAGAGGAGTACGCCCCAGAGCAGTCCTTCTTCTAGGTCCGCTACAGCGAATTCCTCGTCCATCTCCGGGTTGTCGAAGGTGAGCGCCAGGCGGTTGCCCTGCATGATGAGCCGCTTGAGGCTCATCTCGCCGTTCACCACCGCGACCACCACGGCCCCGGCGCGGGGCGACACCGAGCGATCGATGACAGCGAGGTCTTCATCGTGGATGCCAGCGCCCTTCATGCACCAACCGCGCACGCGCCAGATGAAGGTGGCGGCGGGATTGGGAGCGAGCCAGCGAGGGAGTTCGAGGGCGCCCTCGATGAAATCCTCAGCGGGCGAAGGGAAGCCAGCGCAGAGGGTCGTCCGCATGAACGGGATCCGCACGAGCCCGCCGCTGTCCGCCGCCTGATAGCCGACCCGGAAAAGACTCACCCGCCGCCCTCCGCCGTGCTAGAACGAAAAGAGAACAAACAGGCCGGAGGTTCCCGGTCAAGGCCGAGCTTCGAGCATGTGCGGAGCGGGGACGGTGGGATCAGGAGATCGTGATGGGGATGCGGATGACGTTCATGGTGCAGACGTTTGAGATCCACCGGAAGCGGTTGCGGCGAGGCAACCGTGACGTGGCGCCGACCGAGAGCGGAGCGCTCAAGCGAGCGGAGGCGATTGCTCGACGGATGCCGGGCACTGCTGCTCTGCGCATCGTGGCGGACGACGAGACGGGCGAGTTGGAGAGCGTCGCGATCCTCAGGCAGTTCGGAGAGGTGCCGGAGGACTTCGCGGGGCAGGTGAGCGGTGGGTGAGGCATCTAGGTCACGCGCGTTCAAGGCCGGCGAATGTCTGAAGTTTTGCGTAGCTGTGCGGCATGACTCGTGCTCTATGAAACGCACGAAAATAAAGCTCGAATGGGGGACGAGCGGTGGGTCACGAGGCGAACAGAGGCCATGCCCATAACTATGTAGAGCCTCATAGATTTCACTACTTAATAAGATTTACTCTCGCCGGCATCATCGGCTTGATGCATATCGCTTGGGTAATGTTTTTGCTGTCGATCATCTACAAGCTTACCTTCTATCGCCCATTGCTAGTGTGGCCACAATGAAGCCCGCCGCGGCATAGCCGGGCGGGCTGGGGTGTCGGATTGCAGTCAGGCGAGCCACTGACACTTGTCATCGGCCGGGACGTGCGGTGGCCGGAGGAGTGGGGGCAGACAGCAAAAAGCCCGCCGCGGGGTGACCCGGGCGGGCTGAGATATTGGAGTTCCAGTGCGCCTCTTGGCACGCCTCGAACGTGCCCGGCTACAGCTCAGGCGTCATCCTTCAAATAGCGGATGCTCGGCGCGAAAAGCCCCGCCCGGCGGCTGCCGGCCGGGCTGAAGGCGGGGTCTCGCGTCCTGGAAGATCCGCTGGCCAATGGAACGGCTGCTGATGAGTCTCAGGCTCAGTCGTCGCGATAACGGTGGCACGCCCTCCCCTGCACGGCCTCCTCGTGCTCGATGCTGCCGGAGGCGAGCTACCGCATCCATTTTCCTGGATCGAACCCGGAAAGCTCTTTTCTGGTAGCCTGTGCCGATAGCGCCATTGCCGCCATTAGGTGGTCGATTGCGGACTCCTGAACGATCTTACGGCACTCGTGCTTTCCTCGCTTCACGCGCCAATAGTGTCATTAGCACCGATAGGTGGATACGACAAGCGACAGGCAGGCCGCAGGTGCTGCACTCTATCGCTTTGAAGACGAGAAACCAAGACATTTTGCAGCGATTAATTATATGCTGATTGCCGGAAGCCGGCTCAGCCGGGAGATGCGGCGCTCCGCGCCACGCGCCTCGAAATGGTCATAGGCTTGCAAGTTTAGATCGTCCGATGACCTCTGCTGTGAGTTCCTGGGGCCCGTTTGACCCGCACCTCGACGAGGCTGAGCGCCGGGCTCGCCTGCGCTGTCTTCGTGGCCTCGCCCGAGTCCTGTCCGGCCCGCGCGCTGCCGACCTCTGCCGCCATCTCGCCGTGGCTGAGCACGACGCCCGCGCCTTACCCCTCGCATTCGTCGCTCTGGACCGCCTGCGCTCCGTCGATCGCCGGCAGATCATCACGACCTACGGCGCAGTTCATTACCTTGCCGCAGCCTGAGGAGCCGCAACATCCCTGCCGCCCCCCGCCTGCAAGCCCCAAGATCCTGCTGCCATTCGGGCCGGGCTCCTCGCCCTTCTCGTAGCCCTAGACGGCATGCCCGCAGGCTCGCCGGCCGCCGCTGCCTACGTCTCGGCTCTGCGCCGCCGCGGCGAAAATCTGGCCGCCCTTGGAGGCGTGGAGGCCCGCGCCGCTGCCGTCGCCGCCACGCTGGATCACGCTAGAGCGGCGCCCGATCAGTCTGAAACGTAGCAGTCTGTCTGGTAGCCTGCTGCATTGAGGTAGTTGCGACACTCCTGCGGGGTGAAAGCTGCGAAGGCTTGGCGGATCGCAGCATGCAGGTCTTCGACCGTGCGCGCGGCTGCGGTGCGCAGCAACGTCTTGAGCTTGGCGAAGGCCTGCTCGATCGGGTTGAACTCCGGGCTGTAGGGCGGCAGGTACACCACCCGCGCGCCCGCCGCCGCAATGGCCTCGCGCACGCCCGCCACCTTGTGGGCCTGGAGGTTGTCGAGGATCACCGTATCGCCCGGCCGGAGCACTGGGACCAGCGTGTCGGTGACGTAGTCCAGGAAGCGCTGGCCGTTGGTAGCGCCCTCGAAGATCGCCGTTGCCGTCAGGCCGCTCGCGCGCAGGGCTGCCGTGACGGTGGTGGTCTTGTAGTGCCCGCATGGCATCGGCAGGCGACAGCGCTGGCCGCGTGGGGCCCAGCCGTAGCGGCGTGCCATCCGGGTCGAGGCTGCCGTCTCATCAATGAACACCAAACGGTCCGGATCGAGGTCGAGTTGACCCTCGAACCACGCCTGGCGCGCCTGCGCTACGTCCGGACGGTCCTGCTCGGCGGCGTGGAGAGCCCCTTTTTACGGGTGATGCGATGACGGGCCAGGAAGCGCGACAGGCCGCTGGTGCTGGTGGTGACGCCCTGCTCGGCCAAAGCGTGGCGCAACTCCGACAGCACGATGTTGCCGCGCTCCTCGCACAGCCTCAGGATCCGCGGGGCGTGAGCCTCGATGACCTGCGAGCGCTGGTCTCCGCCCATCGGCTTGGGTCGAACGTGGCCGTCCCGGAGATGGCGGGCGTGCCAGCGACTGACGCTGGCGGCGCTGACGCCGAACCGCTCGCCAGCTTGGCGGCAGGACGCGCCTGCCAGGACGGCAGACACGACGCGCGCACGCAGATCGACGGACAAGGGTGACGTCATCGCTGGCTCCTTCAGCCAACCAACGCCCTTACCAACTTGGCCGTTGCAGACCGATCGCACAGCGCTCTAGTGCACTGACGCCTTCAAAAGGTACACCGCGCTCGCCAAATTGCTTCGTCATTGCAGGTGGTTAACGGGGATTCGCCTGATACGTTCGTCGGTGTCAGTGTACTAGCGCGATTGATAGCGCCTAGTTGACCATCCCGGGATGGGCTGCCTGAGATACGAGGTTCATCGGCCCAGGCCGCCTAAGGCGTCGCAAATCGGGATTATCACGCAGCGCCGAATGGCCACTCGCAATACAGCGATCAAAAATCTAGATTACAACATTGTAACGCTAGAGGCGGTCGCTGAAGCTTGCCATATCATAGATTTTCAGATAGCATCGGGAACGTATGAGCATTTAATGTTTGATCGAGGATTGGTAAGTGAGTGAAAAGAACGATTTTAGGTCATCGCTAGTCAGCCTTGCCGCTGACGTCGTGTCCGCTTACGTAACGAGAAACAGCGTGCCGGTTGGGGAGCTGCCAGCGCTGATTGCCTCGACGCATGCAGCTTTGACCAAGCTCGGCGAGCCGGCGGACCTCCCGAAGGAAGAGCGCCTCGTCCCGCCGGTCTCGATCAAGAAAACGGTGACCCCGGACTACATCATTAGCCTTGAAGACGGACGCCAGTATCGGACTTTGAAGCGGCACTTGGCTGGGCGCGGTCTTACCCCTGAACAATACCGCCAGAAGTGGGGCCTACCCCATGACTATCCAATGGTGGCAGCTAACTATGCAGCTCAGCGCTCCGAGCTAGCAAAGAGCATCGGGCTGGGCAGGAAGGCAGCCTAAGGGCTAGGTAGTTACTCACGCTCAGGCAGTGCCGATTATGTACCGCCTGAGTCTACAGGAGCGCCATTGTGCCTCGTCCTCCTGTTCGCCCGCCTACACCGCCGTCGCAGCTGCGGTCCGCCCCGGTCGATACCCGGCAGCAGGTCGTTGACGCCGCCGTGGCCCGCGTTGTCGAGAACATCACGGCCAGCTTGCGGGCCATGGTCCCCGAGCACGCGATCCGCCGGCTGATCCAGCTGGAAGTTCGGGCGACCGTGCAGGCCTTGCCGTCAGCGACCACGATACCGCCCGCGCGCCTCCAGGAGCCGGAGCTGTCGGCAAGGCAGCAGGGGCCTGAGCGCATCACCTACCGGGTTGAGGAGGCGGCGAAGCTCATCGGAGTGAGCGCCAGCAAAGTGTGGGGCTTAATCGGCGAAGGGCGCTTACCGGCCCGTAAATTGGACGATGTCCGCCTCATCCGCCGCGTCGACCTGGAAGCTTTCATCGACGCAATGCCGGTACCACGGGGAAGCCTGAACGACGGATGAGTGCGCTGCCAGCTCCGTGACTATGGCGAAGCGGCTCTGACTGCCGCCTCGCGTTCGCTGCAGGTGAAGGACGATCGGGACAGATCGCTTTAGACCGATTTCAGCCGGTGACGGCTTGGGTCACGACCTTGCTCGTCCGCTTCACCGTCTTCGCCACCCGTTTCAGAGCACTAGTCGCGACATCACCGGCCCGGGACAGCAGGCCACCTTCCTGCGCGCTATTCAGGCGCTGCCCAATGGTCATGAACTTCGCGCCTTGGGGCGTGGGGAGGCCCGAGCGGTTCCGTCTCCACGAGGGGCGTCTACGAGCTTTTCTGGCCATTCCATCCTCCGATAAACAGGGAGGGAGTATCTAGGTGTCGGATCAGCCCCGCCCACTCGCAGCCGGCAACGCTGAACCGCTCCGGGCTTTTTCGGAGGCTGTTTGTCTCGGGTCAGGCGGCCAGGGCTTGGTCGCTGACGTTGGCATGATAGCGCGCTTCGGCCTCGGCGGGAGGGACGTTGCCGATCGGCGCGAGGAGGTGGCGGTTATTGTACCAGTCGACCCACTCCAGAGTGGCGTACTCGACCGCCTCGAAGGAGCGCCACGGGCCACGCCTGTGGATCACCTCCGCCTTGAGCAGGCCGTTGATCGTCTCCGCCAGGGCGTTGTCGTAACTGTCGCCGACGCTGCCGACCGACGGCTCGATGCTCGCACCGACCAGGCGCTCGGCGTACCGTAGAGCCAAGTATTGCGAGCCGCGGTCCGAGTGGTGCACCAGCCCGCTGCCCTGGACAGGACGGCGCTCGTACAGGGCCTGCTCCAGAGCATCCAGAACGAAGCTTGCATGGGCACTGCGTGAGGCCCGCCAGCCGGAGCCTGCCCTCGGGCCGGCGAAGCCGGACCCGGGGGATGCGCCGGGCGAACACATCGATGACGAACGCCACATAGACGAAGCCCGACCA
The DNA here is from genome assembly GCF_053764715.1 of Methylobacterium sp. Gmos1. NCBI lineage: Bacteria > Pseudomonadati > Pseudomonadota > Alphaproteobacteria > Hyphomicrobiales > Methylobacteriaceae > Methylobacterium > Methylobacterium sp. Gmos1. The sequence goes on along the minus strand of NZ_JBSNCC010000041.1, from coordinate 1,324 downwards.
CGTCGCCACGTACGTGAAGTCGCTGACCCACAGGGCGTTCGGCCGGAGAAACGAGTCCTTCCGGGGTCCTCGGCCCCGTGCTGGCACCCCCGTGCACCCGGCACCGTCCGTTCGGCACCGCAGGGCCCTGGCAAGATCCGCCATCCCGCCGCCGAGTCCTGCGGCCCGTCGCAGGGACAGCGAGCCTTAAAACGTCGCCCCGGCCGCCACTCAGGGCAACCTGCGCCTAGAGAACAGACGGGAGACGGAATGTCTACCGCCGCCCACCCGGCATAGCATGCATGTCCCTCTCTATGACTGCCATCGCACTGGCGTGGGCTTTGGCTTCGCTCGGGTGCGGTCGATCCGAGCGCTCCATGAGCTTGCCGTGCCTCCGAATAGCCCACTGGAACTGCCCAGCCTTGGGAAGAGGGCTGACCTGGATGGTGTAGGGATGGGGAGCGGTTTCTGTCATCCTCACCCTATACGCCTGACGTTCGGTTGATGCTACTGGCCACTACAGCAGCAACTGAGCCGTTTGATACTTAGGCCGCTCTGACCGAACCAAAGACAACGCGGCGGTAGCATGAAATCAGAGCATCAGCTTGAGCGTGACTAAGGTCGGAGACGATGACCTGAGTGCCAATGAACACCGTCCAGCGGCCGTCGTAGGTTTGCTCTTTTCGAATGTCTGGCACTGCAAAGCTCCATCTCTAGCGGATAGAAAAATCCTCTATGCGATAATCATGGCTAACTTGGAATACATCACATTGAGTGAGGCAGATGCTCTCAATGGCTCACAGCCAGTAGGAGCGTAATGTTGCAGGCCAGCAGTAAGGCGAAGCTGGCAAGGATGGTGTAGGCGAGCATCATGGTCAGTCCTATCCGCAAGCTGCCTCAGCCGATGTACGGCCAGGCGCGCAGGGGGCAGCAGTTGTCGGCAGCCGGCGCAGCATCGACCGGCTGACCAGGCTGTGCGATCGGCATGATGTGTGCCGCTCTGGCAGGGCCATAGTGGGTCCAGCCAGTCATGACAGCGCCAGCGACAATGATCCGAATGATGGGCAGCATCGTTCTATCCCCCTGCGGCCTCGTGCGACCGTCGATGCGGGGCGTGTACTGCTTGACCATTACTCTGTGTTTCGTGTTGTGTTGCGTGGTAAGATATTCACGCGATCACGTCGCGAAGCTCGCCTTACATGTTCAGGGGCTACTCCAACACTGATGTTGACCCGCTCTCGTGGAGCCCTTCAGGCTTTTCCACGAGGTGCAACCGATGCCCCATACACGTCCGCCCTATCCTGCTGAGTTCCGTCGTCAGATCGTCGAACTGGTCCGCGCCGGA
>NZ_JBSNCC010000040.1:0-17921 GCF_053764715.1 Methylobacterium sp. Gmos1 | reverse complement strand
ACCCGGATCTCCAACGCTGCCTCCTCACCCACCATCCGGGCCTCCTCCCGCAGAAGGAGCCCAGCCTACGGCCTGGGTCAGGATTCAATCGGCGACTGGGTCAGTTTCACATCGGCGGCTACAACGGGACGCGCTACGACCCACTCGGCATCCTGCAGCCGGACTCCATCCACTTCGGCGGCCAGATAAAGCGGCTTTGTATTTCACTGATGCCTGACCCTGCCGACCCAAAAGGGGAGCATTTTGTCAGGTTTTCCCGCCTCTGGGTGGGCGGAGTTATCGCACAGATGGTCCGCTATCGGCGTGAAGAAGCCTCATTCTTCAACTGCATCATGAAAGCGACCTGCAAAGGTGAGGAGTTAAAGTCGCTCCTCGAAGAGATGGAGCACAACCCCGACCCTGTCGTGCAACTTGGTGCGCGGGCTTATTTCGGCGTCGCGGGAGGTGAGCGTGCTAGCTACATGACCACAATGGCGACCCATCTGGAAAACTTTATGTCCGTGCCGCTCTGCATGATTACGAACCCGGGCGAGGATGAGGCCAAAGCCTTTATTATGAAGGCGGACGGTTCCGGCATCGATCGGGGTTGGACCTTTGAGCAGGTTTTCCGGGACTCGACGCCTACAGCCTTTATCGTAAGAGGAAGTGATAGCGCGGTCACCGGCGCCTTCCTACGGTTGCTCATCACCAACGCTTACGAAACACGGAAGCGCATGATGGGTGAGGGCTTTGTATTCAAACGGGCGTTCTGGGCTTATCTCGATGAGGCGCCCACGGTCGGCAAGTGCCAGGCCGTGGTTGAGATGAACGACCTGATGCGGAAGGCGCTGATGCGGGTCTGCCTCTTCTTCCAGACCTATCAGCAGCTGCAAAATACCTATGGCGACAAAGCCGAAACGCTCTTTGCAAGCTGCACCCTTGTCGTCTGCGGCATCGCCCAGGACCATCGACTATACGAAGTCATCAGTCGAACCATCGGGCACCAGAAAGTCCAAAAGACTACGATTACTTCCGGAAATGGCGGCCAAAGTATCAATGTGTCAGAGGCGTGGGAGCGCACCTCAACACCCGAGCGTATGCGGCAGCACAATGACAAGTGGACGATATTGATGGACGGCGGGCAGGTGGAGCTTAACCCGCCCTATTGGGACAAGAACGGGCGCCGCTATTACTGAAGAGTATGCCCGAGGTGCTGGTAGTGTTCCTGAAGCTGGCGCTGATGCATCATCTTCAGGTACTGGTTTCCGCCCTCAAGCCGTTTTAAAGCGGCTTCGGCCTGCTGGTCGGTTATAGCCCCATTGAGCCACGACTGATAAACGTCGGCGGGTTCTACGCCCCTCAGGGCCTCGTCGCGGGCCAGGGTGCTGATCTCGATCAGCGCGTTCAGGTCGCTGATGTTGCCGACCTTCATCCCGAACAGCTTGCGGTCGTGCGCCTCGATTTTCCGGTGCACCTCCCACGCCGTGCGCTCGCGGTAGGTGGCGTGCGTCTCCAACTGCGCCGCGCTGGTCCTGCGCCGGGCAAGCTCCACCTCTGTGGTGTGGATCATCGCGTCCAGTTCGTTGGCCCGTGCCCGCGCAGGGCTGTCCCAGCCAAGCACACGGAATCCGTCGCCCTGCTGGCGGACGATGCCGCGCTGACGGCGTAGGTCCCCAAGCTCGTTCTCTGCCGTGGTCACGTCCAGTTTGGCGCTCTCGGCCGCCTTCTGGGCGTTCACCATGTCGGTGTGCTCGATGGCGTAGGATTCCCGCAGGCGCAGGTGCGTCTGCCGGTCCGCCTCGATGCGCTCGATGTGCTTGCCGCTCTCGTGGGCCGCCCTGATTTGGTCCACCAGCGTGAGTGGCCTGGCGATGCTCTGCCCGTCGTCCTCGTCGGCCATGGCTGTCTCTTCCGCATGCGTCTGCGTGCGGGCGTGGGCCTCTTCGGCTGGTTCGTCCAGCTCGTGAATGGGGGCGTCTTGGGGTAGGTCGGTTATAGATGGTTTATCGGAGTCATCCGTAAACTGGGGTAAACTCTCTATAACCCGCTCCTGAGCCGCTAACTCCATCTCCGGGATGTGCTGCTGAAGCTCCATCTCGTGTTGAAGCTCCTTCATCGTCCGCATATCCACGCGGAACGTGTACTCCTGCTGCTGAAGGATTTCGTTGGCTACCGACACAAACTCCTGCCGAAGGCGCTTACTGCTGCCTCGGTCAGAGGTACGAAACACCCGGCGCCCGGACCAGGCACACTCATCCACAAAGATGCAGTGCGCGTGCGGGTTTACGGTCCCATCCTTGAAGTTCTGGAGAGCGAAAAAATAGGGTCCGCGACCTTTTCCGATGCGTTGCAAAAATGTCCTTGTTGCGGCAACGGCATGGATTTGTTTCATGCCAACTGGGAATATCAATGCAAATTTGTCAATAACGCGACCATTCTTTCGAATGTTCTTTTCTCTTTTGTTGAAATAGTCTTGAGCCTCCCAGTAGTTGCCTGGGATGATGTAGCTTTCGACGTAGTCTGTTGCGCTTTTGCGACAAGCGTAACGATAGTGTGCAGCGGCAGTCCCTTCGGCTTGCGTGCTCTTTCCCACCTTGGTGTGTTTGATGAAGGCGGTACGGAGTTCCACGGCCCAGCTTAGCCCGGTTTCGGAGGGTTGGGCCAGAATTCCATATCTTGCCCTATTGGAGTGACCCTACCCCCTGACCTGAGAACGAGCACCTGAGCTGAGGGGGCAAGTGGGGGCGGGTCGTGTCCCGTGGCCATGCCTTGGATTCGCACTATGGGTAAAAAGCTTCCGATTGGTGATATCGTTTACCCTATTGACCCGCAGCGCTGGATAGATAACGGCCTATTTGAGAACCAAGCATGGAAGCCATGGAATAAGGATATTGCTAGAGCAGAATGGCTGAAATTATGCGGCCCTACTATATCAACCGATGAATTTATCGCAGCCTCATCGCGGGAAACGGCAAAGCTCGCAGCCAAGTTCGCGGAAGATGCCTTTCTTGAATGGAGCGAGGAAGAGGTACAGGATTGGTTAAGAGCTTTGATCGCCAAGTTTCCGAGGCTAACACCACTCTCAAGGAAGCGTTTGGTCCGCCTTGAAGCAGCTTTAATGATTGCGGCTAGTTTTGACCGCTTGGACATTGTTACTCGGCTTAAAAAATCAAAAGCGTGGCTAGAGGATATAGAGATGCGATTGCGTCTTGGTGAGCTTCCTATGGACCTTTGTGTAACAGGCAACACGAATCCCATATTCCATCAATCGTGCGTCCTCATAATGTGGAATACTATGTACAATAGAAAGCCCGCCGACGGTGGGGTTTGGACAGTTCCAAAGCTTAAGGAAGCTATTCTTTGGCGACTTCCCGATGGCACTGTACGCAAAGCCACGCTGAAGGAAACTTGGACGCTCAAGCGGCTGGTCGAGGACAAGGAATTCAGAGACGGTTTTTTTCCGCGATTGAAAAACCCTTTAGATATCAGCGGTATAAAGGCGTTTTCATCCCTGTTCGATCAATCGAAAAAACCCAAGAAAATCAGTCGATGACCAAGGCAGAGCCATTTGACGGCTCTAGCATCAAAGCTTTGAATAGCCCCGTCGCCATCACGGCGTCGGGAGAAATCCGAGATGTCCCACAAACACTTACGTGCAGCCGATTGGCTGCGCGGTCGGGAAAGCGCGGCCATAATCCGCCCGCATACCGAAACCATCCGGTACGTCGATAACACCGACGTGGAAGGTATCCGCATCAGGACCCTTCTTCGTCTCCATGGTGACAACCAAGGCTTCCGCCTCAGCATCGCGGGCCGGGTCCGGCAGGGAAAGCTGAAGCGGTACACTCATCACCTGGGTCATCACGGTGCCGTGGTTCGCTTCAAGATTCCCGGCCAGCCGCACCACCACGGCTTCTTCACCATCATGAACGGCCGGGTCGTCTATCTCGGCGATGCGCCGCCGCCGTCCAAAGAACCCGGCTGGGTTCGGATTACTGAGCGGCATACCCGCACCATGACCTTTACCCAAACCCGGACATTCCGGCGGTGAAGCTTTTAGCTTCACTCATCAAACTCATCGCCCAGCTTTACCTCGCAATCTTCTCCATCACCGTCAGTTGCTTTCAGCTGCTGGCGAACGGGGTCGGCTGGGCGGCTTCCAGAACCCAACCCAAGGGAGTTCGTCATGGCTTCCGAAGCCAAAGGCAAATCCACGCTCGACCTGTCCGACGCCGTCGCCGCCGTCGCGGTCGCTGCCGGGCTTAACTACGCCCTCGTCCAGTACGGCACCCGGCCCTGGGTCTACTGCCTCGGGCGGGAGGTGGCGGAGTTCACCGGCATCACCGCCTGGTACGGGGCGATCACTTTCATGACGGCCCTGCTCGCCCTCGGGGTGGGCTGCACCAAGGGGTTCACGCACAGCATCAAGTTCCTGGTGCTGCTGGCCTTCCTCTGTGTCCTGCCGGAGTGGCTGGACCGTGGGTTCCGTCTCGGCGGGACGTGCCAGCAGGTCACGGCACCTCCGGCCCCGGCCAAGGCGCCTCCAGCCGCAGAGCGCGTGCCCTGATTCGCTCCCTCTTGCAGACTGGATTGAGTCACTGTGACTCAGTCTAGTCTTCACCAGAAATCCGCTACACTGGAGGATGTCGTGATTGATCCGACAAAAATCCCCGACGAAGTCAGGGAAAAACAACTGGAAGGGATGCTGGAATACCTGAAGCTCGGGAAATACCAATCCCTCAGCGAAAAAGAAGCCATGGCCTACGTCCGGCCGAACGTGAACAACCCGGAGGACCGGACCTGGCTGAAGCGGAATAGGGATCAGGTTCCTCACCATTACGTCGGAAAGAGCTGGGTCTACCTCGGCATGCATATCGCTCACTTTAGATTGTATGGAGCAAAAGCATGGCTGCTGTACGGGGGAAGCCCGCCGGAAGAAGCAAGTACGATGAGCGAGAATATCGCGTCGGAGAGTTCTGGCTCTCCCAACGGTCAGGAAGCCAGGCATGGTATCGGACCTGGTACGATAAAGGGGCCGAGCAAACCCGCCGCGCTAGCCTCGGCACTACGGACTTTGAGGTAGCCCGGCAGAAGCTCGATGAGTGGTGGATGGCTGAGCGGCTGAACCATAGCCGCCAGCTCGCCCCCGGTGAGGTGACGCTGGCCGAGGTGTTCAAGGAGTACCACGAGAACCACGGGGCGAAGCTGCGCAGCGCGGGGACCATCAAGATCCTGCTGCGCTACTGGCTCGAGTTCTGGGGGGCGGCCACGGTCTCGGACGCGCGGGACATGCCGCGTCAGGAACAGTTCCGCGCCTTCCTGGAAGCGAAGGGGTTGCGGCACAACTCGGTCAACCGAACCCTTGAGATCGGCCGGGCGGCCCTGAACCGCGCTCACCGCCGGGGCATCATCGCCACGGTCCCGCACATCCACTGCCTCAAGGTGGAGAATGTGCGGCCGATGGGCGACCCGCTGACCGTTGACCAGCTGCGCCGCCTCTACTGGCAGGGGAGTGAGGAGCCGCATTTCCGGCTGTACATCCTGCTCGCCCTTGGGACCGGTGGCCGGCCGGAGGCCATCACCACCCTGACCTGGCCACAGGTGGACCTTGAGCGCGGCATCATCAGCCTGAACCCTGAGGGCCGGAAACAGACCTCCAAGCGGCGCGCTACCGTCAAAATCGGCCCGGCGCTGGTGGAGGTGCTGAAGGCGCTCCCGCAGGACACGCCCCGGGTCATCATGTTCCGCGGTCGGACCATCGGCCGGATGGTGCACGTCTGGCCGAAGGCGCGGGAGCGGACCAAGCTGAAGGGGAGGGTGAACGCCTACAGCCTGCGCCATACGGTCGCATCGTATCTGCGCGAGATGGACGTGTCCCCGTGGGAGGCCGCGAACTTCATGGCGCACCGGATGGGCGGGTACTCGATGACCGAGCGCTACACCCACATGTCGCCCAGCTACCAGAAGAACGCGGCGACGGCGCTGGACGGGCTGATACGGGCGGTGCTGGCGGACCCCCTGCCTTATGAGGGCAAGCAGGTGAAATTCACCAGCGCTACCAGCCGGGCGGCGAACGAGGCGCAGAAGGCTGCTCGTTCCAATTCCGTTCCACGCGAAGGGCTAAGTGGTTGATGCCGACGCGTAGAGCGTTTGAGGACCGACCAGATCCGCTACCGGCTCTGAGGAGCCGATCGATAGCGTCGATCGGGTGCCAGAGGCGAGAGATTGGTTCGATCGGCCTCGGCCGATCTCCATACCCGCCGGGTCATTCCGGGCTCCGCTGCGCGGCCCCGGAATCACATCGACAGTGTCCGGCGCGTCGAGTGGAACAGACGCTCAGATCCACCGCTTGCGCCGCTTGAAGCTCTTCAGATTGCGAAAGCTTTTCCTCTGGTCGCCGGCGCCGCCGAGGTAGAACTCCTTCACGTCCTCGTTGGTGCGCAATTCCTCGACGGTGCCGTCGAGCACCACCTTGCCCTGCTCCATGATGTAGCCGCGGTCGGCCACCGAGAGGGCGGCGCGGGCGTTCTGCTCGACGAGCAGGATGGTGACGCCGAGATCCTGGTTGATCTGGCGGATGATCGAAAAAACCTCCTTCACCAGGAGGGGCGAGAGGCCCATCGAGGGCTCGTCCATCAGGATCAGGCGGGGGCGGGCCATCAGCGCGCGGCCGATCGCCAGCATCTGCTGCTCGCCGCCCGAGAGGTAGCCCGCCGCCCCCGTGCGCTCCTTGAGGCGCGGGAAGTAGGTCAGCACCCGCTCTAGGTCCTGGCCGATCTCCTTATCGCGGCGCGAGAAGGCGCCGAGGCGCAGGTTCTCCATCGGGGTCATGTCGGCGACGATGCGGCGGCCCTCCATCACCTGGAAGATGCCGCGGCGCACGATCCTGTCGGGCTCGATGCCGTCGATGCGGGCGCCGTCGAACACGATCTCGCCGCGGGTGACCTCGCCGTCCTCCGAGCGCAGCAGGCCCGAGATGGCCTTCAGCGTCGTCGACTTGCCGGCGCCGTTGGCGCCGAGCAGCGCGGTGATCGAGCCCGCCGGCACGTCGAGGCTCAGGCCCCGCAGGACCAGGATCACGTCGTCGTAGACGACCTCGACGTTGCGGAGGCTCAGGAGGGGAGCGGGCGCGGCGTCGGGGGTGGGGCGCTCCAGGGTCATGACCTGCGACATCGGGCGGCTTTCGTTTCAGCGAGATGCGACGTCGGACCCTACCCCAGCTGCGGGGGAGGGTGGTCCCTGCGGCAGCAGGGGCCGGGAGAGGGGCGGCGCGACGCTGATCCAGGTAGCGCCCGTCATCATGGTCGCGACATCTCCGGAAGCGGCGTCCCCTCTCCCGCCCCGCGTTCGCGGGGCACCCTCCCCCGCAGAGGGGGAAGGGTTCAGAGGCGGGTCACCCTTTCAGGAGAGGCCTCACCACCCCTGCCACTCGCTCTTGCGCGGCAGCGTCACGGTCTTGACCGGCTCGAGCTTGATCGTGCCGGCCTTGATCAGGTCGGGCAGCGCCCCGTCGGTGGGACCCGAGACCTTGGCGCGGTAGATGTGCACCTCCATCATCCCGCGATGGTCGGTGGGCGACCAGGTCGAGGGGACGCAGACGCCCTCCATGCCGGCGGGCACCCAGTCCTTCTTCTGGTAGAAGCCTTTGCGGACGTTGGGACCGGCCAGACCCCCGTTGTCCTTGGCCCAGGCCAGCGCCTCGGTCATGTAGAGCGCGGCGCAGATGCCGGTGTAGTAGTGCACCGGCCGGTAGGCGGTGCCGGCGGCGTCCGACACCTTCGAGATCTCGGCCGCCATCGCCATGCCGGGCGCGGTGCTGCCGCTCACCGCCGCGGTGCGGACGGGGAAGACGACGCCGTTCGCCGCCTCGCCCGCCGCCTTGGCGGCGTTCTCGTCCATGCCCCAGACGTTGCCCATGAACTGGATGTCGGTGCCGACCGACTTGCAGGACTTGAGCAGCGAGATGTTCGACCCGCCCGTGTTGCCGAGATAGGCGTAGTTCGCGCCCGCGTTCTTGGCGGTCAGGCACTGGGCGGTGTAGTCGCCGGGCGCGAGCGCGAAGACGATCGCCGGCAGCACCTCGAAGCCGAGGTCCTTGGCCATCGCCTCGCCGGCTTCCTTGGGCGAGTTCGGGTAGGGGTGGTTGCCGCCCATGTGGACGTATTTCGGCTTGCCGGTCTTGCCCTTGGCCTTCCAGTCGTCGGCGGCCCACTGGAGCATGGCGCGCAGCGCGTCGGAATAGCTCGGCCCGTAGAAGAAGTTGTAGGGGGCGGCCTTGGCCTTGCCGCTGGCGCCGGTCGGGTCGCTCACCTGCGCGGCGTACGAGCCTGAGATGTAGGGGATCTCGTCCTTGGTGACGAAGGCCGACAGCGCCTCGGTGTCGGCGGTGCCCCAGCCCTGGATCGCCGCGACCTTGTCGCGCCCGCCGGTCCACTTCTTGTAGAGCGCGACGGCGCGCGGCACCTGGTAGCCGTAATCGACCGACTCGACGTTCATCTTCTCGCCCTTGATGCCGCCCTTGCGGTTCACGTAGGCGAGCGCGTCGGCCACCCCTTGGGCGTAAGGGACGCCGACATCGGAGGTGGCGCCGCTCTGGTCGGCGAGGTGGCCGATCGGGATCTCGGCGGCCAGCGCCGGCAGGCTGAGGGCGAGGGCGGCGGCCGAGGCAAGGGACAGGCCAAATGATAGGCGAAGCATGGGTTTCCTCCGGTAATGGGCTGGTTCGCCAGCCTCGTCGATGATGGTCACGGTATACGACGGAGAGTGATGGCCAAGCCGGTTCTTCGTGATCCTCGCCCTTTCCCGGACGACTGAAGCGTCAGCGGAAGGAGATCCGGGATCCAGCACAAAAAGTCGCGAAGCGTCCTTGTGCCTGCAACGTTGCAAATCAGAGCCGCTTCGCGGCACTTCTTCTGCTGGATCCCGGATCTCCTTCCACTTCGTTTCAGTCGTCCGGGAAAAGGGGGAGCTTGTCGCGAGCAGCCTGCCCAGTACGGCCGAACCTCCCCTCGTTTTCCCGATGATGTCAGTGCGAGAACGGATACAGCTTCCAGTACGCCTTGATCTGGCGCCAGCGGTGGGCGAGCCCGTCGGGCTCGAACATCAGGAACAGCACGATCACGAGGCCGATCGCCATCTCGCGCAGGAAGGACAGGTTGTCCTTGAGCGCCAGCGCCCGGTCGAGGGAGGAGCCGCGGACCGCATCGGTGAGCCAGCCCATGGCCTCGGGCACCAGCACCATGAAGGCGGTGCCCATCAGCGTGCCCATGATCGAGCCGAGGCCCCCGATGATGATCATGCCGAGGAACTGGATCGAGAGCAGGATCCCGAACCCCTCGACGGAGACGAATTGCAGGTAATGCGCGTAGAGCGCGCCGCCGATGCCGGCGAAGAAGGCCGAGAGGCCGAAGGACAGGGTGCGGTAGCGGGTGAGGTTGATCCCCATCATCTCCGCCGAGAGGTAGTGGTCGCGCACCGCCACCAGCGCCCGGCCGTCGCGGGAGCGCATCAGGTTGGTGGCCAGCACGAAGGTCAGCACCAGGTAGGCCAGCACGACGTAGAAGTAGCGGTGGTCGGTGTCGAAGGCGAACCCGACGATCGAGAAGGCCTCGGCCGCCGTGCCGGCCACCCCACCGGTGAACCAGTTCGCCCGGGCGAAGAAGTCCTGGAGGATGTACTGCGCGGCGAGCGTCGCGATGGCGAGATACAGGCCCTTCAGCCGGGCCGCCGGCAGACCGAAGATCAGGCCGATCGCCGTCGTCATCACGCCCGCGAGCGGGATCGCGAAGAAGACCGGGATGCCATAGTTGTTCGACAGCCAGGCCGAGGCGAAGGCGCCGAAGCCGAAGAAGGCGGCATGCCCGATCGAGATCTGCCCGGTGAAGCCGACCAGGATGTTCAAGCCCAGAGCCGCCACCGCGAAGTAGCCGATCTGGATCAAGAGGCTCAGCCAGTAGCGGTCGAGGACGAGGGGCGCGAGGCAGAGCAGCGCCAGCCCCGCCCAGACCGCGTAGCGGCTGCCGGCGGTCGGGAAGATGGTGGTGTCGGCGGCATACGTCGTGCGGTAGTCGCCGGCGGGGATCAGACTCTGGGTCGCCATCAGACGCGCTCGATGTCGCGGGTGCCGAACAGGCCGTAGGGCTTGATCATCAGGATCACCACCAGGACGTAGAAGGGAACGATCTCGTAGAGGTTGCCCCAGTGCAGGTACTGGCCGTCGACGTACTGCGCGACGTTCTCCAAGACCCCGATGACGAGGCCGCCGATGACCGCGCCGACGACCGAGTCGAGCCCGCCGAGGATGACGGCCGGGAACACCTTGATGCCGTAGAGCGACAGCGCCGACGAGACGCCGTTGACGATGCCGACGACGATGCCGGCGACCGAAGACACCACCGCCGAGATCGCCCAGGCGAGGGCAAACACGTTGCGCACCGAGATGCCGAGCGATTGCGCCACCTGCTGGTTGAAGGCGGTGGCCCGCATCGCGAGCCCGTGCTTGGAGTAGCGGAAGAACCAGGCGAAGCCCGCCATCATGGCGACCGAGATGCCGAGGCTCATCAGGTACACGGTCTGGATCTCGAGCCCGAGGAACGACACCGACTGCGTCTGGAAGATCGGCGGGAACGGCTGGGCGAACACGCCGAACAGCCACTTGCACAGCGCCTGGAAGAAGATCGACAGGCCGATCGTCACCATGATGACCGAGATGATCGGCTCGCCGATCAGCGGCCGCAGCACCACCACCTGGAGGGCGATGCCGAAGACCAGCATGAACGCGAAGGTGACCGCCATGCCGACCAGGAACGGCAGCTGGTAGGTGGTGAGCAGCCACCAGCACACCCAGGCGCCGATCAGCAGGAACTCGCCTTGCGCGAAGTTCACGACCTGGCTCGCCTTGTAGATCAGGACGAAGCTCATCGCGACCACCCCGTAGAGGGCGCCGACGATCAGCCCGTTGACGACGAGCTGGAGCAGCAGATGGGTGTTCATGGCCTCAAGGCCCCTATTCGGCGGCGGCGAGGGTGGCGGGGGAAGCCGTGAGGTCGATCACCGGCAGGGTGGTGCGGATGCGCTGCGTCGTGCCGTCCTGGAACCGGATCACCGTGTCGACCCGGTAGCTCGGCGCACCGGCATAGATCGTGTCGATCAGGTCGGCGTATTTCTCGTTGATGACGCCGCGGCGGACCTTGCGGGTGCGGGTCAGTTCGCCGTCGTCGGCGTCGAGCTCCTTGTAGAGGAGCACGAACTTGGCGACGCGCTGCACGTCGGTCAGGCCCGCATTGACCCGCTCGACCTCACGGCGGATCAGCTCGATCACCGCCGGCTTCGAGGCGAGATCGGAATAGGTGGTGAAGGCGATGCGGTTCTTCTCGGCCCACTTCGCCACCACCGCGTAGCGGATGCAGATCAGCGCCGCCAGGTACTCGCGCCCGGCGCCGAGGATCACGGCCTCGGCCACGTAGGGCGAGAACTTCAGCTTGTTCTCGATGTATTGCGGCGAGAAGCGCTCGCCATGGGCATTGACGGCGAGATCCTTGATCCGGTCGATGACGACGAGCTCGCCCTTCTTGTCGACGTAGCCGGCGTCGCCGGTGTGCATCCAGCCCTCGCGCACGTCGCTCGGGGCGTTCGGATCGGCCTTGTAGTAGCCGTGGAACATGTTGGCGTGGCGCGCCAGCACCTCGCCGATGCCGTTGCGGTCGGGATCGAGCACCCGGATCTCGATGCTGTCGTCGAACGGTACGCCGACGGTGTCGAAATCGACGGTTTCGCCCCGGTGCAGGGTGTAGGCGCCGAGCGTCTCGGTCTGGCCGTAGAGCTGGCGCAGCGGCACGCCCATGGCGCGGAAGAACCGGAACGTGTCGGGCCCGAGCGCCGCCCCGCCGGTCGCGGCAGACGTCAGCCGCGTGAAGCCGAGCCGGTCGCGAAGGGCCCGGAACAGCAGGGCGTCGGCGGCGCCCGAGCGCTTGCCCTGGTCGAGGGCGGAGAGCCCCATCCTCATGCCGCGCTCGTAGAGGGCGCGCTTGAAGGGGGAGGCGTCCATCATCCGGGCGCGCACGTCGGCGGCGACCGCCTCCCAGACCCGGGGGGCGAACAGCACGAAGGTCGGGGCGATCTCCCGGAAATCGTGCATCAGGGTGTCGGCATCCTCGACGAAGTTGACCTTCATGCGGGAGAGGAGCGCCTGGCCGAGCGCGTAGACCTGCTCCATGATCCAGGGCAGCGGCAGCACCGAGACGTAGTCGTCGTCGGGCCCCTTCGGGTCGGCGGCGAGGTAGCGGGCGCAGTGGCGAAGCACGCGGCCCCCGCTCAGCATCGCGAGCTTCGGCCGCGCCGTGGTGCCCGACGTGGTGCACAGGATCGCGACCGCCTCGGCTTCCGTCGCCTCGACCATCCGGTCGTAGAGGCCGGGATCGGCAGCGTGCCGGGCCTCGCCCCGGGCGGCCAGGGTCTCGGCCGAGATCAGGCGCGGGTCGTCGTACTTGCGCATCCCGCGGGGGTCGCAGAACACGATGTGGCGCAGGCTCGGCACGCCGTCGGCGAGGTTGAGGAGCTTGTCGACCTGCTCCTCGTCCTCGGCGATCACGACCTTCGCCCCGGCGAAGGCCAGGAGATACTGGACCTCGTCCTCCAGTGCGTCGCGGTAGAGGCCGAGCGACAGGGCGCCGAGCGCGTGGGCGGCGATCTCGCCCGCCACCCAGTCGGGCCGGTTGTCGCCGATCAGCCCGACGACGTCGCCGTTGTCGATGCCGAGGTCGGACAGGCCGAGGGCGAAGGCGCGGGTGCGGGCGTGGTACTGGCCCCAAGTCGTCGGGCGCCACAGCCCGAAGATCTTTTCGCGCAAAGCCACCTCGTGCGGGTGCTCGGCGGCGTTGAGGCGCAGGAGCTTCGGGAAGGTGTCGGCACGCCGCGCGCGCTCGGAGAAGTCGGTCGTCACGACGCGGCCCTCGCCGGCTCGGCAACCGAGGGCTCCTCGTCCTCCTCGCCGAGATAGGCCTTTCGCACGTGCGGATCGGCGAGTACCGCCTCGGGCCGGCCGAGCGCGATGCGGCGGCCGAAATCGAGCACCATGACGCGATGCGAGATGTCCATGACCACGCCCATGTCGTGCTCGATCATCACGACGGTCATGCCGAATTCCTCGTTGAGATCGACGATGTAGCGGGCCATGTCCTCCTTCTCCTCGAGGTTCATGCCGGCCATCGGCTCGTCGAGGAGGATCAGCTTGGGCTCCAGCGCCATGGCGCGGGCCAGTTCCACCCGCTTGCGCAGGCCGTAGGAGAGGGTGCCGGCGGGGGCCTTGCGGTAGGCCTGGAGGTCGAGGAAGTCGACGATCTCCTCGACTCGGCGGCGATGCGCCAGCTCCTCGCTTTGGACGCCGGGCAGCCAGTAGAGCGCACCGGTGACGAAGTTGTTGCGCATCAGGTGGTGGCGCCCGACGAGGATGTTGTCGAGCACGCTCATGTGGTGGAACAGCGCGAGGTTCTGGAAGGTGCGGCCGATGCCGAGCTTCGGGCGATGGTTCGGCGTCGCCTTGGTGATGTCGCGGCCGTCGAGCAGGATCTGCCCTTCCGACGGCCGGTAGCGGCCCGAGATGCAGTTGATCATCGAGGTCTTGCCGGCGCCGTTGGGGCCGATGATCGAAAAGAGCTCGCCCTTCTCGACCGCGAAGCTGACATCCGTCAGTGCCTTCACGCCGCCGAAACGCAACGAGATCTGGCGAACCGCGAGGGTTTCCGCCACGCCTGATCCTCCCCTGAGGATGGCGGCCGCGCTCGTGTCCGGCGCTGCTCTGCCATTCTGGGATGCCGGGTATGCGTCCCGGTCATCCGCGATGAAAATACGTTCGACTGTTTTTTTCCGAGCGTCAAGTGCTACACTGGGGCGACGAAAGTCGTGGGGCGGGGGAGCCCCTCGGGGACAGGGTTAGGGACAGCATGGCGCGTATCGCAGGCTCGTCGGGACCGCGGACCGAGGAGGCCATCCGGCGGGCGGGGTTGAGCCTGATCGCCACCCATGGCTACGCCGCGATGAGCCTGCGCCAGCTCGCCGCCGAGGTCGGCATCCAGCAGGGCTCGCTCTACAACTACTTTCGCAACAAGCAGGAATTCCTGTTCGACCTCATCCGCGGGCACATGCTCGACCTGCACGCCGCCCTCGACGCGGCCCTGTTGCCGGAGGGGACCGGCGAAGAGCGGCTGACCCGCTTCACCGAGTTCCACGTCGCCTACCACGTCGCGCGGCCGCAGGAGGTGTTCATCTGCTACTCCGAGCTGCGCAGCCTGGAGCCGGACAACCTCGCCGCGGTGGTGGCGATGCGGCGCGACTACGAGCGCAAGCTCGGCGACATCCTCGACCACGGCTGCGCCACCGGCGAGTTCCGGCTCGCCGATACCCGCATGGCGACGCTGGCGATCCTCGCGATGCTGTCGGGCATCTGCACCTGGTACAAGCCGGAAGGGCGGCTCTCGACGGCGGCGTTGCAGGAGATTTTTACCGGCATGGTGCTGGCGCTCGCCCGCGGCGGCGAGCCGGCGGCGGTCGCGGTGGCGCCGCGGCGGCGGGGGGCGTTGCGGGCGGGGGTCGGTTGAGCAATCTCCCGCGAAAGGCACGCCCATCCGTCGAAGGCGACACGCTTGAAAATGGTGCTGTGTATCTCCGCCACATGCACAGATGCGATCGGCAAGCTGAAGGAAGATCGTAGGCCACTTCCCCCTTTCCCGGATCTCCTTCCACTTCGTTGCAGTCGTCCGTGAACAGGGATTGGCGTGCAATGGAACGTCCACCCGTCGGACCTACGCGTTCGCGACTGTCGTGCACCGTTTCGTACGGCCGTCGCGCACGGCTTCAGGATGTCGGGCGATGGCCGGATCAAGACCCGGCCGAACGCCCGGCGGTTATCGTCGATGCCGTATGGTCAAGATCTTCGCGATCGATTCTAAATCGTTCCAAACGCTAACAATGTATACCGGCCGTTCACGAATGTAGATCTAGGTCCGGCGGAGCATCCGGCGAGGACCGGATCCGGAGCGGCTGTCCCATGTTCGTGCTCACCCTTCCCCGCAAGTTCGCCCTGCTGATCGCGCTCGCGACCTTGAGCCTTGTCGCCCTGGGCGGGATCGCGCTCAACTACCAGTACGAGGCGATGCTGGCGCAGCGCATCGAGCGCATGGCGCTCATCACCGAGGCGGCGGCCAACGTCATCGAGCGCTACCGGCAGAAGGCGGAGAAGGCTGAGATGAGCGAGGCGGCGGCCCGGGAGGCGGCGCTCGCCGACATCGCGGCGATGCGGCACGGGCGCGACAACTACCTGTTCGTCAACGACGCCACCGGCACGGTGATCGCCCACCCCTCCGCCAAGGTGGTCGGCCGCAACCTGATGGGCGTGACCGATGCGACCGGATTTCGCTACGTCGCCGACGTGATGCCGCGGGCGGCGCGGGATGGCGTCGCGACGTTCCGCTACACCTGGGTTCCGGAGGGCGCGAGCGCGGCGGTGCCGAAGATCGGGCTGTTTCGCTACTACGCGCCCTTCGGCTTCTCGATCGGCGTCAGCGAGTACGTCAGCGACCTGCGCGAGATGATCGTCGCCCAGGTCGAGCGCCTCGCGGTCGCCGGCCTCGTCATCCTGCTCGTCCTCGGCGGCGTCTCGCTCATGATCGTTCGCTCGGTGGTGCGGCCGATGGAGTCCTTGCGCGCCGTCATGGGCACGCTCGCGCAGGGACGCACCGACCTCGCGGTGCCGGAAGCCGGGCGGCGCGACGAGGTCGGGGCGATGGCCCGCGCCGTGCTGGTGTTCCGCGACAACGCGATCGAGCGTGAGCGCCTGCGGGGCGAGAGCGAGGCCGAGGAGTTGCGCCGGATGCGCCGCGCCGCGTCGCTGAACGAGCTGATCCAGGGCTTCGAGGCCTCGATCACCGGGGTCGTCGCCACCGTCGCCTCGGCCTCGGGCGAGCTGCGCGGCACCGCCCAGACCATGACCGCGACCGCGACCCAGACCGCCACGCAGTCCACCGCCGTAGCAGTTGCCGCCGAGGAGGCCGCCTCCAACGTCGAGACGGTGGCCGCGGCAGCGGAAGAACTCGGCGCCTCGGTCCAGGAGATCGGCCGCCAGGTCGACGGCTCGGCCCGCCTCGCGCACGCCGCCGTTGCGGAAGCCGGGCAGACCGCGCATCAGGTCCGCGCGCTGACCGAGGCCACCGCCCGCATCGGCGACGTGGTTGGGCTGATCTCCTCGATCGCCGCCCAGACCAACCTCTTGGCGCTGAACGCCACGATCGAGGCGGCGCGTGCGGGGGCGGCGGGGCGCGGCTTTGCGGTGGTCGCCGCCGAGGTGAAGGAACTCGCCGGCCAGACGGCACGGGCGACGGAGGAGATCACGAGCCAGATCGCGGCGATCCAGGCCTCGACGGGTCAGGCGGCCGGCGCGATCGGCCAGATCACGGCGCGGATCGAGGAGATCTCGGGCGTCGCGACCTCGATCGCCGCGGCGGTGGAGGAGCAGGGCGCGGCGACGCAGGAGATCGTGCGCAACGTCAGCCAAGCCGCGGTCGGCACCGGCGAGGTGACGGGCAACATCGCGGGCGTGGCGGGCGCGGCGGAGGAGACGGGGGCCGCGGCGAGCCAGGTGTTGGCCTCGGCCACCGAGCTGTCACGCCAGTCCGAGCGCCTCTCGGCCGAGGTGTCGCACTTCCTGGCGCAGGTCCGGGCGGCCTGACCGGCCGCCCCGTCAGGCCTCGAACACCACCTCGAGGTGGACCGGGAACGGCGTGGCTTGCGTGTCGATGCGGCCGCGCGCGCCGTTGGCGCGGCGCAGGGACGGGCGGGCGAGGAGGGGCTTGAGCAGGCCGGGCAGCGTCGCGCGGTTGAGATGCGCGCCGAAGCACAGGTACGGGCCGTGGCCCCACAGCATGTAGGTGTCCCACGGCCGGTCGGTGCGGAACCGGCCGGGCCGGGGCACCGCCAGGGGGTCGAACATCGCCGACAGGTTGGCGGCGAACACCATCGTGCCCTCCGGGATGCGGCGGGCGCGCATCGCCCGGCGGTAGATCACCGGCTTGAGCGGGCGAAAGCGCAGCGCCTCGAACACGTGGGCGGCGAGGCCCGCCTCGTCGCCGGCCTGCGCCGCCGCCTGGGCGCCGGCGAGTGCCGCCGGCCGGTCAAGCAATTCGTCGAGGGCCAGGGTCGCGGCGGCCGAGGTCGTCGGCAACCGGCGCTGCCCGGCGAGCCGCGCGCCGACCGGGCCGCTGCCGCGCAGGAGCGCCGCGGCGGCGTCCCCGCCAGCAGGAGAAGGGCGCCGAGCCCCCGTCCGACGAGCAGCAGGCGCCGCCAGAGCACGACCGGGGGGTGAGGAGCCACATGACGGACGGCCTCTTGGGATTTCTCGTTGGTGTGGATGCCGGTTCGTCGAAGGTGCGCGGCACAATCAAAGACCTGGAGCGCTGCCTGATCGCAGCGCCACGATAGACGATGCCGGCATATGGCGAAGCTTTGGCCCGGATCAGACTCGTTGGTCAGTCATCGCTTCCGCTTCTCCCCCTTTCCCGGACGACTGAAACGAAGTGGAAGGAGATCCGGAATCCAGCCGTAAGACTCGCCGCGAAGCGGCTCTGAATATTGGACCGCTGTAGACTCACGGACGCTTCGCAATTTTTTTCGCTGGATCCCGGATCTCCTTCCGCTGCCGCTCTATTCATCCGGGAAAGGGGGAGAAGCGGAAACGGAATATCTCCCCGGTAGATCTCGGCTAATTCCAATTCTGGCGGTGTGGAATTTTATATTTGCCGTGTATGGTGTGGCAGGGCGACCGAGCAACACTCTAGAGCGTGTTATGAACTTATGACGTAGCGTGGGCGTTGAGGGGTATGAGCGCCGATCGCCCCGCCTACCCGTCCGACGTGTCCGATGAAGAATGGGCGCTGGTGGCGCCGTACCTGGCG